>CABVDR010000091.1 GCA_902497145.1 uncultured Oscillospiraceae bacterium
GGTCACAGGTCGAAGCGCACAGCTTCCTCTCAGCCCGTTTGCGAGCTCCCTTTTTCATTTTGTAGACCGCGGTGGAACGCGGCCTGCTGGGAAATATTATAGCACGGGAAAACAGGATTGCAAGTTTTTTTCTGCTGGGGTATGCTAGAGGGGAAAGATACCCGCTTTGGAGCGGGAAAAGGAGGCAGAACGATGACCGACGAGGAACTGGTGGACAAAGCGCTGCAGATGCGGCAATTTTCCTATGCGCCCTACTCCCACTTTGCCGTGGGTGCGGCCCTTTTGTGTGAGGACGGAGCGGTATTTACCGGCTGCAATGTGGAAAACGCGGCCTATGGCTCCACGATCTGCGCGGAACGTACCGCCTTGGTGAAGGCGGTCAGCGAGGGATATGCTGGGGGCTGGGTTACTTTGGCCATTGCGGGCAGCGGGGAGGACTTTTGCTGGCCCTGCGGCGCCTGTCGTCAAATGCTGTATGAATTTGCGCCGAAGTTGCGGGTACTGGCGGTCAATCGCCGCGGACAGTTTCGGCAGGCGACCCTCTCGGAGCTGCTGCCCATGGGCTTTGGTCCCGAGTCGCTGAACGGAAATTGAAAATCACCCGTGCATAGTTTGCACACAGGCTGGAAATGCTATCCCCGGAACCCAATCCGAGGAGGTAATCTGACGTGATCATGGACAAGATCGCCCTGGCCCTGCTGATTATCGGCGGGCTTAACTGGGGCAGCGTGGGACTGTTCCAGTTTGATTTGGTGGCCTTTGTCGGCGGTGGTTCGGATGGCCTGATCAGCCGGGTGATTTACACTGTGGTGGGTCTGTCGGCCCTGTGGTGTATTACACTGCTGTTTCGGGACACAGATAAAAACCACTGACCCCAAGCAAGAAAAACAGGAGGCAGTCCTGAGAGACTGCCTCCTGTTTTTTGTACAAAAGAGGGGGATTATTCGTTTTTGATGGCCTCCAGGGCGGAGATGCGTACCGCCTTGCTGGCCGGATAGTAGCCGGCTCCCAGGCCGATCACAACGGAGAACACCAGGGAAAAGACCAGCAGCCACCAGGGAATCACAGAGACCCTGGTCACATCCCTGCATCCCAGCAGGGTAGTGAGAAAGTCTGACGGGCTGAGGGCGGCGGCAACCAAGTTAATGGCGGCAGACAGGAGCAGACTGAACACGCAGCCCAACAGGCCGCCGATCAGACCGATGGCCCCCGCCTCGGTCAAAAACATGGCGCGGATATCAGAAACCGGGCAGCCCAGAGCCTTCATAATGCCGATCTCCCGGGTACGCTCCGAGATAGACATAATCATGGTATTGATGATGCCCAGAGTAGCCACCAGCAGGGAGATGGCTCCCAACCCGCCCAGCATCATCTGCTGCTGCTGGGCCTCTTTTTCCATGGGCTTGCGCACCTCTTCCATGGACTCGGTGGTGTATCCCATGGCCTTGATCCGGTTTTCCACCCCCTCGACCCGATTGACCCGGGACACCTTGACCAGAATGGAATCATAGACCACGTCGGACTTTGAGACGCCATTGATCTGAGCCTGTAAGTGGAGCAGATCCTCCATGGGGATCAGGATGCCTTCCGCAGTCTCGTTGCCCTTGGAGTAGTCGGCCTTAATTTTTCCGACCAGATCCACCGGGACAGAGAACAGACCGGAATCCGTCTCGATTACCATGGTGCAGGGGCGGTCCAGGGGGTCAAAGAAGGGATCTGGTACCGTGAGTTGGTTTCCCTGATCGTCCCACTCGCCGTCAAAGCGGTCGATGATATCCGCCCCCTCCGGTAAGGTGGTATCCCGGAAATTATAGGCGAAATACTCGCCCATTACGGCCTGACCTGACTGAATGGCCGGTGTTCCCTGTAAAAACTCATAGCCCATGTCCTCCATGGCGGAGGTATCCACCCCCACCACGTTGGTCCATTCAGCCAGGTAGTGCCCATTGGAGCCGGTGGAGAGAGTGACCGAGTTGACATCTAAAGTGAGCTTGGGGGTGACGGCGGCCACGCCGTCCATCTCCCGCAGCTGGCGCAAAAGTGTGTCGTCCAGTCTGCCGCTGCTGCGATTGCTGGAAGGGGCACGAACCGTGATGATGGTCAGGTCGCCCAGACTGGAAAGTACCTTTTCCCGGGCCTCCCGCATTCCTATCCCCAGGGAGACCATGATGATAATGGAGGAGCAGCCGATGAGCATTCCCAGGATTGTGAGCACAGTGCGGGCCTTCCGGCGCAGAAGGTTCTGCACACATAGGTGAAGCAGATCTTGCCGGCTCACGCCTGGGTCCTCCACATGCCAAAGGTCTCCTCCATAGTACCGGAATAGCGGGATGGAGCGGTGCGGCGGGGGTATTCCTTCACGGGATAAATTTTCCTCCTGGTGTACTCATCGCTGACCACCTTGCCGTCCAGAAGAGTGACCACCCGATGGGCGTAGGAGGCCATTTCCGGGTCGTGGGAGACCAAAATGACAGTCTGGTGAAAATCCCGGGCAAAGCTGCAGATCATGTCCATGACTGCAAGGGTGGTTTTGGAATCCAGGTTCCCGGTGGGTTCATCGGCAAAAACCACATCGGGGCGGGCAATAAAGGCCCGAGCGATGCCAACCCGCTGCTGTTGGCCGCCGGACATCTGGTTGGGAAAGTGGTTGAGCCGGTGGCCCAGGCCCACCCGTTCCAGCAGATCCCGGGCCAGCTGCTCCCGCCGTGCCTTGGGGATTCCCCGGAACATCAGGGGCAGGGCCACATTTTCCGTGGCGGTCAGATTAGGCAGCAGATTGTAGGATTGAAATACAAATCCCATGCGCCGCTGGCGAAAATTAGTCAGCTGCACCTCGTCCAGCTGGGAGACAGACACGCCGCCAATACATACCTCGCCCCGGGTGGGTTTCTCCAGTCCGGCCAGTTGGTTGAGCAGGGTGCTCTTTCCGGATCCGGAGGGGCCGAAAATACAGCAGATTTCCCCCCGGGTTATATTTAGATCAATGCCTCGAAGTACCTCCACCGTTTCCTCTCCGACAGAGTACTGCTTCCATAGATTTGTCACTTCGATGATGGGTTGGCTGCGCAGGCTGCTCTCGTTCATGGGCAGGCCCCCCTTTCTGAATTGGATCATACTCCGGCAAGCTTTAATGCCCATTTGTCCGGGGTTAAAGTTTGTAAAGAAAAGAACAACCTTTCCGACTGGGGCCGGAAAGGCTGTTCCTTGTACGACTTATTCTGCTGTGGAAGCGGGGTCCAAAGGCAGACGAAGGATAAATTCTGTGCTGCGGCCGGGGGCGGGGTGAGAGGCAAGCTCAATGCTGCCGCCGTGCTTTTCCATGATCCGGCGGGTAATGGCAAGGCCGAGTCCGCTGCCGGTGCCGGAGCGTGCGTCGCTGCCCACCACAAAGGGCTCAAAGATGTACGGGATCCGTTCCGGCGGAATGCCGGAACCGTTGTCCGCCACCTTCATGCGGGCAGAAGAACCCTCCACATCCACGTCGAAAAACAAAACTGTGCCCAGGCGGTTGTGGCGCAGGGCATTGGAGAGCAGGTTGTCCAGCACCCGACGGAACTGGAGGGGATCCAGCTGGCAGAAGATGGCCCGCTCGGGAATGGAGATTTCCAGAGAGAAGCCAGCCAGGTCGATCTCTTCGTACTTACCTGCCAGGTACTCCCGCAGAAATTCGCACAGATCGGTGCGCTCGGGGTGAAGGATAAACTCCGGATGCTCCACCTTGCTGTATTCGTGGAAGGCGTTGACCAGCTCGGTGAGGGCCTCGGCCTTGCTCTGAATGGCACGCAGGTACCGGGTCTGCTCCTCTGGAGGGACCTTGCCGTCACAGATGGCGTCAATGTAGCCGGCAATGACGGTGATGGGGGTCTTTAGATCGTGGGAGATATCGGCAATGAGCTTCTGCCGTCCCTCATCCAGAATGCGGCGCTGCCGCTCACTCTCGGCCAGTCGGTCGGAGAAGCGGTCAAAGCTTTCACCGATGCGGCGGATCTCCAATGTGCCGCCGCACTCGCCCACCCGGGCCAGGCGGCCCTCGGACTGGGAGACCACTGCGTCGTTGAGCTTGCGCAGAGGCCGGCCGATTTTCCGGCTCAGCCACCAGATAAACAGCCCTGCGTCGGCCAGAAACAGGGGCAGGAACAGCAGCCAGATGGCCCGGGACTGGTTATAGTGCTTCAAATAATCGGCCTCGTTCCACAGAGCCTCCCGCAGAAGCAGGGTCATGTTCTCTCCCTGACTGCTCACAAACGAGGCACACTGAATGGCGCTGTCGGAGTAGCGGGTACCGGTAAGCAGCTGATATTCCCGGGGGGTGTAGTAATCTTTGCCGTCCTGCAGACTGCCGAAGATCACCTGAAAATTCTGATCCAGTGCCATCAGATCCACAGACTCCTCGTGATCGTCGTCAGCAAAGGTGTGCTTGATGACCAGATAGCTGGCATTGCTCTTGTGCTGGGTCATATCATAGGAGTCAATGAAAATGTTGCTGCCATAGCGTGGGATGCAGGAGAGCTCCTGTTGGGTGTAGGAGGGGTCATAGTCCCCGGTGGAGGCATAGACCAGCCTCCCGCTGCTGTCATAGACCGCAAAAGAATCCCCGCCGTTGCTCAGGTAACGGCGCAGGCTGTCGTATTTCCCTTCGGACAGGGCAGGGTCAGCCAGCAGGGAAGTCCAGTCGGACAGAGCATAAAAGGAGGCAAGGTAGTTGTTCCACAGCAGGAAAATCCCCCCGGCAATGATCAGCAGGGTAAGGGTAAAGAGGAGGTAGCTCCGGGCCAACAGACCAAACAGGCTGCCAGAGAGCTTTTTTTTACTTTTCAAGCTTATACCCCAATCCTCTCACGGTGATGATGTAGCGGGGACTTTTGGGATCGTCCTCGATCTTGTCCCGCAGTTTGGAGATGTGCACCATCATAGTGTTGTCGTCTCCCTCGAAGTAGTTGCCGATGGCACCCTCATAGAGTTGGATCTTGGTGTAGATCCGGCCGGGGGAGCGCATGAGCAGAGCCAGGATCTTGTACTCCATGGGAGTGAGAAGAATCTGCTTGCCGTTTTTGGTCAGCTGGAAGGTGGTGGTGTCCAGAGTGAGCTCCCGCACGGTGAGCACATCGCCTCCGCCCCGGGAGGCCCGGCGCAGCTGGGCCTTGACCCGGGCCACGATCTCTACGGGGTTGAAGGGCTTTGCGATATAGTCGTCCGCCCCCAGATTGAGACCCAGAATCTTGTCGTTGTCCTGGCTCTTGGCTGAGAGAATGAGGATGGGGATATCACTGAATTTCCGCAGGGCGCGGGTGAGCTCAAAGCCGTTGAGCTGGGGCATCATAATGTCCAGAATCGCCATATCAGGGGACTGCTCCCGGGCCAGATCCAGGGCGCGGGCACCGTTGTCCGCCTCCAGAACCCGGAAGCCCTCGCCCTCCAGGTAGAGTTTGAGCAGGCCGCGGATATCCGCGTCGTCCTCTGCAATCAGGATTAAAGGGTTCATCTTGGGCTGCCTCCTTTTATTGTTTGTTTTGTCGCTTATAACGTCATTATAACAAACTCCCATGGCGGGGCATAGCATGTCCAACAAAAAATTTTTACTCTTAGCAAATCTTAAGAAAATCCAGGGGGAATATACAGGGCCAGCCGGTAGGATGGAGAAAACACGAAAGGGGTGGAAAGAATGTTTCAACTTCCCCATCTTCTGGTGCTTCTGGCCACTGGAATCCTGGCCTGGCGGTTAGGGGCCGCCGCCCACCGGGCGGGACCGGAGCGCGTACTGGTCTGGCTGAAGGTGTGCGCGGTTATTTCTCTTTTCTTTGATCCCATCTACTGGATGTGGGAGATGAGGCAGTACGGCCAGATCCATCTGGACACGACCCTGCCCCTCTACCTGTGCTCGTTGTTTTACATGATGCTCCCCATCGCAGTTTTTTCCAAGCGGGAGAAGCTGCGGCAGATGGCGGCGGCCAATGTTTGTACCATGGGAATGCTGGGAGGCGTGCTGGGTCTGGTGTTCAACGTCTATCTGAGCCGCTACCCCTTTTTCCACTTTGTTCCGGTGCGCAGTCTGCTCTACCACATTTTAATGGTGGCGGCGGCTACCCTGCTGTGGCGGGGCGGTGTGTACCGGCCCCAGCCCGGCGACCGGGTGCTGTGCTTTGTGCCGGTTGGGGTGCTGGTTAGCGTGTGCCTGGTGTGCAGCCGCCTGTTCGGCTGGGACTACTGCTACACCGCCGGAGGCCTGGGCACCCCCTTGGAAACCCTGAGCCGGGCCATGCCCCGGTGGGCTTTCCTGCTGGTGCTGTACGGAGGGCTGTGGCTGCTGATGCAGGTGCTGTTTTACCGCCGGTTCTATGCCGACGAAGAGGTACAGCTCTCCTTCCGCAGATCCCGAATTTAACAAGAAGCAAGAAAAGAGGCCGCGTGTGCGGCCTCTTTTCTTATCCCAGCGCCACATCCAGCGCTAGCATGAGAGTAAATCCGGCAGAAAAGGCCAGCACGCCGATGTTGGAGTGCTTGCCCAGGGACATCTCAGGGATGAGCTCTTCCACCACCACGTAGATCATGGCCCCCGCCGCAAAGCTGAGCAGATAAGGCAGCAGCGGCAGGAGGAAGCCAGAGGCCAGGATGGTGACCAAGGCGGCGATAGGCTCCACAATGCCGGAGAGCACGCCGTACCCCAGCGCCCGTCTTTTGCTCAGACCCTCCGAACGCAGGGGCATGGAGATGATAGCCCCTTCGGGGAAGTTCTGGATGGCAATACCCAGGGAGAGGGCCAGGGCCCCGCTGAGGGAGATGGCGGCGTTTTGCGTCTGATAGCCGGCAAACACCGCACCCACGGCCATGCCCTCGGGGATGTTGTGGATGGTGACGGCCAGCACCAGCATGGTGGTGCGTGCCAGGGCGGTCTTGGGGCCTTCCGCCTGACTGCTGCCCTGGTGAAGGTGTGGGACCACATGGTCCAGCAGCAGCAAAAACAGGACCCCCAGCCAGAACCCCGCTACGGCGGGGAGAAAGGAGAGCACACCCAGGGCCTGGGATTGCTCCATGGCGGGCACCAGTAGGCTCCAGATGGAGGCGGCCACCATGACCCCGGCGGCAAAGCCGGTGAGAGCCCGGTGCAGGCCGGGGCGGAGATCCCGCTTCAGAAAAAGAACGCAGGCGGCACCCAGGGAGGTGCCGGCAAAGGGTACCAGGATGCCCGCCAGGGTTTCAAGGGAGATCAGAATAGGAACACCTACTTTCATTATTAGCAAAAGCTAACTTGTGGTTGGGAAAAACGGCCCTTCCGGGCCGTGGTCTGTGACGGAGACAGGATAGCATCGGGAAGCGAATTTGTCAACGGAGGCTGGGAAAGTACCTAATCTTTCCGGTCTGTTCGTCCTACTAAATAGTCCAGCGATACACGGTAAAAATCAGCTAATTTAATAGCTAAATCTAGGGGAAGTGCTCGTTCTCCACGCTCATATTTTGAATAGAGAGACTGGTCACAAAGAAGCAGCTCGGAAATCTGCTTTTGGGACAGGTCGGCATCTTCTCGCAAATCTCGAATTCTGAGATTCATATACATCACCGAAATTACTATAACAAAGGACAAATCGTCCTATTGACAATTAGGACTATGTGTCCTATTCTACTATCAAAGAGGTGATTTAATGCCGGACTATCAAGAGATGTACCTGACTTTGTTCCGAGCGACCGAACAGGCGGTTAACACCCTGATTGCGGCCCAGCAGAAGTGCGAAGAGCTGTATCTGAGCGCGCCTCAGGGGGAGCTGACCATTTTGCCCAAGGGACAAGAGGGGGAGGAAAAATAAGACCGCGGCATGGAGGCAGCCTCCATGCCGCGGTTTCTGTATAAATAGAAAAAAGGCTCCAGAAGCATCTGCTTCTAGAGTCTTTACCTTTTGTTGCCGAAAAAGATGCAGATGGTCCGGCTCACATCCAAAACCAAACCGGAGCCCAGTGCAGCGGGTCCGGTTTGGAGAGGAGGAGCAGCAGAATGAGCGCGCTCTGACTTTTGAAAAAAGTCGGAGCAAGCGATATGACGCTTGCTCCGACGTGGCGCAGCGGGAGGGATTCGAACCCTCGTGCGGTTGCCCGCAAACTGATTTCGAGTCAGCCCCGTTATGACCACTTCGATAC
>CABVDR010000092.1 GCA_902497145.1 uncultured Oscillospiraceae bacterium
CTCCCGCTCGTCGTGGCCGCCGCCCAGGCCGGCGCCGCGCTGACGGCCCACCGCGTCGATCTCGTCGATAAACACAATGGCCGGGGCGTCCTTCTTGGCCTGGTCAAAGAGATCCCGGACCCGGCTGGCGCCCACGCCTACATAAAGCTCCACAAAGTCGGAGCCGGAGATGGACAGGAAGTGGACCCCGGCCTCGCCGGCCACCGCCTTGGCAATCAGGGTCTTACCGGTGCCCGGAGGGCCCACCAGCAGCACACCCTTGGGGATCCGGGCGCCCAGGGCGGTGAAGCGCTGGGGGTCTCGGAGGAACTCCACAATCTCCTGCAGCTCCTCCTTCTCCTCATCGGCGCCCGCCACGTCGTTGAAGGTGACCTTCTTGCCCTGGTCGGCCAGGGTGCGGGTGCGGGCGTGGCCGAAGCGATTGGGGCCGGGGCCGCCGCCCCCGCCGCTGGCGGCGCTTTGACGCAGAAACAGCATGTAGGCCAGCCCCGCCATTACCAGGATGACCAGCAGGTAGGGCAGGTACTGGTACCACCAGGAGCCCTGCACGCCCAGGGGGTAGTCGTAGTCCTCGATGATCCCCTCCGCGCGCTGCTGATCAATGAGCTCATGCAGGTCGTTGTAAAAGACGTAGAAGTTGGACAGCTCGTAGGTGACGGTGGAGGTCTGGTTGCCCTCGCCCCGTACCGTCATGGTGAGCACGTTGTCCTTCACGGAAAAGTTTTTGACCTTCTCCTGCTCAAATAGGGTCCGGATCTGGCTGTAGGAGGGATCATCGGCCCGGTTCATCTGCTGGAGCGTGTTCACCGCAAAGATGGTCAGCAGCAAGAGCAGCAGGTACAGGGCCAGATCCCTTGGACTAAAACGCTTCAAGGGACTCACTTCCTTTCCGGCGGTGGGGCGGCCGATCCGCCAACCGGGGCGCCCCGGGGAGATGGAATTCCGCCGTTGTTGCCAATTTCAAAGGGGCTCAGCCCCCGTAGACCTCGGGTTTGAGAATACCGATATAGGGCAGGTTGCGGTAGTGCTCAGCGTAGTCCAGGCCGTAGCCCACCACGAAGGCGTCGGGGATGGTAAAGCCGGAGTAGTGGACCTCCACCGGCTTCACCCGGCGCTCCGGCTTGTCCAACAGAGTACACAGGCGGATGGAGGCGGGCTTGCGCTGCTCCAGCAGCTTGAGCAGGTAGCTCAGGGTGTTGCCGGAGTCCAGAATGTCCTCCACCACCAGGATGTGCTTGCCGGAGATGTCCCCGGACAGGTCCTTGGTGATCTGCACCTGACCGGTGGAAGAGGTGCCCTTTCCGTAGGAGGAGACGGACATAAAGTCAATGGTGCAGGGCAGGTCGATGTGGCGGCACAGGTCGGCCATGAACACAAAGGAGCCCCGGAGCACGCTGATAAGCACAATCTCCTTGCCGGCGTAGTCCCGGGTGATCTCCTGGGCGATCTGACTGACCCGCTCCTCCAGCTGCTGCTGGGAAAACAGGACTTCCTGGATGTCTTTCTCTAACATAACGTACTTCCTTCCTCACAATACAGTAGAGTAGCATATTCCCCTGGGGAAAGGGGGCGGAATGTGGTGCTTAACGGGACAGATAGTTGGGGGGGACAAAGGTGATGTGCCAGCTGAGCTGGCCCTTTTGGGGAATAAATTCCCGGTGGGGACCCAGCAGGGCCACGGCAGCGGCCGTGCCCTCTCCGTCCACCACGGGGACAGCGTCCCGGCAACAGGCGGGGATTTTGTGGTCGATCATCCACTTCTTTACGCTCTTCTCATGCCGTCCGGGGGGCGCCAGCATGTCCCCGGTGCGCCGGGGGCGCAGGGTGGGCATGGGCAGTTTGTCCTGGGCGAGCCAGAAGTCCAGTGGGGACTGCTTCTCCCCCTGGTAGGTGCCGGGCATGCAGCGGATGATCCAGTCCCCGGCCCGGGTCTCTCCCGCCAGGTTCATGGCCTTGGGGGACAGGGGGGTGGGAGAGGAGCGGGAGAGCACCAGCTCCTCGTACCGCCGCCGGGCGGTGAGCCCGCCGGGCAGATCCAGCCGGGCGGAGGGGTCGCTCCCCCGGCACAGGTCCAAAAGCCCCTCCAGATGGGGGGCGGCACAGTTGTCGTTGCCCGCCGTCATGGAGCCGATGAGCATCCTGGCCCCCCGGATGGCCACGCTGGGAGGCTGGTGGGCCAGGGCGGCGGCAGGGAGGACCAGATCCTCCCCCTCCCGCCGGGCGCATTCCACCGCCTGGGCGGCCAGAGCGCTGAGGTACTCCTCATCCTCCCGCAGGTGGGCGCAGGTCTGGTTCAGGCGGGTAAGAAACCCGGGGAACAGGTCCTCCAGCACGGGGAGCACCTGGTGGCGCAGCCGGTTGCGGGCGTAGGCGTCGTCCCGGTTGGTCACGTCCTCCCGCCAGGGCAGCCCCCGGTAGCGGAGATAGTTTTCGATCTCCTCCCGGGAGGTGGTGAGCAGGGGGCGGATGAGGTTGCCCCGTTTTGGGGGCATCCCGGCCAGACCCCGCAGCCCGCTGCCCCGGCCCAGGTGGAGCAGTACCGTTTCGGCGTTGTCGCTGGCGTTGTGGGCGGTGGCGATGAGGTCGGCCCCCGCCCGCTTGGCCGCTTCCTGGAGAAAGGCGTAACGCATCTGCCGGGCGGTCTCCTCCAGCCCCTGCCGGAGCCTGGCAGCCTCACCGGCCACGTTGCCGCTGCCGGTGAGCAGAGGTCCCTGGGGGGTGTAGAGCCGCTCGGCGGGACAGCACAGCCGGACAAATTCTTCCACAAATTTGGCGTCCTGTGTGGACTCATTTCCCCGCAGACGGTGGTCGTAGTGGGCGGCCACCAGGGTGAAGTTCAGCTCCCGCCGCAGGGTGTAGAGCCGGTGGAGCAGGTATACCGAGTCCGCCCCTCCGGACACAGCGCAAAGCACCGTGCTGCCGGGGGGGATCAGGCGGTAGTCCCGGATCAGTTGTTCCATTCGGTCGCTCATAATCCCTCCAGAGGGGAAGATTTGGGCTTATTCCTCGTGCTGCCACTCCATATTGCTGAAGGTGGTAAACTCGGGCAGCCACTGCAGCTCCACAGTGCGGGTCTCGCCGTGGCGGTTTTTGGCGATGATGCACTCGGCCAGGTTGGGGTTGGGGGTGTCCTTGTCGTAGTAGCCCTCCCGGTAGAGGAACATGACAATGTCGGCGTCCTGCTCGATGGCGCCAGACTCACGCAGGTCAGAGAGCATGGGCCGCTTGTCGCTGCGGCTCTCGTTGGCACGGGAGAGCTGGCTGAGGCACAAAACAGGGACATTTAATTCCTTGGCCATGATCTTCAGGGCACGGGAGATGTCGGAGACCACCTGCTGGCGGTTTTCCCCGGAATACTGCTTTCCGCCGGCGGACTGCATCAGCTGGAGGTAGTCGATGATGACCAGCCCCAAGTTGTCCACCCGGCGGCACTTGGCGTTGATGTCGGCCACGGTGACCGAGGAGTCGTCGTCGATGAGGATCTTGGAGCGGTTGAGGGAGTCGGCAGCCACCGCCACCTTCTCCCAGTCCTCCTCGGTGAGCTTGCCGGTGACCAGCTTTTTGTTGTCCACAAAGCACTCGCTGGCGATGAGGCGGAGGGCCAGCTGCTCCCGGCTCATTTCCAAGGAGAAAAAGGCCACCGTCTTGCCCGACTTTTTGCCTGCCTCCAGCAGGATGTTCAACGCCATGGAGGTCTTGCCCATGCCGGGACGGGCGGCCAAGAGGATGAGGTCCGATTTATTGAGGCCAGAGATGGCCCGGTCCAGATCGGTAAGGCCGGTGGACAGGCCGGGAATGGCGCTCTCGCTCTCGGCCAGCTCGGTGAGACGGTCATATACATCCAGCAGCACGGTGGAGATGGGGGTCAGACCCCGGGCGGCCCGGCCCTGCCGGATGGCGAAAATGCGCTGATCGGCGATCTCCAGTACGTCCTGGCCGGTGTCGGTGCCCTGCTGAATGAGGGCGGTGAGCTCTCCCGCCGTCTCCGCCACCCGGCGCAGCAAGGTCTTGTCCTTGATGATGTCAATGTATTCCTTGACATTGGCGGCGGTGGGGGTAGTGTCCATGAGCTGGAGCAGATACCCCCGGGAGTTGTTTTCGTCATAGACCCCGTTTTGCTTCATGTTCTCCAGCACCGTCACCGGGTCGATGGTGAGGGAGTAGTTGAACATGGAGTAGATGGTCTCGTAGAGCTCCCGGTTCTGCTTGAGGTAAAAGTCGTCGGGGCGCAGCTGGTCAATGACCTCGGGGACACAGCGGGGGTCGATGAGCATGGAGCCCAGCACGGCCTGCTCCGCCTCCACACTGTGGGGCATCTGCCGCAGCAGCAGTTGTTCGTCGTCCAGCGCCATGGTCTCACCAACCTTTCTTTAAAAATAAAAACGAAAAACGTGGAAAGATGGGGTGGGGAATCAGGCCTCCACCACCATCACGTTGACAGTGCCCACGATCTCATAGCCCAGCTTGGCCTTGATCTGGTAGCCGCCGCAGGCCTTGATGGGCTCGTCCAGCACCAGCTTGGTCTTGGCAATGTTCACGCCGTGCTGGGCGGAGAGAGCCTCGGAAATTTCCTTGGCGGTGACGGCGCCGAACAGACGGCCGCCCTCGCCGGCCTTGGCGGCCACCTTCACCATCAGCCCCTCCAGCTTCTTGGACAGGGCCTCGGCCTCGGCCTTCTCGGCGGCCTGCTGGGCCTTGCGGGCCTTCTCCTGCTGCTTCATGGTGTTCAGGTTCTCAGGGGTGGCGATGACCGCCAGCTTCTTGGGAAGCAGGAAGTTGCGGGCGTAGCCGTCGGATACGTCCACCAGCTGGCCCTTCTTGCCCTGACCTCTCACGTCCTGCTGTAAAATCACTTTCATGGTAAAATTCCTCGCTTTCTTGATTTTAAACCCAATAGATATGACATCAGCCGGGTTTGGCTGAAATAAGTGGGATCAGCCCTCCAGGTACTGGTCGATGGCCTGGCAGAGCTCGGTGGAGACCTGGGAGAGAGATTTCCCGGCGATCTGACCGCCGGCGGCCGCGGCGTTGCCGCCGCCCCCCAGTTTCTCCAAAATCACCTGCACGTTGGTGTCCCCCATGGAGCGGGCGGAGATAATGATCCGTTCACCGTCGGGGTAGAGTACAAAGGAGGTGTCGATGCCGATGATGTTCAGCAGCTCGTCGGCGGCCTGGGCGGCCACCACCCGGCCTACGGTGTGGTCCACCACGGCAATGGCGATCTTCTCCTTATAAAGTTTGGCGTTTTGAATGATGGCATACTTGGCGATGGTGCCCTCCAGGTCGTTCTGGAAGAGCTTTTTCACCTCGGCGGTGTCAGCGCCCGCCCGGCGCAGGAAGGCGGCGGCCTCAAAGGTGCGCCCGCCGGTGCGCATGGTAAAGTTCTTGGTGTCCAGCACGATGCCAGCCAGCAGGGCCTCCGCCTCCACCCGAGTGAGGTCGGTGGGGTCGGCGATGTACTGCAACAGCTCAGTGACCAGCTCACTGGCCGAGGAGGCGTAAGGCTCGTGGTAGTTAAGGGCGGCGCCCTCAATGTAGGTGGCGGCCCGGCGGTGGTGGTCAATGACGGCCACCCGGTTGCAGGACTGCACCAGCTCCAGGGACTGGACCTGTTCGGGGCGGTTGGTGTCCACCACCACCGCCAGGGAGCGGTTGTCCGCCATGAGCAGGGCCTCCTGGGGGGAGAGGAAGCAGTCGTGGTACTCCTCCAGATGGCCCAGCTTGTCCATCAGCACCTTGCCGGGGAAGGAGCCTGGCTCCCGGATGATATGGGCGGGAATGCCCTTTTTCCGGGCGATGGCGCACACGCCGGCGGCAGCGCCCAGACAGTCATTGTCCGGGGACTTGTGGCCCATAATAAACAGGCGGGAGGAGTCGGCCACCAGGGCGGACAGGGCGTTGGCCATGACCCGGCTTTTCACCTTGGTGCGCTTCTCCGTCTCCTTGGAGCGGCCGCCGTAGAATTCAAAGGTAAACTGGTTGCGGACCACAGCCTGGTCGCCGCCCCGGGACAGGGCCATCTCGATGGACAGGTTGGCAAACTGCATCAGCTCCTGGAAGGAGCTGCCGTCCTTGCCCACACCGATAGACAGGGTAGCGGCAATGCCGCTGGGGTTGGAGACCTGGCGGATGGTGTCCAGAATATCAAACTTTTTCTCAATGAACCGGGCCAGATACTGCTCCTCAAAGATATAGTAGTACCGGTCCCGCTCCACCCGGCGGAGCATGCCGTGGGTGTCGGCCACCCAGGCGTCCAGACGGGCGTTGATCTCCGAGTAGATGGCGGAGCGCTCGTTTTCCGTGAGGTTCTTCATGAGATCCTCGTAGTTGTCCAGCAGCAGCACCGCCATTACCGGCCGGGAGGCCTGGTACCGGTCCTGGATGTCGCACAGCTCGGTGACATCCACCCAGTAGGTGGTGGCCAGGAAACCGCTGCCCTTGTCGCTGGTGCGCACCAGGTGGCCGTATACGATGAAGCGGCGGTTGCAGAAGGTGATGTGGTTGGGGCACTCGTTTTTCCCCTCCAGCAGCCACCGGGTGTCAAAGTCGGGGACCACAGAGGACAGCTTGGCGTCAAACAGGTGCTCCCGGTCGCCGGTGAGGCGGAGAAAGCGATCGTTGGTCCAGATGATGTCGTCGCTCTCCGGGCGGAAGATCACCATGGGCAGGGGGGAGTTGACCATGGTGTCTTTGGTGGCTACGTCCACATTGCCGGTGATATTTTCAATGTACTTGGTGATCTCCCGGCGGCGCTTATGCCCGCTGGTGCGGGTATAGAGTCCCAGGATCAGCACCACCACCGCCTCCAGCACCGCCAGGGGGAGCGAAAACAGGGCGGAGGCCAGGGCAAAGAGGATGAGAATGATAAAATACATCTCCACCCCGGGCTGGAGGAGCTTGGATATTTTCCGATTCAAGAGGGAAGCCCTCCCTTCCGTGAACAATTACAAAATCAGAAATAAATTATATCAGATTGCCAGCCGAATTACAACCAAAACCGGAAGGGAAACGGGGGTGCTGGGAGAAAGACGGGAGGGGAAAATATGGCATGAACACAAAAAAACCGTTTTTCCAGAAAATTGAGCCATTGCAAGGGGAGGGGAAGGCTGGTATAATAGGGAAACAAGCGTGGTCCCCGCCTACTGCGGCCCCACCGGCCGAAATGACGTCACGTGAACCAAAGCCTGTTAAAAAAGAACCTTAGGAGGCTAACGTATATGGAAGAGATCAAGATTACCCGCGCCACCACTCTCAAGGAGAAGCCCGACCCCTCCACCCTGGTGTTCGGCAAGGCGATGACCGATCATATGTTCATCGTGGACTATGACGCCGGTCAGGGCTGGCACGATCCCCGCATCGTGCCCTATGGCCCTCTGGCCATCGACCCCGCTGCCAAGGTGCTCCACTATGCTCAGGAGATCTTTGAGGGCCTGAAGGCCTACCGCACCGCCGACGGCTCCATTCAGCTGTTCCGTCCCCGTGACAACGTGCGCCGCATGAACAACTCCGCTGAGCGTATGTCCCTGCCCCAGATTCCCGAGGATCTGGCCCTGGCCGGCATCACCGAGCTGGTCAAGCTGGAGCAGGACTGGGTGCCCTCTGCCAAGGATACCTCCCTGTATATCCGCCCCTTCATGATCGGCCTGGACGCCGCTCTGGGTGTACATAGCTCTCACCACTGCCAGTACATCGTTATCGTCTGCCCCGTGGGCGCCTACTATCCCGAGGGCCTGGATCCCGTGAAGATCTACGTGGAGGACCAGGACGTCCGTGCCGTCAAGGGCGGCACCGGCACCGCCAAGACCGGCGGCAACTACGCCGCCTCCCTGCGTGCCGGCGACCGGGCTGAGGCCAAGGGATACAGCCAGGTTCTGTGGCTGGACGGCGTGCACCGCAAGTACATCGAGGAGGTCGGCTCCATGAACGTGATGTTCAAGGTCGCCGGCAAGATCCTCACCCCCGACCTCAACGGCTCCGTGCTGGACGGCATCACCCGCCGCTCCTGC
>CABVDR010000093.1 GCA_902497145.1 uncultured Oscillospiraceae bacterium
CTTGCCGTAGGAGTTGACCAGCCCCTGCATCATCATCATGGACAGGGAGACCAGAGACTGCTGGAGCATGGAGGGCAGACCGATCTGGGCGATGCGCCGCACGGCGGTCATGTGGAACAGAGGCACTTTTTCGTTCTCCCGTCCCTCCTCGCAGGGCAGGCGCTTCATTCGACGATACATTACGACGAGAGAGGCCACCGCGCAGATGCCCTGAGCGATGAGAGTGGCCCAGGCCACCCCGGCTACCCGCATGTCAAACTGGATGACAAACAACAGATCCAGCACAATGTTTGTCAGGCTGGAGATCATCAGGAAGACCAGGGGGGTCTTACTGTCCCCCTGGGCGTTGTAGATGCCGTTTAGGGTATTGTACAAAAACAGGAACACCGCGCCCCCGAAGTAGATCTGCAGGTACAGCTCCGAGTCGGCCATAATGTCCGGGTCGGTGCCCAGCAGCTGGAGCAGGGGACCGGCAAACAGGGTGCCCAGGCCCATGATGATGAGACCCAGTACGCTCAGGGAGATGATGGCGGTGGAGATGGTGGACTTCATTTCATGGATGCGCCCCGCACCAAACAGCTGGGACACCACCACGTTGCAGCCCATGGACAATCCCGAGGCCACTGCCACCGACAAAAATACAATGGGGAACGAGGAACCCACCGCCGCCACGGCGTCCTCGCCCACGAACTTGCCTACCACCGCCGTGTCTACCATGTTGTAGAGCTGCTGAAACAGGTTGCCCGCCACCATGGGCAGGGCAAAGAAAAACAGCAGCGGCAGGGGTTTTCCTTCCGTCAGATTTTTAACCATGCTCCTTCTCTCCTTGCTTAAATTCCATGACATGTTCCGTCATCCGGGTAAATAAAGCGGTAAAAAGGGCCCGCTCCTCCGGGGAGAACCCCTGAAAGCAGACCTCGTCCCACTCCTCCACCGCCTTTTGAATGGTGTCCGCCAGGACCAGACCGTCCGGGGTAGCGGACACCAGCTTTTCCCGGCGGCAGCGGTCGCTCACCGTCCGCTCTACCAGACCCAGCTCCTCCAGCCGGCCCAGAGCCCGGGCTACCGCCCCTTTGTCCAGCACCAGCTGCACCACCAGATCCTCCTGGCGGGTCTGGCCCTGACGGCCCAGGGCCCGCAGAAGCATCCCCTCTACGGTGGACAGGCCCAGCACCCCCATCCGGTCCCGGTAATACTGCCGCTCCAGGCGGCGAAACACATCCTTGCGGTCCTGCAACCAAATTCCTCCTTCGTTGCAAGTGTCAACGGTTGTATTTTACAACGATTCGCTTGCCGCCGCTATCCGCAAAATAAACAAAATAGGACAAAAAAGGGGCGCACTTTTTCCAAAGTGCGCCCCTGAGGCAAAAAAGAGTTATTTCGGACGGCAAAAGACCACGGTGCCGTCCTGGGTCTTCATGACCAGGTCGCCCCGGTCCACCAAAAACTCCAGGAAGAAGCGGACATTGCGCTCAAAGCGCAGGGCCCGGCGGGGTTTTTGGGTCAAAATCTGGTGATACTGGCACACGGCCTGGCACACCTCGCTGGCGGTCATGGGCCGGGTGACCAGGTTGTAGACCTCCCGGGTGCGCAGAAGGGCCAGCTGCTGGTTCTGGTCAATGAGCTGGTCCAGTTCCGAGCCGGGACAGACGCCCCGGTGGGCCATGATGAGGTAGTCCCAGGAGAAGCCCCGCAGCTTCTCCCGGCTGTCCATGCCCATCTGGTGGGACAGGCAGTAGGGCAGCTTGGAGTCCATCATCTCCTGGGAGAGGAGAGCGTCCGCGGCGTAGCACACATTGTCCGGGGTGACCGTACACACGTGGCCCGCCGAGTGGCCGGGGGTGTGGAGGATGGTAAACTCCGCCCCGGCAAAGGAGAAGGGGCCGTCCTGGGCGGGGATGATCACATCGGGAGTGTGGATGAGGTTGGAGGACTCCCGCTGCACCATGTTGGGGGGAAGAAGCAGGAAATAGCACTTGAGAGACAGCAGGCTGGCGCACATCCCAGCCTCCTGGACGGTGAGGGCCACGGGGATGTGGTACTTCTCCTGAAAGTAGCGGTTGCTGCCTGCGTGGTCAATGTGGGCGTGGGAGCAGAGAATGCCCGCCGGAGTGAGCCCGGCTTCCAGCAGGGTGTTCTCAATGTCCTCCCGTTCGTATTCCAGTCCGGTGTCCAGCAGGATGCAGGTGTTGTTTTCCAGGCGGTAGAGGGGGATGAGCTCAAACCCCTCCAGCACCCAGGTGTTTCCTTTTACTTGGGTCAGTTTCATAGTTCCTCCCATCCGTTATGTGCGCTGTTTCAAATAGACCATCAGTACCGCCACGTCCGCCGGGGACACGCCGGATACCCGGCTGGCCTGTCCCAGGTTCAAAGGACGAATGTGCTGCAATTTCTGCCGGGCCTCCAGGCGCAGACCCTGGATGGCTTCATAGTCGGTGTCGGGGGGCAGGGGAAAGCCCTCCAGCTTTTTCATCTCCTCCACCTGGCGCAGCTGGCGCTGGATGTACCCCTGGTATTTAATGGCGATCTCCACCGCCTGGGTGACCTCGGGAGAAAGCTCCGGGCGGTCCGGGTCGAAGGGGGCGAGGGCTTCATAGCTTACCGGCGGGCGGCGGAGCAGGTCGCTGAGCCGTGCCCCGTTCTGTACGGGAGCCTGGCCCAGCCCGGTAAGAAAGTCGTCCAGAGCGGGGGAGGGGGCCACGCCAGTGTGCTCCAGGCGTTTGCACTCCCGGTCCACAGCGGCGTATTTGGCCTGCACCGCCTCCAGCTGCTCCTTGGGGACCAGCCCCAGGGCATAGCCCAGAGGGGTGAGGCGCTGGTCGGCATTGTCCTGGCGGTGGAGCAGGCGGTACTCGGTGCGGGAGGTCATCATGCGGTAGGGCTCGTTGGTGCCCTTGGTGACCAGATCGTCGATGAGAACCCCAATGTACCCCTGGTCCCGGCCCAGGATAAAGGGCTCTTTGCCCTGGATTTTCAGGGCGGCGTTGACCCCGGCCACAAAGCCCTGGACGGCGGCCTCCTCATAGCCGGAGGAGCCGTTAAACTGTCCCGCCCCGTATAGGCCGGGGACGGTCTTCACCTCCAGAGTGGCCAGCAGCTGGGTGGGGTCAATGCAGTCGTACTCGATGGCGTAGGCCGCCCGGGTCATCTCCGCCTGCTCCAGGCCGGGGATGGTGTGGAGCATCTCGATCTGCACCTGCTCGGGCAGGGAGGAGGAGAAGCCCTGGATGTACAGCTCCTCCGTGTCCAGGCCCATGGGCTCCACAAAGAGCTGATGGCGCTCCTTGTCGGGGAAGCGGACGATTTTCGTCTCAATGGAGGGACAGTACCGGGGACCCACCCCCTCGATGGTGCCGTCGTAGAGGGGCGAGCGGTCCAGATTGGCCCGGATAATGTCGTGGGTCTTCTCATTGGTGTAGGTGAGGTAGCACACCGCCCGGTTTTTCGGGTGTTCGTGGGTGGCGAAGGAGAAGGGCTGGGCATCCGGGTCCCCCTCCTGAAGCTCCATTTTGGAAAAATCCACGCTGCGGGCGTTCACCCGGGGCGGGGTGCCCGTCTTGAAGCGGCGGATGGATACCCCCAGCTCCAGAAGAGACTGGGTGAGGGGGAGGGCGGCGGCTAAGCCGTCCGGGCCGGAGTCCCGCACCACCTCGCCCACAATGGTGCGGCCGCCCAGGTAGGTGCCGGTGGCAATAATAGCTGCCTTCACGGCAAACACCGCCCCGGTGTGGGTGACCACGGCGGAGACCGCGCCGTTTTCGGTGCGGATAGCTACCACCTCGGCCTGCTTCACCCACAGGTTCTCCTGCCGCTCCAGGGTGTGCTTCATGATCTTCTGGTACTCCCGACGGTCGGCCTGAGCCCGCAAAGACCACACCGCCGGGCCTTTGCCCCGGTTGAGGATGCGGTATTGGATGCAGGCCTTGTCGGCGGCCCGGCCCATCTCGCCCCCCAGGGCGTCCAACTCCCGCACCAGGTGGCCCTTGCCCGTGCCGCCGATGGCGGGGTTGCAGGGCATGTTGCCCACCGCGTCCAGGTTGATGGTAAAACATACCGTGCGCAGTCCCATGCGGGCGGCGGCAAGGGCTGCTTCGATGCCCGCGTGGCCCGCGCCAATCACGGCAATATCATATTGTCCAGCGTCGTAATAGGTCATAAGTTCGTCTCTTTTCTCTCCGCAGAGCGGGGGAAACCCCAAAATAACTCCCGTATTTTATCACGTTTTTCCCCGGCGGACAAGGGCTTGGGGGTCCAGAGTGGGGGTGTGCTTTTCCACTTGTGCCTTTGCACAAAAATATGGTATAATAAAGAGTAATACTGCCGCAGTGTGCCCGCGGCAGGGTGGAAGGAGGTGACCGCCGGTGAAGTACAAAGAGTGGAAGATGCCCTCGGGCAGCCCCAAGGCCCGTCAGGCGTTGGAGGCAGCGGGGATTCCGCCTCTGCTGGCGGCCATTTTGTCCGCCCGTGGGATCACTCAGCCAGACCAGGCCAGGCAGCTGCTCACCCCCCGGGCAGAGCCGGTGCTGGACCCTATGCTGCTGCGGGATATGGACCGGGCGGCGGCGCGGGTGCGCCGGGCTTTGGAGACGAGAGAGCACCTGGCGGTCTACGGGGACTATGACGTGGACGGTATCACCTCCACCTGCCTGCTCACCGACTGCCTGCGGAGCATGGGGGGACAGGTGACCCCCTACATTCCCGACCGGCTGGAGGAGGGGTACGGCCTCAATCTGGAGGCCATCCAGACCCTGGCCGCCCAGGGGGTGACCCTCATTGTCACCGTGGACTGCGGCATCACCGCCGTGGAGGAAGTAAACTTTGCCCGGAGCCTTGGGGTGGATGTGGTGGTCACCGACCACCACGAGTGCAAGGACCCTCTGCCCGCCGCCGCGGCGGTGGTGGATCCCCATCGCTCCGACTGTCCCTACCCCTTCAAGGGGCTGGCCGGCGTGGGGGTGGCCCTGAAGCTGGCCATGGCCGTGGCTGGGCCGGAGAAGGGGCGGCAGGTGTTTGAGGACTACGCCGATCTGGCCGCCGTAGGCACGGTGGCCGACGTGATGCCCATGACGGGAGAGAACCGCACCATTGTCCAGGCCGGTCTGGCTGCCCTGGCCCACCCCAAGCGGCTGGGTCTGGCCCAGCTTATCCAGGAGGCGGGGCTGGGAGACCGCCCCCTCACCTCCGTGTCCATCGGCTATACCCTGGCTCCCCGCATCAATGCCGCCGGGCGTATGGGCAAGGCGGCCCTGGCCGGGGAACTGCTGCTTACGAACTCCCCCCAGCGGGCCCAGCAGCTGGCCCAGGAGCTGTGTCAGCTCAACCGGGAGCGGCAGAGCATCGAGGGGGAGATCTTTCAGGAGAGCATCCAGCGCCTGGACCACCAGCCCCAGCAGGGGGCCATCGTCCTGGCCGACCGGGAATGGCACCAGGGGGTGGTGGGCATCGTGGCCTCCCGCCTGAGCGAGAAGTACGGCTGCCCCACCTTTATGATCTGCCTGGACCAGGGGATGGGCAAGGGTTCCTGCCGCTCCTGGGGCGGCATTAACCTCTTCGAGCTGCTGATGAACTGCGGCGACCTGCTGGAGGGCTTCGGCGGCCACGCTTTGGCCGCGGGCTTCGTGGTGCGGGAGGAGAACATTCCCGCCCTGGCCCAGCGCTTGCGCCAGGGGGTACTGGACCAGCAGGCGGGGCAGGAGCCCCCCTCGGTGCTGGAGACCGACGGCATTGTCCAGCCACAGCAGCTGGATGTGGCCTCGGTGGAGGCCCTGGACGCCCTGGAGCCCTGCGGTACCGGCAACCCCCGCCCGGTACTGGTTCTCACCGGCGCCCATGTCCAGTCCGCCGTGCAGGTGGGCCGGGGCCGGCATTTGAAGCTGCGGCTGGAGGCCCGGGGGAGTGTGCTGGACGCCATTTTCTTCTCCGCCGACGCTGCCCAGCTGGGGGTGACCCCCGGCTGCCGGGTGGACGTGGCGTTTTATCCCCAAATCAATGAATTCCGCGGCGTGCGTTCGGTGCAGCTGCAGGTGGTGGATCTCCACCCCGCCCTCACCCGGGCACAGATGGAGCGCTGCGTGTATGAAAAATACCGCCGGGGAGAGCTGCTCTCCCACGACGAGGCCCAGTCCCTGCTGCCGAGCCGCTCGGAATTTGTCAGCCTGTGGCGCTATCTGGAGCACCAGAGCGCCGGGAGCGGCGCCCTGGAGGACTCCCTGGCCCGCATCACCCGCAGCGTGGCCCACTCCAGCGGCCAGCGGGAGCTGCCCAACCACACCCGCATCTGCCTGGAGGTGATGCAGGAGCGGGGGCTCATCTCCCTGAGCGGCCAGGCCGGGCGGGTGCACATCACACTGCACCGGCTGGAGCATAAGGTGGACCTGGAGGCGTCGGAGATTCTGCGCCGCCTGCGCTCCGCCCTGCAGGAGTAGCCCCAGGGGCCTGCTCTGTTACTTTTCGATTGTCGAGGTGATTCCATGGATCCCATTTTGGAACGCTACCAGGCGCTGGAGGATAAAGTCAGCGCATATACCCCTAATTTAGATACCCAGCGGCTGTTTGCCGCCTTTACCTTTGCCGACGCCGAGCACCACGGCCAGCTGCGCAAGAGCGGCGAGCCCTATATCATCCACCCCCTGGCAGTGGCCGACATCGTGGCCGACCTGGGACTGGATGTGGACAGCGTCATCGCCGCCCTGCTCCACGACTGCATTGAGGACACCGACGCCACCCACGAGGAGATCGCTAAAAAATTCGGCGCGCCGGTGGCTGAGCTGGTGGAGGGGGTCACCAAGCTGACCCGGGTGCAGTACGTCTCCAAGGAAGAGGAGCAGATGGAGAACCTGCGCAAGATGCTCATGGCCATGGCCCAGGACATCCGGGTGATCCTCATCAAAATCTGCGACCGGCTGCACAATATGCGCACCATGGAGTACCAGTCCCCCAAGAAGCAGCGGGAGAAGAGCCTGGAGACCATGGAGATCTACGCCCCCCTGGCACACCGCTTAGGTATGCAGAAGCTCAAATGGGAGCTGGAGGACCTGTCCCTTCGATACCTGGACCCGGTGGGGTACAAGGAGATCGAGGACGAGATGGCCAAGCGCTCGGCCGCTCATGAGGAGTTTCTGGCCTCCATCCAGCTGCGCATCCAGCAGCGGCTGGAGCAGGAGGGCATCCGCTGCAAGGTGTACGGCCGGGTGAAACACACCTACTCCATTTACCGGAAAATGTTTACCCAGAACAAGACTCTGGATGAAATTTTTGACCTGTACGCCTTCCGGGTCATCGTGGACGACATCCCGGAGTGCTATAACGTGCTGGGCTGTATCCACGACATGTTCAAGCCGGTGCTGGGCCGCTTCAAGGACTATATCGGCACCCCGAAACCCAACATGTACCAGTCCCTTCACACCACCGTCATCGGCCGGGAGGGCATCCCCTTTGAGGTGCAGATCCGTACCTGGCAGATGCACCAGACCGCCGAATACGGCATCGCCGCCCACTGGAAATATAAGCAGGGCATGGCCAACAAGAAGCTGGGCTCGGAGCAGGATTTTGAGTGGGTGCGCAAGCTGCTGGAGAGCCAGCAGGACACCGACGCGGAGGAGTTTGTCCGCACCCTGAAGGTGGATATGTTCGCCGACGAGGTGTT
>CABVDR010000094.1 GCA_902497145.1 uncultured Oscillospiraceae bacterium
CCGCCGGCATCTGCCCGGCGTACACCGGCAGGGCCAGCACCAGCAGCTCGTCCTTGCCGAAGCTGCGCTGAGCCCGCTCCCGGCCGCCCAGATTGATGTACTCCTCCGCGCCAAACAGGCCCCCTACCAGCTCGCAGGCCCGCTTGGTCCCTCCCGAGGGACTGAAATAAGCGCCAATCGCATTCATAGTCTCTTCCCCTTTCGTTTAAAAAGAGGGCCGTGCGGCCCTCTTACTCTGTTTCAGTTTACAGACACTGGAGATACTTCCCGTACAGTGTCATACTCAGCTCGTCGCCGATGGCGTGGACGTGGTCCTGGTTAATCCACCCCTCCTGGAGCCCCAGCTCCTCCAGACAGCCCACATACCGGCCCGTCCGATCCTGGATCTCCTTGATGG
This sequence comes from uncultured Oscillospiraceae bacterium, assembly GCA_902497145.1. GTDB lineage: Bacteria > Bacillota > Clostridia > Oscillospirales > Oscillospiraceae > Lawsonibacter. Next base: position 398 of record CABVDR010000094.1, read on the forward strand.
TCTGCCCGGCCACCAGCAGACTGTCGGCGGTGCCGGCGTCCAGCCAGGTGAAGTCTCTCTCCAAAGGCACCACCTGGAGTTGTCCCCGGTGGAGATACTCCAGGTTCACGTCGGTGATCTCCAGCTCCCCCCGGGCAGAGGGCTTCAGGTTCCCGGCGATCTCCATGACCTGGTTGTCATAGAAATACAGGCCGGGGATAATGTAATTGGACTTGGGATGGCGGGGCTTCTCCTCAATGGAAATGGCCTTGCCCGATTCATCGAACTCCACGACACCGAAGGGATGGGGGTCCTCCACCCAGTAGCCGAACACGGTGGCACCCGTCTCATTGGCGGCCGCCTTTTTCAGGGTGGCTCCCAGAGTGGGGGCATAGAAGATATTGTCGCCCAGCACCAGGCACACCCGGTCCTCCCCTACAAACTCCCGGCCAATGAGCAGGGCATCGGCGATGCCCCGGGCCACCGGCTGCTCGGCGTAGGTGATCTTCAGACCATACTGGGCGCCGTCCCCCAACAGAGCCCGGAAGGTGTCCGTCTCCTGGGGGGGCACGATGACCATGATGTCCGAGATGCCAGCCTGCATCAGAATGGCGATGGGGTAGTAGATGAGGGGTTTGTCATACACGGGCAGCAGCGGCTTGCACACCGGCTTGGTCATGGGATAAAGACGGGTGCCTTTTCCGGCTGCTAATACGATTCCTTTCACATTGTCCTCCTGTTTCTTATGGGGCGGCGGGCCTTAGGGAACCCTCCGCCGGTTGAAATGCAGAGTTTTGCCAGACATTTGTCGTTCTTAAGTGTAGCATGGCATCCTTTCCTTTTCAAGTAGGATTCCCTTAATTCTTATTTAAAATGATGGAAGCGGCCCTTTAGAGCCCGGCCCGAATGGCCATTTTGCCCCATAGCCCTGCACACACCTCGGTTACGGCAACATAAAAATCCGCCCCCTCGCGAAGAGGGGGCGGACCATATTGTGATGTATGAAGTCAGGCTCAGCCCAGAGTGACCAGCAGATCGTCGGTGTTGACGGTGCTGCCCACCACAGCGGACACAGACTTGACGGTGCCGTCCACGGGAGCGGAGACCTCGATCTCCATCTTCATGGCTTCCAGGACCACCAGCACGTCGCCGGCCTTCACGCTCTGGCCCACCTGGCACTCCACCTTAAAGATGTTGCCGGGCATGGGGCTGTTAACGGCCGTCTCACCGGCAGCCATAGGGGCGGCGGCGGGAGCAGCGGGAGCGGGAGCCGCCGCAGGAGCGGGGGCAGCAGCCGGGGCGGGAGCGGCCACAGGAGCCGCAGGAGCGGCAGCCACAGGGGCGGCGGCTACGGGAGCGGCCGCGGCGGGGGCGTCAGCGCGCTCCACGGACACCTGGAAGGGCTTGCCGTCGATGGTGATGACGAAGGTACCGGTGCAGTCATCCCGGCCCATCTTCAGATAGGGAGACTGATAGGAGGCGGCGAAGGGAGGAATGGGACGGCTGGTGTAGCCGGGCACCACAGGAGCGGGAACCTCGGCGTAGTACACGGGGCCCTGCCAAGCGGGAGCGGCGGGAGCGGGGGCAGGCGCGGGAGCCGCCTTGGGGGCGGGAGCAGCCTTCTTGGGCTCCTCCTTGGGGGGGAAGCCAGCCTCGCGGTCCTTGAAGAAGGCCATAGCCACCTGGGGGAAGGCGATGTAGCTGAGCACGTCCTCGTCGCTCTTGGCGGTAGCGCCCAGCTCCTTCTTGGTCTTCTCAAACTCGGGCTCCAGAGAGTCGGCAAAACGGCCCTTCACCAGGGGGGTGTTGCCCAGGATCTTCTTCTGGATATCGGGATCAATGGGGGCGGGAGTACGGCCATACTCGCCGCGGCAGTAGGCCTTGATCTCCTTGCCAACCACCTTGTAGCGCTCGCCGGCCAGCACGTTCTGCACAGCCTGGGAGCCAACCATCTGGCTGGTGGGGGTGACCAGAGGAGGATAGCCCATATCCTTACGAACCTTGGGAGTCTCCTCCAGCACCTGATCCAGCTTGTCAATGGCGTTCATCATCTTCAGCTGGGAGATCAGGTTAGACAGCATGCCGCCGGGGATCTGATAGTTGAGGCACTGGGTATCGGTAGACATGGAGATGGGATCCAGCGTGCCGCTCTTCAGGAAGTCGGCCCGGACGCCCTTGAAGAAGTCCGCCATCTCGGTCAGGGCCTTGTCGTTCAGGTCCACCTGATAGCCCATCTGACGGATGGAGTAGGCCACGGACTCGGTAGCGGGCTGAGAAGTACCGCCGGAGAAGGGGGAGATGGCGGTGTCCAGCACGTCGGCGCCGGCCTCCACCGCCTTGAGCTGGGTCATGTAGGCCAGACCGGTGGTGCAGTGGGTGTGGATGACCAGGGGCAGCTCAGGCACAGCGTCCTTGATGGCGGAAACCAGGTCGTAGGCCTCCTTGGGACCCATCAGGCCAGCCATGTCCTTGATGCAGATGGACTTGACGCCCATGCTCTTCAGTTCCTTGACCATCTTCACATAGTTTTCCAGAGTGTGCACGGGGCTGGTCGTATAAGAGATGGTACCGGAGGCGTGGGCGCCCTGCTTGACGGTCTCGTCGATGGCCACTTCCAGGTTGCGCACATCGTTGAGGGCGTCAAAAATACGGATGATGTCGATGCCGTTCTTCACGGAGTACTCCACGAACTTACGCACCACGTCATCGGGATAGTGCTTGTAGCCCAGGATGTTCTGACCGCGCAGCAGCATCTGCAGCTTGGTGTTGGGCATCTTCTTGCGGATCTTGCGCAGGCGCTCCCAGGGATCTTCCCGCAGGTAACGCAGGCACACATCGAAGGTAGCGCCGCCCCAGACCTCGGCGGAGTAGAAGCCAGCCTTATCCATGGTCTCCAGGATAGGCTCGAACTTGTCGTAGGGAAGCCGGGTGGCGATCAGCGACTGGTTCGCGTCACGCAGCACGGTTTCCGTGAATTGTACCTTTCTCATTCTGAATCAACCTCCATGTTGCTTGTCTCGCAATTTGCAGGTTTGCTTGCATTTCAAACCTGACAAGTGACGCCGGCTAGGGCGCCGGAAGACTCACTTGTTAGTATTTTAGTATATCTCGCTCCGCAACGCAAGCCCCTGAGTCCAAATAATTGACAAATTCTTCTGTCCGTCCTTCCGACACTTCTTGCATTTTGGGGCAAATAAAAAAGCCGCAGGCAGTTGGGAAGGAAAACCGCCGCGGCTTTTAAGATTCTGTTGTGTCCAACAAAGAGCCGACCTGACTCACCGGTCGCTGCATGGCTGGGTCATCTCACGACTGTTCAGGTTCTCGCCAAAGATCAGATCGTCGATGTCCCGGTCTTCCCGCACCAGGTTCCAAATGCTGTTGGACTCCCGCTTTACCATCGTCATGCTCTCCACCTCCTTTGTTCTGAATTGGTTGTTGTGGTTCACTTCATACTGCCGAAATGCAGGAAAAGCACCCGTCTGCTTTCGGCGGTTCAGTAGTTCCGGGCAAAGAAAAGCCCGCGGTATCTCCCGGCATGCAGAAGGGGCAACTCCTCTTTTCTGCCGGTTCTTTTCGCGGGCAAGACCGATGAAATTGATCGTTTCATTGGGAAGATCCTTTTCATAAGCGGGGGAAACCTGCTCGGAAACCTAGGTCAGGCGAATATTTCCGTTTTCCGCCTAACTGGATTTATTTTAGTACACCCGTGGAGAAAAGTCAAGCAGGTTCCCTGTAAAAATGCAGTTAAGATTTTTCTATCCTGCATTTTGTCAAGAGTTTCCGGTATGAGAAAAGCCCGCGGGACAGCCGTCCCGCGGGCTTTGGTGGGTTTTGGTCAGTCCTCATCGGCAGCCGCGTCGTACACGGCTCGGGAACCGCTGGAATTACCAGCGGCAGAAGCACCCGCTGCGGCACGGAAGCGAGCCCGGGACTTCTTGATCTCGTCGTAGGCCTCAGCCACCGCCTCTTCGGTACGGCGCAGGGCGTCCTCGCAGTACTCGTTGGCCGAGCGCTTCAGCTCCCGGCTGCGCTCCTCCGCCTGCTGCATCATCTCGTTGGCCCGCTGCTTGGCCTGGAGGGTAATGACATCCTCGGACACCATCTGCCGCGCCTTGTCCTCGGCGGTCTTGCGGATGGCCTCCGCCTCCCGCTTAGCGGAGGACAGCATGTCCGCCCGGGTGGCCATCACCTTCTTGGCCTCGGTCAGCTCCACAGGGAACTGGGCTCGAATGTCGTCAATCAGATCCAACGCCCGATCCCGCTCAATCATACATTTATCGCTGGACAGGGGCACATTCTTGGCCTCGTCCACCATGTCGAACAACATGTCCAGCAGCTCTTCCACACCGCTCGCCATTTGTCAACCCATCCTTTCCTGCAATTCCTTCATGCGCTGATTCACATCAGCCACGATTTCCCGGGGAATGAACTCCTCCAGGTTGGCTCCGTACCGGGCCATCTCCTTGACCACCGTGGAGCTTAAGTAGGTATACTTCTCACTGGATGCTAAAAACATCGTCTCCAAACCGGGGTTCAGCTTGCGGTTAATAACCGCCATCTGCACCTCCTGTTCAAAGTCGGACACAGCCCGCAGGCCCTTGACTACCACATGGGCTTTTCGCCGTTTGGCGTAGGCGGCCAGCAGGCCCTCGGCAAAGTCCACCTCCACATTGGGAAACCGGGCGGTAGAGCGGCGCAGCAGCTCCACCCGCTCCTCGGGGGTAAACATGCCGTGCTTGTTGGAGTTGATCATCACGCACACGATGAGCTTGTCGAAACACAGAGCGGCGCGTTTGATAATATTTAAATGCCCCAGCGTTACCGGGTCAAAACTGCCGGGGTAAATAGCCGTTTTCATTGGTGGAGGTCCCTCCCAGTCCTGCGGTAGATGGTCAGCTTGATCTTACCGTATCGGTACTCCTTCCCCCGCTCATAGGGGGCTTCCAACGTGGGCAGGACCTTGTCCAGCGCACTTTCGCAGACCATTATACCATGTTCCCGAAGAATGTCAAATGCGGCAATGGCCTCCACCGCCCGCTCCAGCAGGTCCGCCCGGTAAGGCGGATCAAGGAAAATCACATCGAATTTTTCTCCGCAGGTCTGCAAAAATCCCAGGGAATCTCCCTGGAAAACCCGGCCTTTCTCGCTTAAACCGGTCACTTTCAGATTGTTTTTTATAAGGGCAACCGCATCGGAGCGCTGGTCCACAAAGGTGCAGTGCTCCGCGCCCCGGGACAGGGCCTCAATCCCCAGCTGTCCGGTGCCGCCAAAGAGATCCAGAATTTTCCTCCCCGGCACCTCAAACTGGACGATGTTGAACAGGGCCTCCTTCACCCGGTCGGTGGTGGGACGGGTCTCCATTCCCTCCAGTTCCCCGAGACGGCGGCCCCGGGCGGTTCCTGAAATCACTCGCATGGCTCTTTCTCCTCCCGAAAATACTGATACACCGCCTGGGCAGTGTTCTTGGGTATCACCTTCTCCAGCTCCTCCAGGGGAGCCTGGCGGATGGCCTTCACGCTCTTGAATGCTTTGAGCAGCTGGGTGCGCCGCTTCTCCCCCACTCCGGGGATCTTATCCAGCGCCGAACCCTGGACCCGGCTTTTCCGCTGCTGGCGGTTAAACTCGATGGCAAAGCGGTGGGTCTCCTCCTGGATCTGACCAATGAGGGCGAACACCGCCGGGATGGCCTGGATGCCGATTTCCCGCCCGTCGGGGGCCACCAGAGCCCGAGTGCGGTGGCGGTCGTCCTTCACCATGCCGAAGGCGGGGATATCCAGCCCAAATTCATCCAGCACCCGCCTGGCAATCTTCACGTGGTTTTCGCCGCCGTCAATGAGCATCAGGTCGGGGAGGGTCCCAAATTTCTCGTCCCCGTCCAGATACCGCTGAAAGCGCCGCTTGAGCACCTGCTCCATGGAGGCGTAGTCGTCCGGCCCGGTCAGGTCCTTGATCTTGAAGCGGCGGTAGTCCCGCTTCAGGGGCCGTCCGTTTTCAAAGACCACCATGGAGGCCACCATGTCGTCCGCGCCCGTGTTGGAGATGTCGTAGGACTCGGTGCGCCGGGGGGCGCTCTCCAGGCCCAACATCTTGCCCAGGGCCTCCAGCAGCTTATTTTGCCGCTCCTCCCGGGTGGTGGCCCGGGTGACCTCCTCCACGGCGTTCTGGTTGGCCAGCTTGATGAGGTCCATCTTGGCCCCCCGCTGGGGGGTAATGAGCTCCACCCGCCGCCCGGCCTGCTCGCTGAGCATCCGGGTCAGGGGCACCTGGTCGTCCAGCTCACAGGGAAGCAAAATCTGCCGGGGCAGGCGGCTGCGCCCGGCGTAGTACTGCCGCAGCAGGGCGGAGAGGATCTCCCCTGTCTCCTCCTCCATGGGCCGCTCCATCAGGTCCATGTCCTTGGCGGCCAGCTCCCCGTCCAGGTAGTGGAGCACCACAAAGCAGCTCTTGGCCTCCCCCCGGAAAAATCCGGTCACGTCGGTGTCGGCCAGAGAGCCCGCCACCACCTTCTGCCGCTCCCCCAGCAGCTGGATGGCTTTCAGGCGGTCCCGGATCTGGGCGGCCTTCTCAAAGCGCAGCTCCTCGGCGGCCTGCTCCATCTGGGCGGTGAGGTCGGCCTTGACCTCTTTGAACTTGCCCTCCAGCAGGCTCACCGCCTGGGCGATGGCCTGGTCGTGGCGCTCCTTGGTCATCTCGGGGCGGCAGTAGCCGTCGCACTTGCCCATGTGGAAGTTGAGGCAGGGCCGCTCCTTGCCGATGTCCCGGGGAAACTGCCTGCGGCAGGTGGGCAGGCGCAGGGCGGTGCGCAGGGCATCCAGAATGGCCTGGGTGCTGTGGCGGCTGGCGTAGGGGCCAAAATACCTTGCCCCGTCCTCCGCCACCCGGTTGGCCAGGGAGAAGCGGGGGTACTCCTCCTTGGACAGGCGAATATAGGGGTAGCCCTTGTCGTCCTTGAGCAGGATGTTGTACCGGGGCTGGT
>CABVDR010000095.1 GCA_902497145.1 uncultured Oscillospiraceae bacterium
CGGGTGCAACTGGTCCTACTGGTCCTCAGGGCATTGCTGGACCCGCCGGGGCAACCGGTCCCACCGGGACTGCCGGTACCGCGGGTGCAACTGGTCCCACCGGGCCCACTGGACCCACTGGTCCTGCTGGCAGCAGCGGCGTCAACGGTGCAACCGGTCCTGCTGGAACCGCAGCCACCTTAGCGGTCGGAACTGTCACTACCGGCAATCCTGGCACCAATGCCCAGGTCACCAATTCCGGTACCCCGCAGAACGCTGTCTTTGACTTTACCATTCCTAGGGGCAATACCGGCCCCAGTGCCCCAGTCTCCCTGCTGTCTGCTTACTCCACTCCCGCTCAGTCCGGAACTTCCGGATCTCCTTTAGTGTTTGACAAAACTGGTCTCTCCTACGGCTCAGACATTAGCCACACCGCGGGGAGCAGTACTTTTACCGTCAACACGCCTGGCGTGTACGCCGTAGCCTTCCAGGGCAGCTTCTCTCCCTCCAGCGGAACCACGTTCCCCCAGAGTGTTGGCGCGTCCCTTCAGCAGAACGGCTCAGTCGTCCCGGGTGCTACTTCTCAGTATATCTTCCACACCTCGGCCCAGACCGCCGCGCTGTCCTTCAGCACCCCAGTGGCGGTATCCTCCGCTCCTGCACAGCTACAGGTGGTGGGCGATGGCGGCAACTACTTGTACAGCACCATCGGTCTGTCTCTTTACCGCCTGGGCGACATTCCCGATGACGACTAACTACCTCACACCCGGCCCCTACCTGGGGCCGGGCGCTGTCTTTCAGGAGGTCGATCTATGAAAATTTGTGTCTACGCCATCTGTAAAAATGAGAGTCAGTTCGTGGAGCGCTGGATGTCCTCCATGTCTGAGGCCGACCAGATCGTGGTATTGGACACCGGCTCCACAGACGACACGGTGGAACGGCTCCGATCCTTGGGCGCTCAGGTGACAGTGGAAACCATTTGTCCCTGGCGCTTCGACGTGGCCCGAAACCGCTCCTTGGAGCTGGTGGACCCGGACGCAGACATCTGCGTGTGTACCGACCTGGATGAGGTATTCCATCCTGGCTGGCGAAAGGCATTGGAGAACGCCTGGGTCTCCGGCGCTACCCAGGCCACCTATCGCTACACCTGGAGCTTTCGCCCGGACGGAGGAGAAGGGGTGGTGTTCTGGTACGAGAAAATTCACGCCCGCCACGGCTACCAGTGGGTCCACCCGGTTCACGAGGTGTTGGAGTGGGTAGGACCCGGTCAGCCTGGTCTGAAGGTGTCGGCGGAGGGGGTTCAGCTGGACCACCACCCGGATCCGGAAAAATCCCGTGCCCAGTATCTGCCCCTTCTGGAGCTGGCAGTGGCGGAAACCCCCCAGGATGACCGCAGCGTCCACTACCTGGGCCGGGAATACCTGTTCCGCGGCCGCTGGGACGACTGCATCCGCACCTTAAAGCGGCATCTGGCCATGCCCACCGCCACCTGGGCGGATGAACGGGCAGCCTCCATGCGGTTTATTGCCCAGTCCTATGAGCACAAGGAACAGCCGGAGGAGGCCCTTCGCTGGTATCTGCGGGCGGCGGCGGAAGCGCCTCACCTGCGGGAACCCTTCGTGGAGCTTGCCCTGCTGCTCTACACCCAGGAGGAGTGGGATGGGGTTCTCTACTTTACCCAAAAAGCCCTGAACATCCGGGAGCGGCCCCACACCTACATCTGTGAAGCCAGGGCCTGGGGAGCCCTCCCCTACGACCTGCGCTGTCAGGCCTACTACCACACCGGCCGACCCCATCTGGCTCTGGAGGCTGCCAGGGCCGCCTTGGCTCTGGAACCCCAGGATGAGCGGCTCCAGGGCAACGTGAACCTGCTGGAGGGGCTGTGCTGAACCTTTACGCCGGGCAAAAAAGATGGTATACTCTCCAGGAACAAGGAGGGATCCCCTATGGCACTGCGACTGGCTACGCCCCAGGACGCCCCCGCGCTGGTGGGCATCTACGGGCAGTACATCCACACCCCTATCACCTTTGAGTATGAGCTTCCCTCTCCCCAGGAGTTTCAAAACCGGATCACCCACACCCTGGAGGGCTACCCCTACCTGGTCTGGGAGGAGGATGGCACCCCTGTGGGCTACGCATACGCCCACCGCTTTAAAGAGCGGGCCGCCTACCAGTGGGGGGCAGAGCTGTCGGTCTATGTCGCTCAAGGTCATACCTCCCACGGTGTGGGCCGAAGGATGTATGGCGCGCTCATGGAGCTGCTGGCCATCCAGGGGGTACGCACGGTGTACGGCATTGTCACCGTCCCCAATGCGAAGAGCGAGGGGCTTCACCACAGCATGGGCTTTCAGGATGCGGGGGTCTGCCACAACACTGGCTATGTAGCCGGGGGCTGGCGGGATGTACAGACCTTTGAGAAATTCATCGGTCCCTTTGACCGGGAGCCTGTTCCCATCATCCCCTTCCCCCAGCTGGACCCGAACGTGGTGGAAGCGATACTAAAGAAGTGGAACGGATAAAAAAAGTCCTGGAGCAGCTGCTCCAGGACTTTTTTCATACATCTTTTTCTTCGGTAATCTGGTTGGGCGGCGGAGTCACCGGCTCGTCGTGCTCCTGGAGATCAAAGTAATCCTGATCCACCAGGGTGGGCTTACGGTGCTGGAACACCGCGATGATCACCGGATAGAGCACAATGGCCACCAGGCCGCCGGAAAAGCCGTTGTTGTAGAGGTTCATCCCCGCCACCGGACCGCCGGTATAGAGCACCACGGAGGAGTGGATAAATCCGGCCAGAATCCCATAGGGCCAGCCGAAGTAGCCGGAGATGGGGGCCAGGGTGGTACAGAACAGGCAGGCCAGCTGCACCGCCGAGTCGCTCAGCGACCAGTGCATCACAATACTGCCCAAGAACACCCCTGCCATGACCGGCACAATGTTGAAGGCATGCTTGCCAAAGGCGGAAAAGCCCATAATAGTGAGGATACCGCCCACGGTAGGGCCGTTCAGATCGCCCCCGCCTCCCAGCACAAAGGCCATACCGATCAGGCCGTTAATCCCAGTGTTCACCAGCACGGGGCCCGCTCCAAACATACGCAGGTAGTCGCTGGGAGCCCGGCCGCTGGTGGCCAGCAGGCGGCGATAGCCCGCCCAGGTGGCCCAAACCGGCTTTCCCGTGGCAAAAAAGCCTAGCAGGATCAACAGCAGACAAAGAATCCCAAGGGCAACTCCGAAGGGCAAATCATACCCCTCTGCCCAGTGGTACTGGGTGGTGGGATTGGCCCCCATGGAACTGATGAGGGGGACCAGCAGAAAGGCCACCAAACCGCAGGCGAAACCCACGTTATACAGGTTCATGCCGTTTTGAATTTTATATGTATAGGCGGACAGGGGCGGCATGATAAAGCCGATGATGATCCCCACCAAGATTCCCGCCGCCGGGTTGCCCCAGCCGTTGTCCAGGCCGATATAGCTCACTGCCGGGGCCAGGGCGGTAGCCAGCAGCCCCACCGGAACATACTTGCCAAAGTGTTCCCGCCGGCTTTTGGCATACAGCCAGGTTCCCAGCAGGATGGGCCAGATGTTCACACAGTTCTTTCCAAACAGGGAAAAGCCAGACATCAGCCCAATCACCACCAAGGAAAATCCGTTGAAGGGCTCCTTGGACAGTTTCAGCAGAACCGTGGTAATGACTGTGACCAGGGCAGAGTTCATCAGCGCCGCCCCCGGCCCGGCAATCAGCACATAGTCGGTGATCAGAGAGTCCTCCGTCAACACAATGGTGCGCAGACCGGTCAGGATCTCCTGCGGCGCAGAAAAGGCAAAGGCCGCCAAGGCCAGCACCCCGGCATACAGCCAGAAAAACAGATACATCCGGTCATAGCGCATGGGTTCTCCTTGCATGGCTCTCCCTCCTTACGTCTGGGGGTGGGCGGTAAAATAGTCCCGGGTCTGCTGGGCGTTGCGGCCAATCTCCTCTGCCAGGGCCTGGAGGGAGGGGAATTTCCGCTCTCCCCGAAGGTAGCTGTAAAACTCCATCCGCAGCTCCTTGCCGTACAGGTCGCCGGAAAAGTCCAGAATAAAGCCTTCCACTGTCACCTTTCCGTCGTTGTCCGACACGGTGGGCCGCACCCCTACATTGGTAACCGCCAGATAGCACTGCCCGTCCACCGCCACCCGGGTAGCGTATACCCCGAAGGCGGGAACGATCACCGGGGGCGGGATGCGCAGGTTCACGGTAGGGAAGCCCAGAGAGGAGCTGCCGATCTTTTTCCCGTGGGTCACCCGGTTGGTGAGCACATGGGGGTGGCCCAGAAAATCCACCGCCCGCTCCATCTCCCCCTGGGCGATGAGAGTACGGATATAGGTGGAGGAGATGGTGATACCCTCCTGCTCCACCTTGCCGATGATGTCGCAGCCCACGCCCAGCTTCTCGCAGGTCTCCTTGAGCCGCTGGGGGTTGCCCTTGCCCATGTAGCCGAAGTGGAAATCGTGGCCCGCCACAACATGGACTACATTGAGCTGTTTGATGAGGTATTCGGTAATAAAATCCTGCCAGTCCATGCGCATCATGCCGTCAAAGCTGGACACGATGACCTCCTGGATGCCATAGCAGCTGCGCATCAGCCACACCCGGTCCTCCACCGAGCTGAGCAGAGGCACCACCTGTCCGGTGATGGCAGCGGTAGGACTGCGGTCAAAGGTGAAGGCGCAGGCCGCCGCATCCAGCTCCTGGGCCCGGCGCTTTACGGTGGACAGCAGAGCCCCGTGGCCCTTGTGTACCCCGTCAAAAAAGCCCAGGGCAATCACCCGTCTGGTATCGCTCAAATATATCCTCTCCTTGTATCAATCAAACCTGGAAAAAGCTCTTGATGGTGATGAGTTTCCCCTGGGAAACCCGGCTCAGGGCCAAGAACTCCCCAGTCTCACTATATACCCGGTACTCCCCGGCAGGGGTGGCTTCGGGCAAGACCAGAGTCATGCCGTTGCGCACCTTTTTCTCCGCCGGGGGCTTGAGAACCAGCATGGGGCGGCCGGCAAAGTAGGCGTCCACCCCCAGCAGCAGGCTTGCGGGGTCGTCGGCCTGGAGCACCTGCTCCAGAGGCAGGGCATCCTCCAGGGTAAACCCGGCCGCCATGGTCCGCCGCAGGGAGTACATGGTCCCTCCGCAGCCCAGGGCCTGGCCGATGTCATGGCACAGGGTGCGCACATAGGTGCCCTTGGAGCAGCGTACCCGGATAAGGAAGTCCGTGGGGCTCTCCTGGCCCTCCACCTCCAGGGCGTGGATGGTAATGGTCCGGGGCTTGCGCTCCACTTCCCGGCCCTTTCTGGCCAGCTCATAGAGCTTTTTCCCATTTATTTTAATGGCGGAATACATGGGGGGCAGCTGCTGGATCTCCCCTCGGAAGGGGGCCAGCGCCTCCTCCAGCGCCTCTTTGGTCACCTGGACCGGATGCTCCTCCAGCACCCGGCCGGAGGTATCCTGAGTGTCGGTGACGGTGCCCAGCCGCAGACCGGCCAGGTACTCCTTGTCTCCCTCGCTGGCAAACTCCACCGCCCGGGTAGCTCGGCCCACAAACACTGGCAGCACGCCGGTTGCCATGGGGTCCAGAGTGCCCGCGTGGCCGATCCGCTTTTCGTGGAACACCCCCCGCAGCTTGGCGCACACATCCATGGAAGTCCAATCTTGGGGCTTATCAATGACAATGATTCCGTTTGGCATGGGTCCTCCCTTTACTTCCCCTGGCTCTGCACCTGGCGGATGGCCTCCACCAGTACCTTCCGGGTATAGGTGGGGTCACCTTCCACCGTGGCTCCGGCGGCGGCGGCGTGTCCGCCGCCCCCCAGGATGGCGCACACAGCGCTGGCGTTAAGCTCTCCCGGCTCAGTGCGCAGAGAGATCTTGCATACCCCCGGCCGCAGCTCCCGAATGGTCACCCCAGTGTGGACGCCCTCTACCCCGCCTACAAAGGCGGAGATGTCGTCCAGGTCCTCCTCCCTGGCCCCCACTTGGGCGATCATGTCCAGGGTCAGGGTAACAATGGCCAGCGTACCCCCGTCCAGCATCTCCATGCCGGCCGTGAGCATCCCTTCCAGCTTCAGGCGCTTAAGGGAGCGGGTACGGAAGTGGCGGCGGTTGATGGGATAGAAGTCGATCCCTGTGGCCAGCAGCGCGGCGGCCACCGCGTGGGTGGCGGGAGAGGTGTTGGAGTAGACAAAGCAGCCCGTGTCGGTGGACACCGCCACATAGAGGGGCAGTGCTGCCGCCTGGCTCACCGGTCCCCACTGACGGATCACGTCGTACATCAGCTCTCCGCAGGCTGCCCGGCTGGCGTCCAGGCAGGTCTCCTTGGCAAAAAACTCCTGGGAGGGGTGGTGGTCAAAGGCCAGGTCCACCTTCTCCAGATAGCGCTGGGCATTTTTCGGGAACAGACCCCGGGCGGCCATGTCCACGCTGACCACCGTCTTGGGCTCATACCCCTCGGGGGCCAGCAGGCCCTCCAAATAGGGGGCAAAGATGGCAGTGAGCTCCGGGTTGGGCAGGACGTATGCCCCTTTCCCCTGCTCCCGCAGAGCGGTACACAGGGCGGCGGCACAGCCCACCGTGTCCCCGTCGGGACGCACGTGGGTGAGGATCAGATAGCCGTCCCCCTCCAGCAGTCGCTGGGCGGCCTGCTCATAGGTCAAAGTACTCATTCCTCGTCCTCCTGGTCCTCGCCGTAGTGGTTGTCGGGATTCACCGGCTTGACCACATTGGGGTCCCGCAGCATGCTGAGAATGTGGGCGCCCTTGTCAATGGAGTCGTCGGGAACAAAGGACAGCTGGGGGGTGTTGCGCAGGTTCAGGGTGCGGCCCAGCTCCCGG
>CABVDR010000096.1 GCA_902497145.1 uncultured Oscillospiraceae bacterium
AGACCATGGAACTGGAGGGAGACCTCACCCCCGCCATTTTATCCTACCAGGGCATCCAGTACCAGTACATGGCCCCCGGCGTGCTGGAGGCCCAGGCCCTGGACTACCTCCAGGACCACCTGCGCATTCTCTCCGGCTTTTATGGGATACTGCGCCCCTTTGACGGCGTCACTCCCTACCGCCTGGAGATGCAGGCCAAGCTTTCTATGGCCGGAGCCAGAAACCTGTACGAATTTTGGGGCAGTCGGCTGGCACAAACCTTAACCCAGGAGGGCGGATGGGTACTGAACCTGGCCTCCAAGGAGTACAGCCGGGCGGTGGCCCCCCATCTGCCCAAGGACATGGAGCTGGTCACCTGCCGCTTTGGCACTTGGAAAGGCGGCAAACTGGTGGAGCGGGGCACCCAGTGCAAAATGGCCCGGGGAGAGATGGTGCGATGGCTGGCCCAAAACCAGATTACCCGCCGGGATGATCTCTCTGCCTTTGCGGAGTTAAACTACCGCTATGACCCCAAAAATTCCACCCCCACAGAACTGATTTTTTATATGGAAGGAGAATAAAACGAATGTTGGACGTTGGAACGAAAGCACCGGAGTTTACCCTCCCCGATCAGGACGGCAAGCCTGTCTCCCTGTCCGATTTTCTGGGGAAAAAGGTGGTCCTCTACTTTTACCCCCGGGATAACACCCCCGGCTGTACCCGTCAGGCCTGTGCCTTCGCCGGAGCCTTTGGACAGTTCCAGGCTCTGAACACGGTGGTTATCGGGGTCAGCAAAGACTCCACCGCCTCCCACCGGAAATTTGCCGACAAGTATAACCTCCCCTTCCTGCTCCTCTCCGACCCGGAGCTTACCGTGCTTCAGGCCTACGGCGTGTGGCAGGAAAAGAAAAACTATGGCAAGGTGAGCATGGGCGTGGTGCGCTCCACCTACCTCATTGATGAAGAAGGAATCATTCAGAAGGTAATGCCCAAGGTGAAGCCGGACACCAACGCCGCGCAGATTTTGGAGGAGCTATCCAAATAATATCGTCTTGATACAAAAATGGGACGGAAGCCAAGGCTTCCGTCCCATTTTAACCTATTGAGATTGTTCTTACAGCCGCTGCTCCAGATTATCCCGGATGGCCTCCAGGAAGGCTCGGCTGTCCACGGTGGTGGCGGGGATGTCTCCCTCCCACAGGCCGGCCAGGTCCTTGGTCATGGTGCCGCCCTCGATGGTGGCAATACAGGCCTCGTCCAGCTTGTCGGCAAAGGCGCACAGGTCCTTGAGACCGTCCAGCTCGCCCCGCTTACGCAGAGCACCAGTCCAGGCAAAGATGGTGGCAATGGGGTTGGTGGAGGTGGTCTCCCCCTTCAGATACTTGTAGTAGTGGCGGGTGACGGTGCCGTGGGCGGCCTCATACTCGTACTTACCGTCGGGAGAGACCAGCACGGAGGTCATCATGGCCAAAGAGCCGAAGGCGGTGGAGACCATGTCGCTCATCACATCGCCGTCGTAGTTCTTACAGGCCCAGATATAGCCGCCCTCGGAGCGGACCACACGGGCCACCGCGTCGTCGATGAGGGTATAGAAGTAGATGATGCCGGCGGCATCAAACTTCTCCTTGTACTCCTTGTCGAACACTTCCTGGAAGATGTCCTTGAAGGTGTGGTCATACTTCTTGGAGATGGTGTCCTTGGTGGCAAACCACAGGTCTTTCTTGCTGTCCAGAGCAAACTGGAAGCAGGAGCGGGCAAAGGAGTAGATGGAGGAGTCCTTGTTGTACTGGGCCTGGAGCACACCGGGGCACTCGTAGTCGTAGACGGTCTGACGGGAGAGCTCCTTGCCCTGCTCGTCGGTGAAGACCAGCTCCGCCTTACCGGGGCCGGGTACCCGGTACTCGGTGGCCTTGTACACGTCGCCATAGGCATGGCGAGCGATGGTGATGGGCTTCTTCCAGTTCTTTACCACGGGAGAGATGCCCTTGACCATAATGGGGGTACGGAACACCGTGCCGTCCAGGATGGCCCGGATAGTGCCGTTGGGGGACTTCCACATCTGGTGGAGCTTGTACTCATCCATACGCTGGGCATTGGGGGTGATGGTGGCACACTTCACCGCCACGCCGTACTTCTGGGTGGCCAGGGCGGAGTCCACTGTCACCTGGTCATTGGTGCGGTCCCGCTCCGGCAGGCCCAGATCATAGTACTCGGTCTTCAAGTCAATATAAGGGAGCAGAAGAATATCCTTGATGTCCTTCCACAGGATACGGGTCATCTCGTCGCCGTCCATCTCCACCAGGGGAGTGGTCATCTGGATCTTATTCATAGTCAAACCTCCAAAATCGTGACGTTTTTTACAGGATCATAGCCACAGCAAAGTTGTACACCGCGCTGACACACACGCTGATGGGCACGGCCACAAACAGCAGACGGTTAAAGAGCTTGTTACGCTCCTCGTCGTTGCCGTAAGAGCCCAGGATCAGACTGCCGCCGGAGGAGAAGGGGCTGATGGCGCTGCTCTGGGCGCCCAGGACGGTGCAGGCAAAGAGCACGGCAGGGCTCAGGCCAGTAGAGGCAGCCAGGCCAGGGATCAGGGGGAAGAGAGCGGGGGCCACCACGCCGGTGGTGGAGCTGAAGAAACTCATGAAGGCAGCCACGAAGCTGAAAGCGATGGGCACCAAGAACACAGGCACGTTGCTGCCGATCCAGGCGGACAGCTGCTCAATCGTACCAGCTTCCACGGCCACGGCAATCAGCATACCAGCGCCGGCGATCATCAGAATGGTGTTCCAGGGCACCTTGGCAATGATCTCCTTCTGGGGAGCCAGATCCAGCAGCAGGCCAATGACGGTGAAGATCATAGCCACCAAGCCCACGTCAATCTTACCGCTGATGGAGGAAATGAGCTCATTGGAGGGCAGAATCATCTTCAAAACCGGGAAGACCAGCACTACAATCATCATCAGAATCATCAGATTCAGGGTGGTGCGCTGCTTGGGCTCAAAGGGCTCGGGCTTCTGGAAGGTCACTCCCTTGCCGATGTTCCGGTTTGCCTTAAAGCCAAAACGGAAAATGGTGATGAGAATGAGGGAGAACAAAATCGCAAAGCCGAAGATGGTCATCTCGGTGGAGAAGGAATCCAGGGGGGTGAGGGCGGGGTCCGCCTCATAGGCGGTGTCAATAAGACCCCGGAACACCACGCCCAGAGCGGCCGTGGGGAAGTTGCCGCCAGCCAGAGCGCCGCAGTTGATGGCCACCGCGCCGGTGAGCTTGTCCATCTTGGACTCCTCACAGATGGCCATGGTGATGGGGGCCAGGAAAGCCAGAACGGTAAAGTAGGCCGCGCCCATCACAGACAGAACCACAGCCACCAAGAACAGGGCGTAGGGAAGCATTCCAGGAAAGCGGCGGCAGGCATACAGCAGACTGCTGGACATCTTCTCCAGAGTCCCGTTGATGGCGGCAAAGTTATAGAACAGGGAGACCGCCAAAATCACAAACATAGTGCTGGTAGGCCACTCAGCGATCAGGTCCTTGGTTTTCATCCCCAGCATGAAGCAGCCGATGATGTAGGCAAAAGCAATACAGAAAAAGCCGGTGTTGATTTTGGTCTTATATCCCAACACCACAGCCAGGGCGATGGATGCAATGATCAAAATACTCATGGCAAGTTACCTCTCTGTTTTCTTACTCCTCCAGGCCAAGCAGCCCGGCGGGAATGGTATGGGTCATGTAGTGGACCTGCTCCTCAGGAATGCCGTGGTCCACCAGGTACTGCATATACTCCTCCAGGGCCAGCTCCCAGTGGGGATTCTCCACCTGGCCGCCGTCGGTATCCACCATCACGTGCTCATAGCCCACGGTCTTGATGATCTCCAGGTTGGAGGGCAGGTTGCTCTTGTACTTGCCGCCGCCCATGTTCTGGGCGTAGCAGCGCTCCAGGATCACATCGTAGTCCTTGACCATGCGCACCTGGTCTTCCACACTCATGTTCACCAGCCACCACTCCGGATGGGTAACCACGATCTTCTTTACCCCAGCCTTGCGGGCAGCTTCCACCACCACAAAGCACTCCTCCGGAGACACGTGGGCGGTACCCAGCACGGCATCGTGGTCCTTGACCAGCTGGAAGATGTCATTCATCTCGGGAACCACCTTGCCGTCCCGGACCACTTCCACGCACTTCTTCATATCCAGATTCAGCTTTTCAATGTGGTTGCGGGCGGAGGCGGTGGGCAGCCATACCACCTTGGCTCCCAGCTTCAGGGCGGTCTCCACGGCCACCGGGTTAATGCCGCCGATAACCTTATTCATGGTAATGCTGCCGAACATGGTAAAATCATTGCTGCCGTGGTTGACCCGCTGGTTGTAGGCGTTGCACAGATAGGCACGGTCCATAGTCATTCCCTGGTGGGTCTTGATGACAATGGCCCTTGCCCCTACCCGCACGGCAGCATCGGTGAGCTCCAGGTCATCGTAAGCCCGGTGACGCAGGTCCGGATTGGTGTGCACGTGCATGTCGATGACGCCTTTCAAAGATACTTTGCTCATGTGTTCTTCTCCTCTCCCTGTCATAAAATTTTTAGGTAAATTCGCTTGATTTTCCCCTTGTCTTTCTTCTATGTTTCAGTATATACTACATTCGTTATTTCGGAAGCGGTCATAATTTAATGGCTCCCATCGGAAAAACCGATGGGAGCCTGAAAGGAGCCTCTATGGAATTTCGGGATCTGCATTATCTTCTGGCTATCGCTCAGGCCAAAAGCATTTCCAAGGCCGCACAGGGGCTGTTTATGTCCCAGTCCAGCCTCAGTCAGGCCCTGCGTCTGATGGAGGACGAGCTGGGTGGCAAGCTGTTTACCCGCACCTCCTCCGGAGTCCGACCTACCCAAGCGGGAGAACTGATGATCCAGCGAGCTCAAAGTATTCTGGGGGAATACCACCAGACCCAGCAGATGATCCAGGATATCGAAAATCTGGAAACCGGCCGGGTGGATTTCGGCATCAGCACCTTTCGGGGCAGCTATCTGCTGCCCCCTGCCCTGTGTCAGTTCCGCCAGCACTATCCCGGGATCCAGGTGCAGCTGCAAGAAGAAAACAGTATGGCGCTGGAGCAGATGCTTATTGAGGGGCGGCTGGATTTAGCCCTGATTGCACTCCCTCCGGTCAAGCTGAAACACGAGGTAGAACTTCTGCTCCAGGACGAGATCCTCTTTGTGGTCTCCCACGACCACCCCGTCAATGCTCTGAGCCGGGAGCGGACTCTGGACACTGGGGAGATCCGCCGCTACATTGAAGTGGAGGACACCATGGACTACGACTACATCCTCAGCGACTACGACACCATCCTGGGCTCCATGAGCCGTGCCGCCTTTTCCCACCGGGGGCTGGTTCCCAAGGTATGCAACGGCAACCTCACCGCCCCCTTTGCCGCCGCCATGGCCCGGGCTGGACTGGGCATCGCCTTCACCTACCGCTCCTGCCGGGAAGATTATCCCCACACCCAGTACTATTCCATCGGCCCGGACGGTGTCTTTCTGGACCTGGGTCTGGCATTTCCTCCGGGACAGTACCGCTCCCGGGCTGCCCTTGCTCTCGCAGATACGTTGAAGCAGTACTACCACTCCGCCCTTTAATTCAGCAGTCCTGGCCGCGCCAGAGCCTGCTTGGCAACTTCTAAGAATTCTCTAGCTAAAAAGGAGAGGTCCTCCTTACGTCGGTACCCAATGATAATCTCCATCTGGGTAAGCGGATCATCCAATACACAGCTGCACGTTTCTCCTTTTGTTGTCAAGCGGTTGATATGGTATTCCGACAAAAAGGTCAGCCCATACCCACAGGCAGCCAGGCGGTAAGATGCCTCCAGGTTCTGGGTCTCCAAAATCACGTTTGGCTTGATTCCTGCATTGTGCAGCAGCTGACGCTCAATCTGTCCGGTATGCTGAGTGGGCAAATGGAGAACAAAGGGGGCGTCCGCACAGTGCTCCAGCCCAATGTGGGCCTGTCCATCCCGGTCGTAGCGGATGTAGTCCGCCCAGGGGGTGTCGCTGCCCACCACCAGCATCATTTTCTCATAGCCCAGTGTCTCATACTCTAGGCTGATGGGAAAGCTGGGCTTATTGATGATTACCAGGTCGCAGGCTCCTGCCTGAACCCGGTTGACCAACTCCTTGGAATGTCCTTCGGTCAGTTGAATTTCAGCTTTGGGATAGCGCCAGTGAAACGGGGGGATGCAGGTGGGAATGATATGGCTGCCCCGGCCCATCGGAACCGCCAGACGCAGCAGACCGCAGCCGGTCTGGTTGACGCTGTTCATGGCTGCTACCACCTCGTCCCGCTCTCGTAGCAGTTTTTTGCCCTCCCGCACCAGCACTTCTCCCTCTGGAGTCAGCCGCAGCCTCCGCCCCTCCACACGAAACAGCTCCACATCCAGCCGCTCCTGGAGGTGTTTTAAGTACTGACTGAGTGTGGGCTGGGTGATGAATAGGGCCTGGGCCGCCTTGGTAATAGAGCGGTACTCCTCCACCGCACACAGGTACTCAATGTCCTTGAATTCCAGCTCCATACTTTCTCCCCACATAATTTAAATTTATTAATAATGACAGATTTCATTGGTCTCGCCTATGTATTTGATTATAAACCTCTATTTGATTCTATGCAACGCCGTTGTTATAATCGGATCATCAAACCGGATTCACGATCCGAAAACCGAACATTTTGTGAGGAGGAAGCACAATGATCCAGTTGTTTGAACACGGCGTGTATCTGCTCCACGGCGAGACCATCGTAGACGAGACCGACCGGGAGCAGCTCACCGGCCGCCTGGGGGCTGTCCCCACCAAGGACGATG
>CABVDR010000097.1 GCA_902497145.1 uncultured Oscillospiraceae bacterium
CTGGGTCTCGCCGGGGCCGCGGGTGCCGATGGCGCCCTCCTGGCGCTCCAGGTGGCTCCACATGCCGATGAGCCGGGGCAGCAGGTACTTATACTGGGCCAGCTCCACCTGGAGGCGGCCCTCCCGGGTGCGGGCACGCTGGGCAAAGATGTCCAGGATCAGGGCGGAGCGGTCCAGCACGCCCACCTTCAGCTCCTCCCCCAGCACCCGCTGCTGGGAGGGGGACAGGGCGTTGTCGAAGATGACCATGTCCGCCCCCATGGTGCGCACCAGCTGGCGCACCTCCTCCACCTTGCCCTGGCCGATGAAGGTGCGGGGGTCGGGGCTGTCCTTCTGCTGGAGCACCATGCCCACGCTCTGGCCGCCCGCGGTCTCCAGCAGGTCCTTGAGCTCCTCCATGGACTCCTCGGTGGCGTTCTCCTCCCGGGTGAGGCTGTGGGCGCTCAGGCCCACCAGCACCGCCCGGTTGGTCTTTTCTTTGGTCACGTTTTCGGTCATACAACCTCCAAAACTTCTAGGGGCCCTCCTTACTTGGTCAGGGCCTCCACGATCTCACCAATGTACATGGTGTGGTAGTCTTTCTGGGGATACCAGCGCTCCTTCACGTCCTCGGGGATGAGCTGGGGGTCCATGGGCTGGACAAAGCGCTTGCGGCACACCAGCACCAGACTGGCCTCCTCAAAGTAGGGGGCGCCGCACTGGGCGGTCTTTACCGTAAAGCCGCACTCCTTCACTTTATCCACGTCCCGGCCGCTCTTGCTGCCGCACAGGGACAGCTGGGGGCGGTAGCTCTCGTCAAAGAAGGAGAGGGTAAAGTACTCCTCCCGGTCCACAAACTCCTTGGTGTAGCGCTGGGGCCGGATGTAGCAGGTGGCAGCGGGACTGCCCCAGATCACGCCCAGACCACCCCAAGAGGCCGTCATAGTGTTGCACTGCTCCGCCGTGCCGGCGGTAATGAGCATCCACTGGTCCCCAATGAGGGAAAATACGTTCTGCGACAAATTTTTCGGATCAATCTTCTTCATGGCACATACCTCCCAAACAGTATACGGGCCGCCGTCCCCTTCCATTCCCATGGGCGGCGAAAGATGCAAAAAGCCGCACCGAGGATTCGGTGCGGCTTCTTTTAGGCGCAATCTTACTTCTTGTCCAGGCCAAACTTCTTGTTGAAGCGGCTGACGCGTCCGCCGGTGTCAACCACCTTCTGCTTACCAGTGTAGAAAGGATGACACTTGGAGCACACTTCGACACGGATGTCCTTCTTGGTAGAACCAGTCTCGATCACGTTGCCGCAGGCGCACCGAATGGTGGTCTGCTGATAGTCGGGATGAATTCCTGCCTTCATTGTATCTTCACCTCTTTCTCCATGGAGGGATCGTTTGTAAACGCAACTGGTATCATAGCATAACTCTTTCAAAATTGCAATAGGTTTTCCACTTTATTTTTTCAAATTTTCTACTTCAGGCAGCTCCACTGGGGTGGAGGTGGCGAAAAACCACAGCATCTTGCGATAAACCCGCCGCCCGGTGATCCGCTCCAGGGCGCGGCTGTATGCGCTGAGCTGGGGGGCGTAGTGCGCTGCCCGCTCCCCCTCCTCCCCGGGCCGGACCCGGTCGCTCTTGAAGTCCAGCACGGTGATGCCCTTCTCATCCACGAACCAGCAGTCCACCACACCCTGGAGAAGCACCTGCTCCCCCTCCAGGCCGGGCAGGTAGTCCCCGGCGGGGGTGAGCAGGGAGAATTTAAACTCCCGGTGTACTTCTTTTGCCTGGGCCAATTCCCGGCCCAGCGGCGAGGTAAAGAAGGCGCTGAGCACCTCCGGTTTTACCGCCTCCCCCTGCAAGGGGGTGAGGAAGCCGTCCCGCACCATCCCCGCCACCGCCTCGGCGATGGCTTCCGGGCTGTGGTCCCCCTCCAGAGGCACATACTGCATGGCCAAATGGAGGGCGGTGCCCTTCTGGGCGGCGGTGAGGCCCTCCCGGCGGGCGATGAAGTCAGGACGGCGGATGGGCTCCGGGGCGGTCTGGGCCGCTCCCTGGGCCTCCTGGGCGGCCTCCTGGTCCAGCACCCGGCCCTTAAGCTGGGTGGCAGTGAGCTTGGAAGGGGCCTGCACGGCCGCGGCGTAGGGATAGGTCCAGGTGAGGGCGGAGGTCAGGTCCTCCCCGTCCTCCTCCCGAGGCACCGGGACAAAGCGGCCCGCCCCGCCCTTGGCCTCCTCCAGCCCCTGCCCTTCCATCCAACGGATGGACCAGGCGGGACCCAGGGGCGCGGAGCACTCCGTGCCGCCCCCCGCCAGGGTGCGCAGCAGCTCTCCCTCCGGCCGGGTGAGGGCGTGGAGCAAAACCCATTGGCCCACGCTCTGCTGCCGCTCCAGAGCCACAGGGGAGACCGGCGCGGCGGCATCCTCCGCCAGCCGCTCCAGGGCCTTGGCCCCCTCGGTGAGGGCTAGGGTGAGGATCAGCTTCTCTTTCGCCCGGGTCATGGCCACGTACAGCAGCCGCATCTCCTCGGACATCATCTCCCGCTCCAGCTGCCGGGACACCGCCCGGCGGGCCAGGGTGGGGTACTCCACCATCCGCGCCCGGTCCAGCCCCTTGGGACCCACCCCCAGCACCGGATGAAACAGCACCGGGCGCATCAGGTCCTCCCGGTTTAACCGCCGGGACAGGCCGCACACCAGCACCACCGGCTTCTCCAGACCCTTGGACTTGTGGATGGACAGGATGGACACCCCGTCCCCGTCGCCGCCCCCTCCGGCGGCAGTGAGCTTGGCTCCGGTATCCCGCAGCCGCTCCAGGCGGAGCAAAAACTGGAACAGAGAGCGGCAGCCTCCGTCCTCCATCTGTCCGGCTAAGGCGTAGAGGGTGAGCAGGTTGTTCTGCCGCTCCTCCCCTCCCGGCATGGCCCCGAAGAGGCCCAGGATGTTGGTCTTTTCATAGATGTGCCAGATGAGCTGGCGGCAGGTGCGGTCCCCCGCCCCAAAGCGCAGCTCCTCCAGCTCCCGGAGAAAGTCCCCGCTGTCCCGGTCCCCATCCTGGGCGGCCTGCACCAGGGCGGAGTAGAAGTCCCCCTTGGCCCCGGCCCGGAGCCGGGCCAGGTGGTCGGCGTCAAAGCCGAACACCGGGGAGCGCAGGGCGGCGATGAGGGGCACGTCCTGCCGGGGGTTGTCCACGATCTGCAAAATGGACAGGGCCACATTCACCTCGGTGGTGGCGAAGAAGTCCTCGCCCCCCTCGGCGCTCCAGGGGATGCCCTCCTCCCCCAGGGCGCGGATGTAGTGGTGGAGCACCACCCCAGGGCTGCGCAGGAGGATCATCACGTCATTGGGCCGCAGGGGACGCACCCCGTCCCCCTCCTTGACCAGGAACGGCTCCTCCAGCAGCGCCCGGATGCGCCGGGCCACAAACCGGGCCTCCAGGCGGTTTTTGTCCTCCTTCTCCCCCTCCTGGTCCCCCAGGTAGGAGAGGTCCAGGGCGTCCAGCTCCAGGGCGTAGTCCCCGCTCTCCGGGAACTCCGCCCCAGGCACCAGGGCCTGGTCGTCGGTGTAGTCCAGCTCCCCCAGCTGGGTGGACATAATGTTCCGGAAGAGGTCGTTGCACCCCTCCAGCACCTGGGGTCGGGAGCGGAAATTGCGGGACAGCACCCGCTTGCGGGGCTCCCCCTCCTTGGCCTCGTCTCCGGGGGCAAAGCGGCGGTACTTGTCCAGGAAGATGGTGGGGTCGGCCAGGCGGAAGCGGTAGATGGACTGCTTCACATCCCCTACTTCAAAGAGGGTGCGGCCATTTCGGGAGATGGCGGTAAAAATGGCGTTCTGTACCTGGTTGGTGTCCTGGTACTCGTCCACCATCACCTCCTCAAAGCGGCTCCCCCACACCTTGGCCAGGGCGGTGGGCTGTCCCGAGGGCTCCACTAAGAGTTTTACCGCGAAGTGCTCCAGGTCGGAGAAGTCCAGCACCCCCCGCCGGGCTTTCTCGGCCTGGTAGGCCTCATGGAATCGGTGCACCAGATCCATCAGCCCCCGCACCGCCGGGGCGGCCTCCCGCAGATCGGAGAGCACCTGGGCACTGTCCCCGTCAAAGCGTTCGGCTGCCCGGGCAAGCAGGTCCTTGGCCGTGTCCCGCAGGTTCTTCACCTGCTGGGTCACCGCCGCCGCCCGGCTCTCCTCCAGGGGGGTGAGCTCTTCGCTCCGTTTCCGCTTGCGCCCCACCGCCGGGAAGGGCACGGGCAGGCAGGCGCAGGTCTTGTCCCACTGGAGGGTCTGTGCGGCCTCACAGAAGGCCTGTGCGGCCTCCAGGGAGGTCTGGATGGAGGGGGCATAATTGAGCCCCAGCAGCTCATCCTGGGCGCACAGGGCAAGCGCCCGCTCCAGCCGACGCTCCGCCTCCCGGCCTTGCCGGGCGGCGTCCTCCAGCAGCAGAGCGCCCCAGGGGGTCTGTCCCGCGTCGGTGATCCCCTCCAGCGCCCACACCGCTTTCTGCTCCTCCAGCCACCGCTCCGGGTCGGGGTGGCTCTGGATGCGGCCAAACACATCCAGCACGATCTGCTCCAGGCGGCTGTCGTCCCGGCCCGCCGCCAGGGTATCCACCAAGAGGGAAAAGTCGTCCCCCTCCTGGAGGTTCTCATACTGCTCCTCCAGCACGTCCTGGAGGACCTGGGCGGTCATCACCGCCCCCTCCCCCTCGTCGCACAGGCGGAAGTCGGGGTCTAAGTCCAGCAGATGGCCGCTCTCCCGCAGCAGGGCGGCACAGAAGGCGTGGATGGTGGAGATCTGGGCCTGATAGACCAAGGTGGTCTGGCGGCGGAGATGGCGGTCGTTGGGGTTCTGAGCCAGGCGCTGAGA
The DNA here is from genome assembly GCA_902497145.1 of uncultured Oscillospiraceae bacterium. Taxonomy (GTDB): domain Bacteria; phylum Bacillota; class Clostridia; order Oscillospirales; family Oscillospiraceae; genus Lawsonibacter. Next base: position 4,841 of record CABVDR010000097.1, read on the forward strand.
CAGTTCCTGGGCAATGCGGCCCCGCAGCTCGGCGGCCGCCGCCTTGGTGTAGGTGATAACCAAAAACTGGGTGATGTCCAGCCCCTCGCCGGTCACCCGGTCCAGCAGCCGCTCCACCAGCACCCGGGTCTTGCCCGACCCGGCCGCCGCCGACACCAGCAGCTCCCCGCCCCGGTCGTCTACGATCTTTCGTTGTTCTTCGGTCAAGGGAAAGGCCATGGCGGCACGCCTCCTTTGTTCTCGTTCTCCGGGAGTCAGCTCTCCTCCCGGTCAATGTTTTCCCAAAATTCCCGGCTCTTCACGCTGGCAAGCCACCGCTTGCCGTCGCCGCCCCGGCCCTCCTCAAAGTGGCAGGCCTGGGCGTAGTCGCAGTAACGGCAGGCGTTTTTCTCCGGTCCCCGCCAGAAGGGATCGGCGGCGATGTTGCCCTGGGCGATCTCCTTACAGATCTCCTCCAGCACCTTCTGGATGTGGCCTCCCAGCTTGCCCAGCTGCTCGGCGGTGGCTAAAGCCTCCCCGGAGATTTCCCCGGTGCTCTTGGACACCTTCAGGGGCAAAAAGCGGTAGCCCTTCTCCCCCGGCTCCTCCATGGCGTCCAGCACGACCGGGTCGCTGAGTACCAGGCCGCTGCGGGTGAGCTCCTTGTCCAGCTGCTTGCGCCAGGCATCGTCCGACATGGAGCGGCTGCCCTTGATGATGGCGTCCCGGGCGGGGAGGTACAGGACCCCTGCCCCCTCCACCGGTTTGCCGTAGAATTTCTCGCCCCGCTCCTCCAGGGTGAAGAGGTAGAGGAGCATCTGAAGGCCCAGGCCGTTCCAAACCTCTGTCAAGTCAAAAGACTTGCGCCCTGTTTTATAATCCACCACCCGCAGGTAGAGCCGTCCGTCCTTCTCCCAGCCGTCCACCCGGTCCACAAACCCGGTGATGCTCAGGGTCACGTCCCCCACGGTGAGCTCCACCGGGGGCAGGTCCTTGCCGCTGCCAAAGCCCAGCTCGAAGGAGATGGGCCGGAATTTGGAGGCCCAGATCTCCTGGGTCACGTTGTCCACCACGGCCTGGACGGAGCGCAGCAGCCGCCGGAACAGGTACTGGAAGCGCTCACTCTGCTGCTCCAGACCGCCCAGCTCCTCCCGGACATAGCGCTCCACCGCCTGCCGGGTGAGCTCCGCCACCCGGCTCCGGCGCTCCTCCTCCTGGGCGTCCTCCCAGCCCGGCATGGCGGTCTGCTGGAACACCTCATCCTGGAGGACGTGCTCCAACACGTAGTGGACAAAAGTTCCGTACTCCGGCGCTGTAAAGCCGGCAGGCTTGCGGGGCTCTGCCTGAAGGCCGTAGCGCATGAAGTAGGAGAAGTGGCAGGATTTGTACTTATCCATCCGGGAGGCCGACATGGGCACCCGGCGGCCGTAGAGCCGCTCCACGGCCCCGCGGGACAATCTGCCCCGCTCCCACCGGGCGGCCCGGTCCAGCCGCTCCACCAGGGGGGCGTACTCCGGCAGGGCCAGCAGGGCGTCGTGGGCGCTCTGGCTGCGCCCCGCCTGCTCCAGGGCGGGCAGCGGCGCCTGGAGGCGGAACCGGCCAAACAAATCCTCCTCCCGCTCCACCCTGAGGTCGGAGAACAGCAGCCGCAGCCGCTCCACCAAGAAACAGGGGCGGCGCTCCTCCCCCGCCCCGCTCTGTCCCGGCCAGGAGACGATGAGTTTCTGGGTGGGCCGGGCGCAGGTGAGGTAGACGGTGGTCATCTCCCGGTAGAGAAGGTCCCGGGCGGTCTGATTGAGCTCCAGGCCGTAGGAGGCCAGCAGGGAGCGGTCATCGTCGGACAGCAGCCCCGCCGGGGTGGACACCTGGGGAATGGAGGCGTCGTCCGCCCCCAGCAGAAACAGCACCTTGCCGTGCTGT
>CABVDR010000098.1 GCA_902497145.1 uncultured Oscillospiraceae bacterium
TTCTCCTCCTCCACCCGGATGACCTTGGTGATATAGTCCTGGCGCTCCCGCAGCTCGGGGTAGTGGCCCTCGTTCTCGTGGATGACGGTGTCACACACGGTGTACAGGAAGGGATCGTTCACACCCAGGAGCTTGCCGTGGCGGGCGGCCCGGCGCAGCAGGCGGCGCAGCACGTAGCCCCGGCCCTCGTTGGAGGGCAGCACGCCGTCGCAGATCATGAAGGTGGCGGAGCGGATGTGGTCGGTGATCACGCGCAGGGACACGTCGGTGGCGTGGCTCTGGCCGTAGGAGGCGCCGGTGATCTCGGTGACCTTGCGGGTGATATTCATGACGGTGTCCACGTCAAACAGAGAGGGCACACCCTGGCAGATGCAGGCCAGACGCTCCAGACCCATGCCGGTGTCGATGTTCTTCTGCTTGAGCTCAGTGTAGTGGTTCTCGCCGTCGTTGTCAAACTGGGAGAACACCACGTTCCAGACCTCGATATACCGGTCGCAGTCGCAGCCCACGGTGCAGCCGGGCTTGCCGCAGCCCCACTTCTCGCCCCGGTCGTAGTAGATCTCGGAGCAGGGGCCGCAGGGGCCGGAACCGTGCTCCCAGAAGTTGTCCTCCTTGCCGAACTTGAAGATGCGCTCGGCTGGGATGCCAATCTCCTCGTTCCAGATGCGGAAGGCCTCGTCGTCGGCGGGAGTGGTCTCATTGCCGGCAAAGACGGAGGGGTAGAGACGCTCAGGGTCCAGACCCACCCAATCCTTGCTGGTCAGGAACTCCCAGGCCCAGTGAATGGCCTCCTTCTTGAAGTAGTCGCCGAAGGAGAAATTGCCCAGCATCTCAAAATAGGTGCCGTGGCGGGCGGTCTTACCAATGTTCTCAATATCTCCGGTGCGGATGCACTTCTGGCAGGTGGTCACGCGATGGCGAGGGGGCTCCTGCTCACCGGTGAAGAAAGGCTTCATGGGGGCCATGCCGGAGTTGATGAGCAGCAGGCTGGCGTCGTTCTGGGGGATCAGGGAAAAGCTGGGCAGACGCAGGTGTCCCTTGGTCTCAAAGAAGGACAGGAACATCTCGCGCAGCTCGTTTAAACCAAACGGCTTGGGATCGTACATGAGTCATTACCTCCAATATCTCTCTTACTTCGTCTGAATTTCCAGGCCCATGAGCACCATATCGGTGTCAAAGGCGATGCGGTAAACCACATCTTTTTCTGTGTGCTTGCAGTAGAACACGGCGGTAGCATATTCCTCGCCGGAGTCCAGCTTCTGGCCGGTGGCCATGCTGTCCTCCTCCTTTTCAAAGGTGCCCGCCTTCTCCACAGCGGAGTTCATATAGCTCTCGATGGCCTCCGGGCTGGTGGTCTCCTGGGCGTCAGTGCGCATCTGGTCATAGATCTCCTGCCAGGCGCCCTGGTTGAGCAGCTCCATCACGCTGCGGCCCTGGTCCAGCACCTTGTCCTCCTCCATCCCCTGGGGCAGGGGGTTGCCCTTACAGGCACACAGCACCACCAGGCAGGCCAGAAGAGCAGCCGCCAGCGCCCACAGCTTCTTTTTCATCCCTCTCCCTCCTTTTTTCTGCAGGGGGTACAAAAAACCGCCCCTGACCACAGTCAGGGGCGGAAAATTCCACGGTACCACCCTGATTATCCCATATGGGCATCTCAGCCATCCGCTTACGGGGATGAACCGTCCCGCTCGTCACGGGCCGCTCCGGAGTGGCCCGCCTCGGCTGCCGGCCGGGGGCTTGCACCATCTCCCCCTCGCTCTGGGCCATGTTCCGAAGCTTTGCTCCATCTTTGCGTGTAACAAGGGTATTGTATCACATTTTTTTCCCTTGTCAAGGCTGCGTTTCCCCGCCAGGAGGGAAAAAATCCCCCACCTGCCGGGATAAACGCCCCACCAGCTCCACCACCCGCTCCAAGCCGCAGTCCAGGTTCTTCCGGTAGGCGTAGTACCCCCCGTAGATGACAAAGCTGAGGACGATGTGGCTGGCGGGATCCTGTCGGTACTCCGGTCGGCGCTGGAAGGCCAGCTCCTTCAGCCCCGCCTCCAGGGTCTCAATAAGCCGTCCCTCCCGACTGCCGGAGAAAAGGGTCTGGATGAGGGCGGAACGGGCGTTGCAGGCCCGGAACAGATCCCGGGTAAATTCCTCCGTATGGTTAAAAATTCCTTCCGGATGGGGGATGTCGGCCAGAATGGCCTCCACCACCTCTCCCTCTAAGGCGGCGGAGAGGGCAAAAATATCGGGGTAGTGGGTGTAAAAGGTGGACTTGTTGATCCGTGCCAGCTGGCACAGCTCCTTCACCGTAATTTTCTCCAGCGGTTTTTTGGCCCGCAGGCTGAGAAATGCGTTAGCAATGCTCCCCTTGGTTTTTTCCACCCGTAAATCCATAGGGCACCTCCCCGACAATTTCCGCCAAGTGTCGTTTATCCAACTCTTTTCTAATTTTGCTGGTCGTCCCGGTGCGTTGGTTGGTTATAATCAGTATATCCGCTTTTCCAACTCATGTCTATTTATTTTTAGGAGGCCCTTATGGACTTTTATGGATTTTATACCGGCCGCTCCTTTGACGCCCATCACTACCTGGGCGCCCACCTCACAACTGAGGGCGCGGTGTTCCGCACCTTTGCCCCCAGCGCCACAAAAATCTCCCTCATCGGCGAGTTCAGCGGCTGGGAGGAGCTGCCCATGCACAAGATGTACGACGGCAACTTCTGGGAGTGCACCGTCCCCCAGGCTAAACCGGGCATGAAATATAAATACCGCATCTACCGCCCCGACGGCACCTGGCTGGACCACTGCGACCCCTACGGCTTCTTCATGGAGCTGCGGCCCCACAACGCCTCCATCCTTCAGGATCTGTCCAGTTATACTTTTCAGGATGAGAGCTGGATGCGCCGCCGCACCGACGGGAAAAACCGTCCTGTCAACATCTATGAGGTGCATCTGGGTTCCTGGCGCACCAACCCGGACGACCCCAACGGCTGGTTCAACTATGAGGAGATCGCCCAGCGGCTCATCCCCTATGTAAAGGAAGCTGGCTTCAACTACATTGAACTGATGCCCCTCAGCGAGCACCCCAGCGACGCCTCCTGGGGCTATCAGAACACCGGCTTTTTCAGCCCCACCTCCCGCTACGGTACCCCCCAGCAGCTGATGGCTCTGGTGGACCGGTGTCACCAGGCGGACATCGGAGTCATTCTGGACTTTGTTCCCGTCCACTTTGCGGTGGACGACTACGCCCTGTGGAACTACGACGGCACGCCCCTCTACGAGTACCCCAGCTGGGACGTGGGCCGCAGTGAGTGGGGCAGCTGCAATTTCATGCACTCCCGCGGCGAGGTGCGCAGCTTTCTCCAGTCCGCCGCCCACTACTGGCTGGAGGAGTTCCACTTTGACGGCCTGCGCATGGATGCAGTGCGCAACCTACTCTACTGGCAGGGGGACGAGGCTCGGGGCACCAACCAGGGGGGCATCCAGTTTCTGCGGGAGCTCAACCGCGGGCTCAAGGAGCGCCACCCCACCGCGATGCTCATTGCCGAGGACTCCTCCACCTACCCTGGGGTGACCCGCTCCGTAGGCCAAGGCGGCCTGGGGTTTGACTACAAATGGGACATGGGCTGGATGCACGACACCCTCTCCTATTTCCAGTCTGACCCCAAGGAACGGCCCCAGAAATACCACCAGATCACTTTCTCCATGCAGTACTTCTACAATGAGCGCTATCTGCTCCCCTTCTCTCACGATGAAGTAGTCCATGGCAAGGCCACCATTTTGCAGAAGATGAACGGGGACTACGAGCAGAAGTTCCCCCAGGGCCGGGCGCTGTATCTCTATATGTTCCTCCACCCCGGGAAAAAGCTCAACTTTATGGGCAGCGAGTTTGGACAGCTGCGGGAATGGGACGAAAGCCGGGAACAGGACTGGGAGCTGCTGCACTACCCCATCCACGACGGGTTCTATCACTTCTTCCAGGCCCTCAACCACCTGTACCTGGAGCATCCCGCCCTATGGGCGGAGGACTATCAAAGCGATGGCTTTGCCTGGCTGGACTGCCGTCAGGAGGCGCGCTGTCTCTACGCCCTGGAGCGCCGGGGCGGCGGAGAGCGGCTGGCCGCGGTGTTCAATTTCTCGGACCAATATCAGGAGAATTACCATCTGAACATTCCCCAGGCCCAGGGACTCACCCTGCTGCTGGACAGCGACAGCGCCCCCTTCGGCGGCTCCACCCAGCAGCCTGTGGACTACCTCCCAGTCACGGAGGGACAGGTCACCCTCACTCTGCCCCCCTTCTCCGGTCGGGTGTATCGGATCCAGTAAGAAAACGCCGGTGCGCAAAAGCGCACCGGCGTTGTTCATGTTAAAACAATCCGAAACAGATCAAGCCCAGCAGGGCGCAAAGGCCAATCACCTTTGGGATACTGACTTTAAATTTCAGCAGCAGTATGAGTGCAATCACACCGATCCCCACGCCGGGCAGGCTGACCGCACCGCCCTCCACATAGTTGGTCATACTCAGGGATACCATGACCCCCGCCACCATCCCCACACAGGCGGGGCGTACCCCTACCATCACCCGACGCATCACCGGACTGTTCCGGAAGCGCTGGAAAAACAGGGCCGCTAAAGCACATATTGTAAGGGTAGGCATCAACACCCCCAAGTTGGCCACAATGGCCCCCGGCAGTCCGGCGGTACGCATGCCCGCGAAGGTGGCGCAGTTCAGGCCCAGAGGGCCGGGCGTCATCTCGGCGATGGCCACGATGTCGGAGATCTCCTCCGTACTCATCCAATTGTGAACCTGCATCTCGCTGGAAATAAGGGGAATCATGGACATGCCGCCAAAGCTGGTAAAGCCGATTTTGGTAAAGCTCCAGAAAAGCTGAAGAAGGATCACGGTGTCTGTGCCTCCTTCCCCTCCATGTACTTGCTGAGGATCAGGCCGCACACCGCGCCGATTACCACCAGCCACACGCAGTTCACATTGAGGAACAGATACAGACCAAAGCTCACCGCCGTCACTGCCACACAGGGCCGCCAGCGGAAGGCCCCCTTTACCATGCCCACCAGCGCGCTGGCCATGATGGGTACCACGGCGCACCGCACCCCTGTCATGGCCGCCATCACCCAGTGATTTTGGTGCACAGCAGTGTAAAACAGGGTGATCATGGTCAGTACCGCCATCGGCGGGATCACCATGCCGATGACACAGGCCAGACCGCCCCAGAATCCCGCCACCCGATATCCAAAGAGCATGGCCACATTGCCTACCATGGTACCTGGCAGGCTTCGCCCCACGCTGGTGAGATCCAGCAGCTCCTCCTGGGTCAAAATCTTCTTCTCCTCCACATACCGGCTTTGCATCTGTGCCACAATGCTCCAGCCGCCGCCAAAGGTAAACAGGCCGAACTTCATAAAATCCAAAAACAGGTCTCGAATCGTCCTCCACCGCTTCACGATACCCCCACCTCTCTCCACGCTATGCGGTCACATGCGGCTTAGAAACTCCAAAAAATACGTAATCGCCAACAGATCGGCGCAGCCACCGGGGGACAAATTGCGCTCCACAAACGCCTGATCCAGCGCTTCCATCTCCTCCCGAGATGCCGTTTGGCCCTCTGTCAGCACTCTGGCGCGCTCCATCGCCCACTGCTGCCCCGCCAGGCCGCCCCGGGCAATGAGGTTGGTGTCCACCACCTGGGCCATCAGCGCCAGCAGCACCTGCCGCCCCGCCTCCTCCAGGCTGTCACCCGCATTCAGGCGCTCCCGCAGCGTGGGCAGACCGATTTGTGCCACGGCCGGCAGGCCCCGGGCCAGCTCTCCCCGGATGCCCTCCAGGCCCTGCTCCAGGTAGAGCCGCTGTCCCACGGTGTGGGCCTGGCTGCGGCGGATGGCTGCAAAATCTTCCTGTACCGCCTGAGTGCACAGCTCTCCGCACAGGGCCAGCGTGGCGTCCAGGTCCTTGGAAAAGCCTTCCGCCGTCCACAGCCGCCCGGCGGCGGCACACACGGTGCCCAGGGTGAACACCGCCCCCTTGTGGGTGTTCACCCCACCGGTGGCCCGAAACATGGCCCGCTCTCCCGCCGCTCCCGCCTGGCGCAGGCGGCGGAAGGTCTCCTGGGGCGGCAGTTCCCGGGTCTCCCGGCCCAAAGCTACCGCCTGCTCAAAGTAGGGAAGCAGGGCAGCAGTGCTGTCCAGGAAGGTAAACAGGTCCATATCCCGGTGGCTGCCGTTGTTATTTCGGTCTACCAACCCAGGCTTCGGGGTGGTACACACCTCATAAAGCAGGGCCTTGGCTGCCAGAGCCCCCAAGGCCTGCTGATCCTTTTTCCCAAAGTAGTCCTCCAGGATGGCTTGGGTAGCTGCTTGGAGCTCCTCCACGGTGTGGAGGCGGCGGGAGGCACACCCCTTGCCCTCCTTGCCGCACACTAAGCACTTCCGGGGCGGCTGCCCCAGCTGGGTCCGATCCCACTTGCCGCTTACCGGGTCCAGCACATCCAGATCAAAGAGGCGGCCCAGAGCGTCCAGGTCCTCCAGCTCCACGCACAGCTCCTTTACCGCCCTGCCGTCCCCGTTTATGACCCACAGGGCCTCACAGCCGGTGGGCTGGTCCACCTCTTCCCGGGCAGCGATTTCCAGCCGGGCGGCCAGCACACCGGCGGCAAACCCTGCCAGGCTCCCCTCCACCGTCTTTTTGGGGCTGATTACAGGCGAAAGCTTGCGTTTTCCAAAAA
>CABVDR010000099.1 GCA_902497145.1 uncultured Oscillospiraceae bacterium
GTGTACGCGCAAAATGCGGGCGGTATTTGCCGGAAATCCCTACGCATTCCCTGATGTTGTGAATTGGCTGGGCGGGAAGCTCTATGCGCTCCGGGCCAACTATATCCTGACACGCAGGGGCCTACTTCTTCCCTGGAGCGCGGTGGATGGCGGAACTGTCTGGGAACCGCGGTAAAGCGGCAAAGAGAGCTGTCTGGCGATTCCACTGGCTTTTCCGCGGAAGTGTGGCATACTTGATGGTGCAGGAGCCGCACGAATCGGGATGCCTGTAGACGCTAAGAATGGAGGGCGCCATCTAATGAAAGAGCTGGACTACGAGAAAATACAGCTTCTGGGCAGATACCAGATCACCTACCGGACAGACACGGGGCTGTTCTATTCCCCAGAGGAGCTTCCAGAGGAGACCAAAGCGCAGATCCGGTCCGATGGGATGGCCTATGTGGAGGCGGCCCGGTTTTTAACCAAAGGCGCGGATGCGGTCAGCCGCCACAACGCGTTAAGCTGGTGGAGTAACCTGAAGCCGGTTCCCATTGAGGAAGGGGCCTGTATCCCGCTGCGGGACAGGAATATCTATGAATCCATCCAACTGGACTGGGAGGACCAGGAGGTCTGCATCACAGACCCCGGCACAGACACGGAAATGCGGGAGCTGCGCGGCCCCAAGAGAAGCGGCGTCTCCGTGTTCTATCCCTACGACCCAACCCTGTCAAAAGATACGCGGGAGTTCAAAACCGTGACCTACTGGCTGATTGAGTGGGCAAAGCGCCGGGTGTTCTCCTATGAGGCCGCCATGAGTGACTCCTATGAGGTGAGAGAGTTGGCCTTCCCCCTGCTCCGGGTCATGGGGAGTCTGGAGAACGCATTCCGCTGGAGGGACGCCGCCAGGGCGTATGAGGAGGCCCGGCCGAAGATGCCGATGCACCCGTTGCATTAGCTGGGCGCCGGGAGCAATTACACTTGCCGATCTTTCAAAAAAACATAAAACCAATGATATGAACCGGAGGTAGAGATTTGAACGTTGAAATTACATTAGACCAGAGGAATATGGAGCAGCAGGGCTATAAAGTAGACATTGTGCGTCAGACAGTCAAAGAGAATTTCGAGGCAAAGGGCTTTCGCTGCGTGGAAGCTGGGGAAAGAATGACCTTTGCGGGCCACGGTGGCGAAACTGACTTCTCCGAGCTGTGGTCGATCCTGATGGCTCTGCTGCGGACGGAGTGGTTTCCCGCGCTGGCCTCCTCCTGCATCTGGCACGATGACGACGGCACCCAGGAGGATGTGCTGTCCCAGGCGTGGAAGGTACAGGGCCGAAAGCTGGGCTGAGTATGACGGGCAGCGGAAGCCGAAAGCAGATCACATTTGATTTGCACCAGGAGTCGCTGAGGCGGTATTATCCCCACCCGGAGCCGGTGCGGAATGAGCAATACTATAAACGGGCTTATTATGACATCCAGCAGTTTATGCGCATGAATGGCTTTGAGCGCCGGCAGCACTCCGTGTATGTCTCCGTCAACAAGGTGACAACCCTGGATATCGTCGGACTGATGGAACGGCTGGCGGAGGCGCTTCCCTGGCTGAGCCAGTGTATCCGCGAGGTGGATATGAGCACGGTCGGGGCACGGCACAGTCTGAAGCGGACGCTCCAGGCCGCATCTGGAGCGCTGGCGGTTGACCTGGATGAGCCGGCGATACAGGCCAGGAGCAGGCCGGAACCGCAGGCCGCGCCTGAACAGCAAAGGAAACGAAAGCGGGTCCGATCTCAGGAACGCTGAATTTTCTAGCAGGCGATTCCCCTTGCGAAAAACAGGGCGAACCACTATAATAAAGGGCAAAAGAACCTGCATTGTGCAGGCCCGGACACTGTTCCGGGAATCTCTGACTGCCCGAAATGGAGGTGGCTGCGGCATGGAGCAGGAATATATGCTGCGCCTGTACGATATGGATCTGCTGGCCTTCTCCCTGGCGGAGCAGGGCATTGAGGGCCTGAAGGCCAGGCTGCTGTGGGCCAATGAGGCACACAGGCAGCTCCTCCCCCTGGACATGGAGCTGTCCGATGCCGGCGTGCTGAAATGGCTCCAGAAGCGGGTCATCCCCAAGAACCGCGCCTATGTGGCGGAGATTTTGAAAACCCTTGGCCTGAGCGTCAACGACACCAGGGGGATCATCGACGTGTGCAAGGGGCTGTCCCTCAACGACAGCTACTGGGTGGTGCCCAGGGACTTTCCCGGGACCTTCGCGCAGTACAACCTGTACGAGAACCGCTTTTCCGAGATCCTCTCTCTGGTGGCCTACACCGGCGTCGGCCAGAGCGACGCGGCCTTTACCACCTCGCCGGAGCTGACCACCAACGGGATGCTGCCCAAGGCATGGCGCTTCATTGAGGGCGAGGGCATCTACCTGTACAAAGGGGGGACCTTCGGCGCGGCAAACACCGGCAACGAGCCCTACAGCGAATTCTATGCCAGCCAAGTTGCCCAGGCCATGGGCTTGAACGCGGTGCCCTACGAGCTGGAGAACTGGAAGGGCATCCTGGCCTCCCGATGCAGGCTGTTTACCGACATCGACACGTCGTACATCCCCATCGGCCGCATTGTGCGGGAGGGTGGGCTGAAAGCCTGCCTGGACTACTACGAGAAGCTGGGGCCGGAGGCGTATGAGCAGGTCAGGAGTATGCTGGTATTCGACGCCGTGATCTACAACGAGGACCGGCACTTCGGCAACTTTGGCATCCTGCGGGACAACCGCAGCGGCGCGGTCACCGGCGCAGCCCCGATTTTTGACAATGGACTCTCCCTGTTCAACTTCGCCATGCCGGACGATCTCAAGGATCTGGACAGCTACGCCAGGACCAGGGGGACGCCCTATGGCGTCGGCTTTGAAACGGTGTGCCGGGAGGTAATGGGGCCGGTCCAGATGGGGCAGCTCCGCAAGCTGATTGGATTCACGTTCCAAAGGCATCCCAGGCTGAACCTGCCCGACGACCGGCTGCTGGCGATTGAGCGGCATCTGCAAAAGCGGGTGCGGCAGCTTCTGGAGCTGGCGCCGGAACGAAGAAAGCAGTCGACAAGGAAACCAATGGAACCAGAGCGTTGATGACGCGGGATAAAATCCTGTTTACATTCCACAAACTATCGGGTATCATGAAAGGAGAACCGCAAGGAGGCAGGACAATGGAACAACGATATGATCAGGAAACCGGGCTTCCCGTAGATCGCACCTATCTGGAATGCGGCCTTCCCCCTTATTTGCAGAGGTCTCTGGATACCATGAAGCGGGCCTGGGAGGCGGAGAATAACGGCGCCAACGACCTCCACTTCGATGCGTATTATTGTGAGCTCCAGGCCGATATCAACTCCGCGGAAGTGGAGGGAGAAATCAGCTCCGAGCAGGCATGGTACCTGCGGGAAACCTATTTGCGCATTCAGCGCGGAGCGATTTGATACAATAGCAGCCCCAAAAAGGACGGTCCATATCTTGGGGTACATTATAATACATTTTTAACTGGAGCTGGGTGCTACCTGTAGCACCCTAATCGCCACAATTTATCGTAAGATCTGGGCCCAGGGTGTGCAACAGCACACCCTGGGCCTTTTGTCTGCGTCAGGAAACAGAGCTGGGTCGGACGGGAAACAGCCAAGCTGCGATCGGATGGGAAGTACGCCTCCCACCCTTTTTTGTGGAAAAGCGGTCCGTTCCTCGGAATTTCAATCAATCATACCTCTCAAGAAACAGCCCCGCCAGGGCGGGGCCGGGAGCCTCGCCGCCTCTGGCGGCGAGGTCGCAAGCATAGCGCAAATGTACATTTGCGCGCTTACAGGGGTGAACCCCTGACCCCTATGCCGCCTCCGGGCGGATAGCTTATAGCGACAGACGCTCTCCAGGTAAAGCGGCTACGGGTAGGAGGCTGTAAAATCTGATTGACTCCCCCTATTAAATAGGGTATAATGACGATGAGGTGAGAGGGTTGACGAGAATCTTTGTTGAGCTTCCTTCATTCCGAAATGAGTGGAAAGCGCTGGGGTTGACGGATACAGACCTGCGCAGGCTGCAGGAAGAACTGCTGGCCAATCCACAGCTTGGGAGCGTGATGCAGGGAACCGGCGGCGTTCGTAAAATGCGCTTCGCGTTTGAGAACCGGGGCAAAAGCGGCAGTGTGCGTGTCATATATGTGGATTTTGAAATTCGAGAAAAGCTGTACCTGCTGACTGCATATCCTAAGAGTGAGAAGGATAATCTAACAAAAGCGGAGAGAAATGAACTCAAGAAGCTGGTGGAGATTCTCGGCAGTGAACTGGAGAAGCAATCATAAGGAGGTGCTGGCGATGAGTGTTTTTAATAAAATCAAGACAGGGCTGGAGGAAGCAATCTCGTATGAGCAGGGCCGAACTGAGGCCAGGACCACAAAGCTGTCTGTTGCGCCGGTGGATCGATACGATGCCGCCGAGATCAGGGCCATCCGGCAAAGCGCAGGATTTACGCAGGTGATCTTTGCACAGTATATGGGTGTCAGTGTAAAGACTGTAGAAGCATGGGAAGCAGGCAGAAATCACCCGGAAGGAGCTGCCTGCCGTCTCCTGGCACTGACAAAGGCAGATCCACAGTTTCCGCTTAAAACCGGAATTGTTATCCGATGAACAAAATCGATTCGACGACCAAAGCCGCTGCTTGTGCAGCGGCTTTCAGTCTGTCGAAAAAGTCCAGTCTCGGCTGGGCAATTTCTTATGTATGAGGTAAAATACGGTGGAGGGAGTGATAAGAGATGCTGGAACGTGGGAAAAAGGAACGAGAAGTGATTGAGATTGTAGGGATAGACAGCTTGGTTCCGCAAGATCATCTGCTGCGAAGAATCGATCAGGCAGTAGATTTCAACCGGCTGTATGAAATAGTGGAACCGCTGTATTGTGAAGATAATGGAAGGCCGAGCATAGACCCGGTGGTACTGTTCAAAATGGTGCTGATCCAGCATCTGTACGGCCTTCCATCGTTGCGGCGGACGGCGGAGGAAGTGAGTCTGAATGTGGGGTACCGGTGGTTTTTGGGATATTCCTTACAGGAAGAAACGCCGCATTTTTCAACGGTGAGCTATAACTTCCGGCACCGGTTTACTGGGGAGACGGTGGAGGCGGTATTCCGTTGGATACTGGAGGAAGTAGAGGCGGCGGGGTATCTGTCACCCAAAGTGGTTTTTATAGACGGCACCCATATCAAGGCCAATGCCAACACAAAAAAACAGGTAAAGGTACAGATACCGTCAGCGTCAAAGCACTATGCCAAAGAGTTGATGGAGGAAGTGAACGCAGAGCGCCAGGCCCACGGAAAGGAACCGTTTGACGGCGATGACGAGCCGCCGGCCGCGGCAAAAAAGAGGCGGGACAACACCTCGAAGAAGAAGCTTGCCCGGCGGAAGAAGGAGAAACTGCGTACAGTGAAGCAAAGCCAGACTGATCCGGACAGCGGCTTATTTGTAAAGGGGGAGCACAAACGGCAGTTCGCTTATGAAGCCCACACGGCCTGTGACAAGCACGGTTTTGTGCTGGAGACAGTGGTTACCCCCGGCAATGTACATGACAGTGTGGCCTTTGATGAAGTATACGAGAAAGTGACGGAGCAATTCCCGGAAGTAGAAACGATTGTTGCAGACTCCGCCTACAAGACCCCGCATATCTGCAAAAAGGTCTTTCAGGATAAGCGGGTGCTGTCCACCGCTTACAAACGGCCCCAGACCAGGAAGGGCGGCCATGAATGGTGGAAGTACGTCTATGATGAATACTACGACTGTGTGATTTGTCTGGAATACCAGCTATTAACCTACCGCACCACCAACCGGGATGGATACCGGGAATACAAAAGCGACCCGAAGGTCTGCGCCAGCTGCCCCACCCGCCATCTGTGTACCCGCTCCAAGGGTTGCGTAAAAACTGTACAGCGGCACATCTGGAAGGACTACGAGGAGCTTGCGGATGACGCCCGCTATACGCCGGAGTACCAAGAGCTGTACAAGCGGCGCAAGCAAACCATTGAACGGGTCTTTGCTGATGCCAAGGAAAAACACGCCATGCGTTATACCCAATACAGAGGTTTGGCCCAGGTAACAAACTGGGTGAAGCTAAAGTTTGCTGCCTTAAATCTCAAAAAATTGGCCCGTTGGCTGTGGTCGGAGAACTCACGCTCCTGCCCTTCTCTACTCCTGTGTCTGTTTTTTCCCAGAATCCCGCTCTACGTTTGATGCGTAGACCGGGTTTCTCGACAGACTGAAAGCCGCTGCTTGTGCAGCGGCTTTGAACATATCAAGGGAACGAAGGTGATACCATCCCGAAAAAAGAAATGCACCATCTGCACATAGAGCTGACCCAAGAGCAGTACCGCCTGCTGTCCGCCAAGGCCAGGCAGTGCGGCCTGAGCAAGCGGGCCTTTCTCACCCGCCTTCTGGAAGGGCAGCCGGTCAAGGCGCTCCCCTCCCAGGAGATTAAGGCCCTGCGCACCGAGGTGCATAAGATCGGCGTCAACATCAACCAGATCGCCCGCAGCGTCAATGCCGGTATTGCCCGGGCGGAGGACGCCAGGCGGGGGCTGTACCTGCTGGAGCAGGTCTATGCGCTCATGTACGAGGTGGCGAAAAAGTAATGGCCATCACCAAGATCCTGGCCCGGAAGGGCCGCCTGGACGTGGG
>CABVDR010000100.1 GCA_902497145.1 uncultured Oscillospiraceae bacterium
CGTCGGCGGTGATCTCCTCGCCCCGGTGGGCGGGCAGGCAGTGCTGCACCATGCAGCCGGGATTGGTGAGGGCCATCAGCTCCTTGTTTACCTGATAGCCCGCAAAGGCCTTCTCCCGGATGGCCTTCTCCTCCTCCTGGCCCATGGAGGCCCACACGTCGGTGAACACCACATCGGCGCCCACAGCGGCCTGCTTGGGATCCCGGCAGAGGGTAAACTTGAAGTTGGGATCGCTCTTGGTGAACGCCAGCACGTCGGGGTGGGGCTCATAGCCCTCGGGGCAGGCCACTGCCACCTCCATGCCGGTTTTCAGGCCGCCTACGATGAGGGAGTTTGCCATGTTGTTGCCGTCGCCGATGTAGCACATCTTCAGCCCTTCCAGCACGGTCTTGTGCTCCCGGACGGTCATCAGGTCGGCCAGCACCTGGCAGGGGTGGCAGAAGTCGGTCAGGCCGTTGATAACCGGGATGTTGGCATGGGCCGCCAGGGTCTCCACTTCCTCCTGGGCGAAGGTACGGATCATAATACCGTCACAGTAGCGCAGCAGCACCCGGGCGGTGTCCTCCACCGGCTCGCCCCGGCCGATCTGGCTCTCTTTGCTGGAAAGGAACAGCGCGTGTCCGCCCAGCTGGTACATACCGGTCTCAAAGGAGACACGGGTACGGGTGGAATTCTTTTCAAAAATCATGGCCAGTGTTTTGCCCTTGAGCTTGTCGTGGGCAATGCCATGCTTCTGGCTGAACTTCAGCTGGTCGGCGGTGTCCAGAATTTTCAGAATATCCTCGCCGGTCAGGTCCAGCAGCTTCAACAGGTCTTTTTTCATGATAATTCCCCTCTCCAGCGAATATTCAGTGGGTCAGCATGGTGCCGATGCCCTCGTCAGACAGCAGCTCCAGAAGGATGGCATGAGGCACCGTGCCGTCCAGGAAGGTGGCGGACTTCACGCCGGAGCGCACCGCCTCCACGCTGCAATTCACCTTGTGCACCATAATCTGAGAGATGACGCCGGAGCGGATGAGGGCAGGCACCTTGGACAGGTGCAGCTCGGGCATGGGGGCGCCAGGATCGTCGGGATTCTGGAGCATGGACTCCTGATCGGTAAGCTGGATGAGCTTCTCCGCCCCCAGGGCCACCGACAGCTTGGCGGCCGCCACATTGGCGCTGACCGAGTACACGCTGGCCAGACCGTCGGCTCCCTGAGCCACGGTAGCGATGACCGGGATGTAGCCCTGATCCAGGAAGTTGTTTACCACAGTCACATCTACCTTAGCCACCTCGCCGGTACGGCCGTAAGCGGGGCTGATGGTCTTGGCGGAGAGCAGGCCGCCATCGATGCCGCACAGGCCGATGGCCTTGCCGCCCTTCTGATTCAGCGCGGACACCAGGCCCTTGTTCACCTTGCCGCACAGCACCTGCTGCACAATGTCCAGCGCTTCGTCGCTGACACAGGGGTAGCCGTCCTTGTACTGCAGCTCCATTCCCGCGTCCTTCAAGGCCTGCTTGGCCTCGGGGCCGATGCCGTGGACCAGCACCACCTTGATGCCCACCAGGCGCAGCATGATGATATCCGACATCACCGCCTCCCGCAGTTCGGGGTCAGTCATGGGCACGCCGCCGCAGTTGATGACCACGATTTTTCCATTATACTGCTGGATGTAAGGCAGGGCTTCGGTAAGTACCTTTGCACGATCCAGATTTGCATCCATCTTAAATTCCTCCCTCTTCTATGTGTTGGGCCGGGCCGGTTTACTCCAGCTTCAAGCCGGTGGTTTCCGGAAATCCCAGCATTAGATTCAGATTTTGAATGGCCGCCGCAGCCACCCCTTTGCCCAGATTGTCAAAGCGTGCGGTGAGCAGGGTCTGCTCCTCCCGGCCGCACACAGTGATCTCCAGGCAGTCGGTGCCCGCCATGGTGTTGGACACCAGCCGGGGCCCATTCTGCCCAAACGGCATCACCGACACCAGGGACTGGTCCTGGTAGTAGCTCTGGAGCATCTCACAGATGTCCTGGGCGGTGGGGGTCCCCCGCAGCAGCCGGTTCTGCAAGGTCACCGAGGTAGCCATACCGCTGTACATGTCGCTTAAAATGGGGACAAACACCGGAGGATAATCCAGCCCGGCGATATGCTGCATCTCATTGAGGTGGCTGTGGCGCAGTCCCATGGAATAGAGTGCGGGAGCAGCCAGGGCCGGGTCCCGGTTGGGATCCTCGTACTCCGCGATCATGTCCTTGCCTCCGCCGGAGTAGCCGGTGATGGAAAAACAGGACACCGGGTAGTCCGGGGGCAGCACTCCCATCTGCACCAGGGGCGCCACGGTGGAAAGAAATCCGGAGGCGTGGCATCCGGGGTTGGACACCCGCTTGGAGAACCGGATGCGCTGGCGCTGGCCGGGAAGCAGCTCGGCAAAGCCGTACACCCATCCCGGTGTGGTGCGATGGGCGGGCGAGGTGTCGATGATGCGGGTGTTGGGATTGTCCACCAGCTCCACCGCCTGGGCTGCCGTCTCCTCCGGGAGACACAGGATGGCCAGATCCGCCTGGTTGAGCAGCTTGCGCCGCTCTTCCACATCCCGGCGCTTCTCCGGGTCGATGATCAAAAAGTCCAGGTCGCCCCGGCGGGACAGCTGCTCATACAGCCGCGCCCCTACCACGCCGCCCTTTCCGTCAATAAATACCTTTGGGGTCTTACCCATAAGGATCATCCCTTTTACGTGGTGTAAGAGGGTCGAGGCCCTCTCCGTCTTCATTGTACCCCCCGACCCTCTCGCCCACAAGAGCATTTTTACTTCTGTGGCTGGTGCTCCTGGATAAACTCCTCAATCAAGGAGATCTGCTTGAGAACCGACTCCTTGGCAGGGCCGCCGTAGACAGTACGGCCGTTGACACAGTGCTTGAGGGCCATCGCCTCATACACACCTTCGTCAAACAGGTCACAGATAGCCCGGAAGTCCCGCAGGGTGAGGGTATCCAGGGTCTCGTGGTTCTTGATACACAGGTTGACCAGGCGGCCCACGATCATATAGGCCTCCCGGAAGGGCATGCCCTTCTTCACCAGGTAGTCAGCGCAGTCGGTGGCGGTAATGAAGCCACCGGCGGCCGCCCGTTCCATGTTGTGACGCCGTACAGACAGGGTGTTCACCATGGAGGAGAACACAGGCAGACAGATCTCCACCGTGTCGATGGCGTCAAACAGGGCCTCCTTGTCCTCCTGCATATCCTTGTTGTAGGCCAGAGGCAGGCCCTTCATCATGGTCAGCAGGGTGATGAGGGAGCCGTACACCCGGCCCGTCTTGCCCCGGACCAGCTCAGCCACGTCGGGGTTCTTCTTCTGAGGCATGATGGAGGAGCCGGTGGAGTAGGCGTCGTCCAGGTCCACAAACTTGAACTCCCAGGAACACCACAGGATGATCTCCTCGGAGAACCGGGACAGGTGCATCATCAGGATGGACAGGGCGGACAGCAGCTCAATGGCGTAGTCACGGTCGGACACGGAATCCATGGAGTTGTCGGTGGGCTTCTTAAAGCCCAGAGCCTGAGCAGTGGCAAAGCGGTCGATATTGTAGGTGGTAGTAGCCAGCGCGCCCGCGCCCAAGGGACACTCATCCAGACGCTCCAGGCAGTCCTCTAGACGGGTCACATCCCGCTTGAACATGTTGGCGTAGGCCATCATGTAGTGGCCAAAGGTGGTAGGCTGGGCCCGCTGCAGGTGGGTATAGCCGGGCATAACCGTGTCGGTGTGCTCCTTAGCTTTCTCAACCAGCACCTGCTCCAGGTCCAGGATCTTCCCGATGATGACGGGGATCTCTTCTTTCACATACAGGCGGGTATCCACCGCCACCTGGTCGTTCCGGGACCGGGCGGTGTGCAGGCGTTTGCCCGCATCGCCGATGCGCTGGGTGAGCAAAGTTTCGATGTTCATGTGGATGTCCTCGTTGTCCACGGAGAACTCCACCTTATCCGCCTCGATGTCCGCCAAAATGGCCTTCAGGCCGGATACGATCTCCTCCACCTCGTGCTCCTCGATGATGCCCTGCTTACCCAGCATCTGGGCGTGGGCGATGGAACCGGCGATGTCCTGCTTGTAGAGCCGGGCATCGAACTGGATGGAAGAGTTAAAATCATTGACCAGAGTGTCGGTCTCCTTCTGGAACCGACCAGCCCATAACTTCATACCATTCTCTCCTTCGATATGCGAAGAGCGAATGACTCGTGGAAGCCATTCGCCTCGCAGAATTTCCGCCGCGGCGGAAATAGATTTTAAAATGTCCGCAGCCAATGTCATCACGCTTAGCCTGCTCGCCACGCGCGGCTTCCCTCCGACCCGGAACACAAACAGAATTGCGCTGCAATTCTTGGTTTGCATTCCTCGCTTCAGTCCATCCGCGCTGCTCGCGACGGCTCAGACGCTTATTTCAACTTTCCCTGCTCCCGCAGCGCCTGAACGGTGTCGGGCAGGCCCCACAGGTTGATGAAGCCGGTGGCGTCATCCTGGTTGTAGTCGCTCTCCTCAAAGGTGACCAAATTCTCGGAGTAGAGGGTCTCGGGAGAGGTGACGGAAGAGGTGATGATGTTGCCCTTGTAGAGCTTGAGCTTCACGGTACCGGTAACATGCTTCTGGGTGTCCACGGCAAAGGCCTGGAGGGCCTCCCGCAGGGGGGTAAACCACTTGCCGTTATAGACAAGATCCGCAAAGTCCACGGCCAGCTTGCTCTTCATGTGCTTGGTGTCCTTGTCCAGGGTGATCATCTCCAGCACCTCGTGAGCCTTGTAGAGGATGGTGCCGCCGGGAGTCTCGTACACGCCCCGGTCCTTCATGCCAACCAGCCGGTTCTCCACGATGTCCAGCAGGCCGATGCCGTTCTCGCCGCCCAGCTTGTTGAGCTTGCGGATGATATCGCTGGCCTTCATCTTCTCGCCATCGATGGCCACAGGCCAGCCCTTCTCAAAGTCCAGGGTCACATAGGTGGCCTTGTCGGGAGCCATGGCGGGGGACACGCCCATCTCCAGGAAGCCGGGCTTGTCGTACTGGGGCTCGTTGGCGGGATCCTCCAGATCCAGGCCCTCGTGGCTCAGGTGCCACAGGTTCTTATCCTTGGAGTAGTTGGTCTCCCGGCTGATCTTCAGGGGCACGTTGTGGGCCTCAGCGTAATCGATCTCCTCGTCACGGCCCTTGATGTCCCACTCGCGCCAGGGGGCGATGATCTTCATTTCCGGAGCAAAGCGCTTGATGGCCAGTTCGAACCGGACCTGGTCGTTGCCCTTGCCGGTGCAGCCGTGGCAGATAGCGTCAGCGCCCTCCTTCTTGGCAATCTCCACCAGGCGCTTGGCAATGATGGGCCGGGCAAAGGCAGTGCCCAGCAGGTACTCCTCATACTTGGCGCCCATCATCATGGAGGGGATGATCACATCATCCACCATCTCATCGGTGAGGTCCTCGATGTACAGCTTGGAGGCGCCGGTCTTGATGGCCTTCTCCTCCAGGCCGTCCAGCTCGTCGCCCTGACCCACATCGGCGGAGACAGCGATGATCTCGGGGTTGTTGTAGTTCTCCTTCAGCCAGGGGATGATGATGGATGTATCCAAACCGCCGGAATAGGCGAGGACAACTTTCTTAATTTCAGACATGATGTATTCCTCCAAATTCTTCTCTCTCGGCGGCTGTTTGGGGGCCGCTTCCAAGTCATTGGCAACAGTCTACCACCGGAGTGCTCAAATTGCAACCCCCTTTTTGCATAAATATCCGATAATCCTTAAATATTTTCAGTGCAATACACATAAGAATGAATATTTATCTGATTATGCATTCTTTTACATGCAAAAAGCTGCTTCCATTCCGGTTTTTCAATCCAATACAGTCCAAAATGATTAAAAACCATATTCTGTATGATGTATAAAACCATTTAGCACCTACGTTTTAGCCACTCCGGCCCATCAAAAACACTGACGTTTTATGTCTGGATATTCAAAATACGCCGCCTGCGAAACTCGCAGGCGGCGTATCTTATACATTATTTTATACCTTTGTCATGTGGGCAGAGGCGGACTTGAGCATCAGCCGCTTGGTACCCACATTGTCAAATGCGATCTCCACCAGAGCGTCGCCCCCCATCTTCTGGATGGACAAAATCATCCCCTGACCGAAGGCTTTGTGGCGCACCATGTCCCCTTTATGGAACGCGGACAGATCCGCTTTCGGGGCCGCCGGAGTAGAGGCGCTCATGGCCCGGGAGAAGCCGCCGTAGTCCCGGCGCGGAGCCGTGCGGGGTTCCGGGCGCTGGTCATAGGGGCTGCGCTCCGGCTTGCCATAGCCGTCGTAGCCCGAAGTCCGGGAGGGAATTCCGCCCCAGCTGTCGCCCCGGTCCAGGAAGTTCCGGCCGGAGCGCTCCAGATGCTCCGGGGGAATTTCTTCAATGAAGCGGGAGGGCCGGTTGGCGCTGGTACGGCCAAAGAGCATCCGCTGCCCAGCGCAGGTGAGGTACAGCTTCTCCTTGGCCCGGGTCATAGCCACGTAGCACAACCGCCGCTCCTCCTCCATCTCGTCCGGTTCCCCAATAGCCCGGATACCTGGGAAAATGCCCTCTTCCGCCCCCACCACAAAGACTACCGGGAACTCCAGGCCCTTGGCCGAGTGCATGGTCATCATCACCACGCAGTCCT
>CABVDR010000101.1 GCA_902497145.1 uncultured Oscillospiraceae bacterium
GTTGCTCCGGCGGCACCGGTAGGTCCGGTGGGACCGGTTGCACCCGCAGCACCGGTAGGTCCGGTGGGACCAGTTGCACCCGCGGCACCGGCAGGTCCGGTGGGACCGGTTGCACCCGCAGCACCGGCAGGCCCAGTAGCGCCAGTCGGTCCGGTTATGCCTTCGGGTCCGGAGATACCTTGCGGCCCAGTGGGGCCAGTTGCGCCATCAGGGCCGGGATAGCCCTGGGGACCTGTGGGGCCCACAGGTCCGGTGGGACCAGGTGCGCCAGTGGGACCGGAGATACCAGCCGGTCCAGTTGCTCCGGCAGGCCCTGTTGCCCCGGTAGGGCCGGTAGGACCAGGACAGCAGGGGGGACAGGGCGGAGGACAGGGAGGCGGGCAGGGAGGACAACAGGAAGGGTGGCACTTGGACGGCTGCTCACAGCCGGTGAGATAGGCCACCACCTCACCCTGTTTGTTCCACCCTCGCTGAGAGGGAAAATAATGATTCATGGCAAGTTCCTCTTTCCGAAAAACTGTGGCTATGCCACAGTCCATCCTATGCGGTGGAGGAAAAAATGTCCCGGAATGCCTTGCCGGTAGGGAAAGGATGTGGTAGAGTTTTTACAGAAATGAAATAATTAAGGAGGAGTGCTCATGCATGCATTTACCTTTTCTCTTCCCACCCAAATTGTCTTTGGCCCTGGTACCGAGGCAGAGGTGGGCAAGCTGATTGTCCAGCAGGGCGGCCACCGGGTACTGGTGGTATACGGCGGACAGAGCGCGGTGCGCAGCGGGCTGATTGCCAAAGTGTAGCAGGCTTTGACCGCAGCGGGTCTGGAACAGGAGACCTTTGGCGGCATTCACCCCAATCCCCGGCTGTTTCAGGTTCGGGAGGGCGTGGAGAAGGCAAAAAACATGCACGCGGACTTTATCCTGGCCGTTGGCGGCGGCAGCGTGATTGACGCCGCCAAGGCCATCGCCCTGGGTGTGGCCAACCCGGAGGCGGACCTGTGGGACTTCTGGCTTCGAAAGCAGCCGGTGGAGCGCATTCTGCCGGTGGGGGTTGTGCTCACCATCTCTGCCGCGGGCAGCGAGACCAGTAATTCCGCTGTACTCACCCGGGACGACACCCTGGAGAAACGGGGACTGGGCAGCGAGCTGCTGCGGCCCCGCTTTGCCGTGATGGATCCGGAGCTTACCTACACTCTGCCGCCCTATCAGATTGCCTGCGGGGTAGTGGATATTATGATGCACACCATGGACCGCTATTTCACCTCGGTCACCGACAACACACTCACAGATGAAATTGCTGAGGGTGTACTGCGCAACGCGGTGCGCTGGGGAAAGAAAGCGCTGTCCAATTCTAAGGACTACCAGGCGATGAGTGAGCTGATGTGGACGGGAAGCATCTCCCACAATGATCTGACCGGCCTGGGAGCGCCCAAGGACTTTGCCCCCCACCAGCTGGGTCATGAGCTCAGCGCCAAGTTTGACTGCGCCCATGGAGCTTCTCTGTCTGCCGTGTGGGGCAGCTGGGCTGCCTACTGCTGGAAGCAGAACCCCACCCGCTTTGCCCAATTCGGCGTGAAGGTGTGGGGGCTGGAGCTGGCCGGAACCACCATGGAGGATCTGGCCCAGCAGGCCATTATGCAGACGGTGGACTATTTCCGCTCCTTGGGTATGCCCACCTGCCTCAGCGAGCTGGGCTGCCCCATTCAGACGGAGGAGGAGCTGCAGGATTTGGCCCGCCGGTGTACCTTCTACGGGGCACGGACCATCGGCTCCTTCCAGGTACTGGGCTATGACGACATCCTGGCCATCTACCGTATGGCCAACCACTAAACCTTTACACGGCCCGCCTTTTCTGTCAAAATGTAGAAAAACAACTTGCTCAGGAGGCGCGCTATGAAGCAATATGTCATTGCCCTGGACCAGGGGACCACAAGCAGCCGCTGTATCCTTTTTGACCGGGAACAGAATATTGTGGGGGTAGCTCAGCGGGAATTTACCCAGATTTACCCCAAGCCAGGCTGGGTGGAACAGGACCCCATGGAGATCTGGTCCAGTCAGTCCTCCGTCATGACGGAGGTACTGGCTCAGACGGGCATTGCCCCCACTGAGGTGGCCGCCATCGGCATCACCAACCAGCGGGAGACCACCATCGTCTGGGACAAGACCACCGGCCGCCCTATCTACAACGCCATTGTATGGCAGTGCCGCCGTACCGCACCTCTGTGTGAGGAGCTGAAGGCCGACGAGACTTTTTGCGACTATATCAAGGAGCATACCGGCCTGCTGATTGACGCCTACTTCTCCGCCACGAAACTTAAGTGGATTTTGGACCATGTGGAAGGGGCCAGGGAGCGGGCCAGGGCCGGGGAGCTGCTGTTTGGAACCGTAGATTCCTGGCTGGTGTGGAAGCTGACCGGGGGTAAGGTCCATGTCACCGACTACACCAACGCCAGCCGCACCATGCTCTTTGACATCCAAAATCTATGCTGGGACGAGGAGATCTGCCGCCGGCTGGACATCCCCATGGACATGCTGCCCCAGGTATGCTCTTCCAGCCAGGTATACGGCTATGCCAACCTCCAGGGGCTGGAGGTGCCCATCGCGGGCATTGCCGGGGACCAGCAGGCCGCCCTCTTTGGCCAGGGCTGTTTCCAGCCCGGCGAGGCCAAAAACACCTACGGCACCGGCTGCTTTTTGCTGATGAATACCGGGGAGCAGCTGTGCCGGAGCAAAAACGGTCTGCTCACCACCATTGCCATCGGCCTTGGCGGCAAGGTACAGTATGCCCTGGAGGGCTCCGTGTTTGTGGGCGGTGCGGTGATCCAGTGGATCCGGGATGAGCTGCGGTTTATCTCGGAATCCCGGGACGCGGAGTACTATGCCTCCAAGGTGCCGGACACCGGGGGCGTCTATCTGGTGCCCGCCTTTACCGGTCTGGGCGCTCCCTACTGGGACATGTACGCCCGGGGCGCCCTGATAGGGCTGACCCGGGGGACCAACCGGGACCACATTATCCGGGCGGCTCAGGAGTCCATTGCCTATCAGAGCTGGGACCTGGTGGACGCCATGGAAAAGGATACCGGTATCCCCCTCAGCGTTTTGAATGCCGACGGAGGAGCCAGTCGGGACAAGTTTTTGATGCAGTTCCAGGCGGACATTCTCAATAAACCGGTGCGCCGCCCGGTGATCCGGGAGACCACCGCTCTGGGTGCCGCCCTGCTGGCCGGACTGGCCACCGGGGTTTGGAGCAGCCAGGAGGAGGTCAAAAGCCGCATGAAGACGGACAATCTTTATGAGCCTGCCATGGATGAAGCCAAGCGGCAGAAACTGCTGCGAGGCTGGCATAAGGCGGTAGGCCGCATCCTGGATTGGGCGGAGCCGGAGGAATAACAACACGGAGGCAGGATTTTGAGCGAAATTTTTATTCCCACCATGCTGTTTTGGGAAAACGGAAATACTTGGTACGGAAGCTTGGGAAACGCCCGGTTTTACATTGCTCCCCAGGAGGAGCAGTTTCACGTGCAGCTGTGGCGGGGTGAGCTGACCAAGGAGCTGAGCGAGATCGAGGAGGAAATCGACTTTCCCCTCAGCGAAGAGGGGCTTGGACAGATGACCGCCTGGCTGGAGGCGCGCAGCGCTGAAATAAACCACGCCAAAGAGTAAAAAGCAGAGCCGTTGGAGAAACCCTCCAGCGGCTCTGTTTTTTGCTTATGCGGTTTTTTGCTGCACCCAAGCCGGGGCGCGCATGGGGGGCTGGAAGCCCTCAAAGATGACGGAGAACCCCTCTCGCTCCAACTGTTCCATTTCCCGGGGGCTGCGTACGGTCCAACCGAACATTTTCAGCCGATGGAGCTTGCGGCACAGCCACACGGAGGGCACCCACCGGTGCTCCTGGCGGAAGGAAATAAAGTCGGGACGGGTCAGGAAGTTGGAGAGCAGATTGGTCATGGCAAAAGCTTGCCAGGCCTTCAGCTCTCCCCGGCAGCGCCAAAAGTTTTCCGATAGCTGTCCCCGGCAGACATCGGGGCGGTGGCGGGCCAGCCAGAACAGCACACCGGGGTGAAAGGACTCAATGCAGTAGTTCACCCGGTAGCGGTCCAGGGTGCGCACAGTTTGCTCCACCAGCTTTTTCACGTCAAAGTAGTCCGCTTTCAGTTCCACCAGCAGGGGAGGACCGTCCTGAAAGACCTCCAAAACCTCCTCCAGCAGAGGAATTTGTTCCTGGGTCCCCTCCAGGCGGTACTGCTTGAGCTGGGGAACGGTGAGCTGTTCCACAATTACGTCGGCACCGGCGGTGCGCAGGAGACTCTTGTCATGGATAACCGCCAGGCGTCCATCCTTGGTGAGGTGGACGTCCAGCTCCACGCCGCAGCCCAGCGCACGGGCCCGGCGGAAGGCAGCCATGGAATTTTCCGGGATGCCCCGGGCGGGGTCATAGAGCCCGCGGTGGGCATAGCGAAACCGGCGTAATACACTCCATTTGGGGTGATTGCGGCGGCCCCGGGTAGCAAAGATCCAAAAGGCGATCAGAGCAACCGGAGTACAAAGGGCCGCAACGGCGGCAAAAAAACCCATTGGAATCTCCTCCTTTCCAAGGCGGGTTCTCCCAAAACACTCTCTCTTTTTATTCTAGCATTCCCAATATCGGGTGTAAAGTGACAATCCGGTATCGCGGAGAATTCTCAGCCCTTGCTGGCCTCCAGCACCTTCCAGTAGTTGTCGTAATTTTCTTTCAGCAGACGGGGAGTGTCCAGACCGTAGGGGCATTTGGAGCTGCAATGGTTGCAGTGCAGACAGGTCTCGATCTTCTTCATCTCCTTCTGCCACTCCTCCGAGAGCCAGCCGGAGGTGGGGGCGCGGCGGAGCATGAGGGACATGCGGGCGCAGTCGTTAATTTTGATGCCCATGGGGCAGGGCATACAGTAGCCGCAGCCCCGGCAGAAGTCGCCGGAGAGCTCCTTGCGGTCGTGGTCAATGACAGCCTGACGCTCCGCCGTCATAGCGGGGGCCTCGTGGATGCAGGAGAGAAACTCGTCCAGTTCCCACTGGTGCTGGACCCCCCAGATGGGCAGGACGGTGGGCTGCTGCTCCATAAAGGCGGCAGCCACCATGCCATCCCGAATAAGGCCGCCAGCCAGGCCCTTCATGGCGATAAAGCCCATGTTGGCCGCCTTACACTTTTCCACCAGCTCCTGCTCCTGAGGACCGGCCAGGTAGCTGTAAGGGAACTGGAGGGTCTCGTAGAGCCCGGAATCAATGGCCTCGTGGGCCACGGCCAGGCGGTGGTTGGTGATGGCGATGTGGCGGATCTTGCCCTGCTTTTTGGCCTCCAGGGCGGCGTCATACAGGCCGTCCTCTCCGCCGGGTTTGGGGCAGAAGGCAGGGTTATGGAACTGATAGACGTCGATGTAGTCGGTCTGGAGCATACGCAGGCTCTGCTCCAGGTCTTTCCACATGCCCTCGGCGGTGGTGGCTCCGGTCTTGGTGGCGATGTAAATTTTGTCCCGCATACCGGCAAAGGCGGCGCCTACCTTTTCTTCACTGTCCGAGTAGGCACGGGCGGTATCAAAGTAGTTCATGCCGCCGTCGTAGGCCCGATGGAGCAGAGCCACGGCGTCTTCCTTGGAGATGCGCTGAATGGGCAGGCAGCCGAAGGCCTGCTTCTGCGCTTTGATCCCTGTTTTTCCCAGTGTGACAAATCCCATAGTAATGTCCTCCTCCTAGGTGCTTTTCTATTTCTATATTAAAAAACCTTTGTCTGTTTCTGTCAAGAGCAGGGAGGGGAAATGAAAGTAAAGTAACAAACATAAAAAAGGGGAGACGCGGATGCGTCTCCCCAGAGGCGAAACAAAGTTTCGCAGGAAGTTCTTTTGCCTACTTTTCTTTCAAGAAAAGTAGGGAAGTTACATGGACTGAAGCTGCTCCTGAAGCTTGGCCACCAGGTCGGTGAGCTTGACGGCGCGCTCCTTCTCAGCCTCTACGACATGAGCGGGAGCCTTGTTGACAAAGCCGGGGTTGTTGAGCTTGGTGTTCAGCTTCTCCAGCTCGGCGCTGTTCTTCTTGAGCTCCTTCTCCATGCGGGCCTTCTCTTTCTCCAGGTCCACCAACTCGGCCAGAGGCATGGACAGCTGAGCCACGTGGGTGACCACGGTGACGGTGCCGGACGCCTCAGGGGCCACGCCGCTGTCCACAATGGATACCTCACTGGCGTAGGCCAGCTTCTTGAGGAAGGGGATACCCAGCTCAAAGATGGCCTTCTCGTTGGTGGCCACGGTGAGGTGCGCCTTCTTGGAGGGGGGCACGTTCATCTCGCTGCGGCGGGTACGGACGGCACGAATGGCGTCCATGATGAGCTCCATGGCCTTCTCTTCCTCGGGGAAGTTGTGGCTGTCGGTGACCTGAGGCCACTGGGACAGCATGAGGAAGTCGCCCTCATGGGGCAGAGCCTGCCAGATCTCCTCGGTGATGAAGGGCATGAAGGGGTGCAGCAGCTTGAGCATGTCGGTGAGGACGTAGCACAGCACCTGCTGAGCCCGGATCTTGCTGTCCTCGTCGTCGCCCTGGAGGCGGGTCTTGGTGAGCTCGATATACCAGTCGCAGTAGTCGTCC
>CABVDR010000102.1 GCA_902497145.1 uncultured Oscillospiraceae bacterium
TCAATGAGGATGAGACATACGTCGCTGCGCTCAATGGCCATGGTGGCACGGAGGACGGAGAATTTCTCAATCCGGTCGTCCACCTTGGACTTCTTGCGCATGCCGGCGGTGTCAATGAAGAGGAACTTTCCCTTCTCATTTTCAAACTCACTGTCCACCGCGTCCCGGGTGGTGCCAGCTACGTTGGAGACGATGACCCGCTCCTGCCCCAGAATGCGATTGACCAGAGAGGACTTGCCCACGTTGGGCTTGCCGATGATGGCTACCTTAATGGTGTCGTCGTCCTCTTCCTCCTCGTCGTCGGGGGGGAAGTACTCAAAACAGGCGTCCAGCAGATCGCCGGTACCGTGGCCATGGATAGCGGAGACGGCGATGGGGTCGCCCAGTCCCAGGTTGTAAAACTCATAGATGTCAGGGTTCTCCCGGCCTACCTGGTCGGCCTTGTTGACAGCCAAAACCACCGGCTTGCCGGAGCGCAGAAGCATGTTGGCTACCTCCTGGTCGGAGGCGGTCATACCGGTCTTCACATCGCACACAAAGACAATAACCGTGGCGGTGGAGATGGCGATTTCCGCCTGCTCCCGCATAAAGGAGAGAATCTGGTCATCGGTGCCCGGCTCAATGCCGCCGGTGTCCACAATATCAAAGGTGCGGTTTCTCCACTCACACTGGGCGTACAGCCGGTCCCGGGTGACGCCGGGGGTGTCCTCTACAATGGACAGGCGCTGACCGCACAGCTTGTTAAACAGCATGGACTTGCCCACGTTGGGCCGGCCCACAATGGCAACTAAAGGTCTCATGATCGTCTCACTCTCTTTTCTTAACTCAGCCGGGGCAGGACCCTCAGCTGGGATTATAGCGGTAGTATTCCCCGTCGCTTCCTGGGGGAACCTGTTGTTGGATCGCAACCGGCAGACCCAGCATGGCATCCACCAGGTCAAAGCCGCTCTCCGCATCCACGGGACATACGGTGACACCCAGCTCCCGCTCTACATCGGCCACCGTCACGTCGTCCAAAAAGACGGACTCACCGGCGCGGAGCATATTGGAGGGGATGAGCAGCCGCTGTCCCAGTTCCTGCCCCTTCAGCTGGGCAATGAGGTCCTGCCCGGTGACCAGCCCGGAGACGGTGATGGTCTCGCCAAAGAAGCGGTTGCGGATGGGATAGACATGGCCCTGGAGCTGGGGAACCTTCTCCTTGGCCTTTTGCAGAATCTGATCGATAAAGGGGGCGGCAGATACCCCGGTGGCTACCGAAAAGGGAACCAGCTCCCCCAGTTCCGGCTCATCCAGCGCCATCTCGGCCTGGCTGAGCAGCAGCTGGAGCATGCCCACGCCGTTTTCCAGCTGGGCCATGTCCTCATAAAAGGCCTTCTCCGGCAGAGGCTGCCCGGCCAGAAGATAGAACTCGTCAGAGCACCAGGCCAGACGGGTCCCGTGTTCCTTCATAAACGTGTTCCCAAACGCCTCTACCTGAGCGATGACCGCCGCGGCCTGCTCCTTGGTGTAGGGAACAATGGGGCACAGTCCCTCCCGGAACTTGGTTACCCCCACCGGAACAATGGCCACACTGGCCACGCCGGGGTACATCTCCGACAAATCCTTTAATGTACGGTCCAGGGCGGGACCGTCGTTGACGCCGGGACAGGAGACAATCTGGCAGTTCATAGTGATGTTGGCGGCGGCAAAGCGGCGCATGATGTCGATGGTCTCTCCGGCACGCTTGTTTTTCAGCATCTCTACCCGCAGTTGGGGGTCGGTGGTGTGCACCGAGACGTTGATGGGGCTGATGTGCAGGTCAATGATGCGCTGTACCTCCCGCTTGGAGAGATTGGTCAAGGTGAGGTAGTTGCCCATGAGGAAGGACAGCCTGGCGTCATCATCCTTAAAGTATAAGGTGTCCCGCATGCCGGGGGGCATCTGATCCACAAAGCAGAAGATGCAGTTGTTGGCACAGGAGCGGGCCCGGTCCATAAGGTAGGTCTCAAAGTCCAGTCCCAGGTCCTGGCCCTCCTCCTTGCGCACGTGGACGGTGCGCCGGGTTCCGTCGGGGGAGAGGAGGGTCAGCTCCAAGCGGGGATCATAGCTGTAAAACTTATAGTCCAGCACATCCACAATGGGGGTACCATTGATTTCCAGCAGGGTGTCCCCGGCCCGTACGCCGGAGCGGTGGGCGGGACTGCGGGGGTCCACGTGCCGCACGACGGTCATGCTCATAGGGACTCCTTTCCAGCGGGTCAATACCGGACCCGCACGTTGTTTGGTACTGTCTCAGCACTGCCCCAACAACCAAAACGTTTGTTGGGGCAGAAAAACGGAAGACAAGGAAGCGTGTGAAGGACGCTTCCATCCACATATTCTTATGATATTGTTTATTCTACAATAGAATCCGCCGCATTTCAAGGCAATCCGAAAAATTCAACAAAACGACACGGTACGAGAAAAAAGGAGCCAAATTCTGTGCGCTTTTTCCAGAAAACCCCCGCGGATTTTATGGAAACTAATCCTTGCGCCGGGGGAGAGGGAATGATAAACTGTAAGGCAAGCCAAGAAACGCTGATTTTGTTTCGATTTTTTGGGTTTTGTCCTGTTTTATACTAAAAGGAGGGGCTTATGCTTCGTCCCGATTTGTCCAGACGAAAGCTGTTTTGCGCGGTGCTGCTTGCGCTGGCCGGTTTGCTGGTCCTGCGGTACTGCGCATTCGGGTTAAGCTATTATCCCCAACTGGACGACTACATTCAGTACCACAACTATCTCACCAGTAGTTCTTTCTGGGCTCTGGTACAAACAGCGGGACTATTAGTCTCCAGACCCCTGGCTGATCTGGCTGATTATTTTGTGTGGGGCAGGCTCTTTGACCACATGCTGGTGGGAGTTGTACTCATTTCTCTCTTGTATGTACTTTGTGTGGGGATGATTTGGTCTCTGCTGCGGCGCTGTTTCACAGTGGGACCGGTGTTCCCGGTGGTAATGACCCTGCTGCCTCTGGGTATGGAGGGGCTCTATTGGATGTCTGCCTCCACCCGTATCGTGGGAGGCATGTTTTTTGGCTGCCTGGCGGCAATGGCTTTTGCCCACTGGCTGGATACCGGGCGGTGGTACTGGCTGACAGCGTATCTGCCCCTTCAGCTGCTGCCCTTCGGGTTTTATGAACAGTGTGCTGTGCTGTCTATGACGCTGGTGCTGGGGCTTGCTCTGTTGGAACTGCGGAGCAAGAAGGGACGCTGTGCGGCAGCTCTGTGGGCTCCGGCGGCCATGGTACTCTACTTGAAATTCCTTGCCCTGATGGCCCCTTATAACCAACATGCTGCCCGCAGTGAGGTGCTGCTGCCCAATACACCCTACTATTGGGATAATTTTTTGCCTCGGGTGCTGGAGCAGATCGGGGAGGCGTTCGGCAAGGGCGGTCTGCTGACGCTGGGCAAGGGGGTTATCCGGGGGACGGAAATGCTGGTCTCCGACGGGCTTTGGCTGTGGCTGATGTTGGCTTTCGTGGGCTGCGGACTGTTGGGATGGCTGATGTACCGGGAGCGCGGAGCAGAGAAATCGGATTCTCCATCCATCCGGCTGCTGGCCTTGCTGGCGGGTATCCTTTTGGCCGTGGCTCCGGTGACGCCATTTTTGATCTTAGGCAACCCTTGGTTTTCTCTGCGGGGCACGGTGACTTCTTTTGCTGGCATCGCACTGATCGTGGATACGTTGGCGGCGTGGGTTTTGTGCCGCTGGCGCAAGGCCCTGCCCTGGATCTCGGCGGCCTTTGCCCTGGTGTGCCTGGTGGCCTGCCTGTCCGAGGTGCGGGATTACCGGGACACCTATCTGGCCGACCAGCAGATTGCCGAAACGGTGCTGTCCACCCTGGAGCAGGACGGCGTGGGACAGGACACCAAGGTGGGGATTCTGAATGTGGAGCCTACCTATCTGGCCGACCAGAACTTCTACTATCACGAGCACATCCACGGCTGTACGGAGAACAGCTGGGCCTTTGCCGGTTTGCTGGCGGCCAAGAGCGGGATCGACTGGCCGAATGTGACCCCTTTGCCTACTACTCCCATGTATCAGCCATGGAACCGGAAGACCAACGCACCGGACTGCTTTGACCGCCTTTACTATTATGACGGGCAGCAGCTGATCCAGGCGCAGTTAAAGCCGGACGGAACGGAAAGCTGTCAAGTGACGGACAAGCAGGGGAACCTCCTGGGCAAGATCTGGGAGGAGAACGGCAGCGGATATTTCCAACCGACGACATAAAAGCGGTTCCCCTTGCAATTTTCCGCAAAGTATCCTACAATATGCACTGCAATCATCCAAAGAAACACAGAAGTACTCCTGGGACTGTTTGGCCAAACATCGCCGGACAGACCAGAACAGTCAGGCTTCGAAGGAGGTCCTTTCATGCCCCTTGACCGCATTGTCGGAAATTTGTTCCAGCGTACCTCTCCCGCCCAGCGGGCTGCCTTTTTGGCCTGCTTTGTATCGGGTTATCTGGTGCACCTGTTTGCTTTTACCAATATCATTCCCAACTCCGACGGCCTCAGCCGGGTCTTTGATCCCCAGCAGATGACCGTGTCGGGGCGGTGGTTTCTCCACTACGCCTCCGCCTTAAATACCTTTACCCAGATGCCAGCCCTCATCGGCTTTTTCTCCATGGTCTTCCTGGCCATGGCGGCAGCTGGGATTGTGGGGATCCTGGGAATGCGCAGCCGGGCCCTGTCTGCCCTGCTGGGCATCAGTATGGCCGCCTTCCCCTGCATGGGCTATACCTTCCTCTACATGTTTACCGCCTCAGCTTACTGCCTGGCCATCTTTTTGGCGGTGCTGTCGGTAGCTCTGGCCAAGCGGGGCTGGCTGTGGGCCTTGGGGGGCAGCGTGCTGCTGGCCCTGTCCATGGGGATCTACCAGGCCTATGCCGCTGTGGCGGTGGCTGTGTCGGTGCTGCTCATTTTGAAGCAGTGCCTCAGCCACCGGACGGAATGTAAAAGCACTGCGCTGCTGGGCGTGCGTTTGCTGGTCTTTCTGGCGGTGGGCGCTGTGCTCTACTATGGTATCCTTCAGATTTTCCTGAAGGTAAAGGGGCTGGAGCTGCTGGACTACTTGGGCATGAGCCAGGCCGGCAGCGGCTACCCCATCGCCCAGCTGCCCTCTCTGCTGCTGTCCACTTATAAGCAGGTGGTGGTATTCTTCTTTATTCCCGGCTCGTCCAACGCCTTTACCACGCCCCTGTTTGCGGTGCTCAACCTGCTGGCTGCCCTGCTGGCGGCGGTATGTTTCTTTGCCATTTTGGTGCGCCGCTCCTTGTGGAAAGAGGTTTGGCGGGTGGCTGGCGCTGTGGTCATGCTCCTGCTGCTGCCTGCGGCGGTGGGCTTTGCCCAGATTGTTGCCCCCTTCTCCGATGCCACTCCCATCATGAAGTACCCCTATGTGCTGGTGTACGCGGCGGTGCTTCTGTGTGCGGACCTGGGGCTGAGTCTGCTGCCCCGGCCCAAGGTGGGGGTCAGTGTGTCCTGGGTGCTGGCGGCCTGCATGGTCTGCCTGACTCTCTACGGTGCTAACATCAACAACATCCTCTACACCGCCTCGGAGCAGGCCCACCGCGCCACCCTTAGCTACGCTACTCGGCTCATGGAACGGATTGAGAGCTGCCCGGGCTACACGGGGGAAGAGGAGATCGTCATTATCGGGTCCTTCCCGGTGGATCGGATCTACTCCCAGATTGAGAGCTACGCCCAGGTGGACCATTACAGCGTCCCCTTGAATACCGTCGCCCCCCTCAATAAGCACATTTACTACTATCTCCAGGACTGGCTCAACATCCCTGTGGAGGAGCCGGACGAGGAGATTATGTTGGAGGTATCCCAGTCCAAGGAGTTCCGGGACATGCCCCTGTATCCCGCCGACGGCAGCGTCCAAAAGCTGGACGGCCGGATCGTAGTCAAGGTGCAGGAGGAGTATACCCCCAAGAGCGACTACGAGATCGCCTATGAAAACAGGAGATGAATCCATGGAGATACAGAAAACCCTGCGGGACGGACTGCTGACGGTGGTGCTCCCAGCCTATAACGAGCAGGACTCCGTCCCCCTGGCGGCGGACACCATCTGTCCTCTGCTGGAGGGAGAGGGCATCCGACACGAGATTCTCTTTGTCAACGACGGCTCCCGGGACGGGACCTGGAAGGCAATCCAGGCTCAGGCTGCCCGGCACCCAGAGGTGCGGGGGGTGTGTTTCTCCCGCAACTTCGGCAAAGAGGCCGCCATTTTTGCCGGCCTGGCCCAGGCCAAGGGGGACTGCGTGGTAGTGCTGGACTGCGACCTGCAGCACCCGCCGGAGAAGATTGTGGAGATGTACCGCCTTTGGCAGCAGGGCTATCAGGTAGTGGAGGGAGTTAAGGTGACCCGGGGCGAGGAGAGCTCTCTGCACACCCTGGCGGCCAAGACCTTCTACTATTTTATCAGTAGCGCCACCAAGATCGACATGTCCCGGGCCTCCGACTTCAAGCTCCTGGACCG
>CABVDR010000103.1 GCA_902497145.1 uncultured Oscillospiraceae bacterium
CTGGCGGGGGAGGACCCCCTCACCCAGCCCGTGTTCTGGCAGACGGAGCGGAAAGGCCGGGACCGGGACGACAAGCCGGAGTACAAGGTGAAACTGAGCGTGTCCTTCTGCTTCTCCAACCGGGTATCCGTGGTGGAGCACTACCACAACTCCTCCTGGCTGGAGCACGGCGGCTCTCCGGAGAAGGCCATGAAGTCTGCCTTTGTCTCCGCCATTGACGCCTACCTCAAGCAGCAGGGAAAGTACCAGAAGAACGAGGCCAAAATCACCTTCAACGACATTCAGGACGCCCTGGTGCTGGTTTCCAACAACTTCTCAACCCAGACCTCCTATGAAAACCAGACCAAGAAGGCCATCAACAACAAGTTTGTTCAGGAGGCCATGACCGAGTTCCTCCGCTCTCAGCTGGAGGTCTACTTTATCGAAAATCCCTTCGACGCCCAGAAGATCGCCGAGCAGGTGCTGGTGAATAAACGCTCTCGAGAGACCGCTGAGCGTACCCGGCTGAACATCAAAAAGAAACTCACCGGCTCCATGGACATTTCCAACCGGGTGCAGAAGTTTGTCCCCTGCCGCACCAAGGACATTGAGCGCAGCGAGCTGTATATCGTGGAGGGTGACTCCGCACTGGGAAGCGTTAAGTTGGCCCGGGATGGGGAGTTCCAGGCCATTATGCCCATCCGAGGCAAAATCCTCAACTGCCTGAAGGCGGACTACGGCAAGATCTTCAAGAGCGACATTATTACCGACCTGCTGAAGGTGCTGGGCTGCGGCGTGGAGGTCCACGACAAGCGGGCCAAGGACTTGGCCACCTTCGATCTGGCCAACCTGCGCTGGAACAAAATCGTCATCTGCACCGATGCCGACGTGGACGGGTTCCAGATCCGCACCCTGGTGCTCACCATGCTCTACCGCCTGACTCCCACCCTCATCCAGCAGGGCTATGTGTATATCGCCGAGTCTCCCCTCTATGAGATCACCTGCAAGGACAAGACCTGGTTTGCCTACTCCGACAAGGAGAAAAACGACATTGTAGCCACCCTGGAGGGGAAGAAGTACGACATCCAGCGCTCCAAGGGTCTGGGTGAGAACGAGCCGGACATGATGTGGCTGACCACCATGAACCCGGCCACCCGCCGCCTGATCAAGGTGATGCCCGAGGACGTGGAGCGCACCGCCCAGGTCTTTGACCTGCTGCTGGGCGACGACCTGGCGGGCCGGAAGAGCCACATTGCGGACAACGGATATAAGTATCTGGAACTGGCAGATATTTCGTAATAAGGAAGGAAACCAATGGCAAAAAAGAAGACCCCTCAGGAGGGGAAGAAATTCGACAACCCCAACGTCATGGGGCTGCACGCCGAGGTGCTGGAGCAGCCCATTACTGAGACGCTGGAACTCAACTACATGCCCTACGCCATGAGCGTCATTGTCTCCCGGGCCATCCCGGAGATTGACGGCTTTAAGCCCTCCCACCGCAAGCTGCTGTACACCATGTACCAGATGAAGCTGCTGGGCGGGGCGCGGACCAAGAGCGCCAACGTAGTGGGGCAGACCATGAAATTAAACCCCCACGGCGATGCGGCCATCTACGACACCATGGTCCGCCTCAGCCGGGGTTACGGGGCGCTGCTGCACCCCTTTGTGGACTCCAAGGGCAACTTCGGTAAGGTGTATTCCCGGGACATGGCCTGGGCGGCCAGCCGGTATACCGAGGTGCGCCTGGACGCCATCTGCGCTGAGCTGTTCCGGGACATCGACCAGGATACGGTAGATTTTGTGGACAACTACGACGGCAAGATGAAGGAGCCTACCCTCTTGCCCACCACCTTCCCCAACGTGTTGGTGAGCGCCAACCAGGGTATCGCCGTGGGCATGGCCAGCAACCTGTGCGGCTTTAACCTGGGGGAGGTGTGCGACACCACCATCGCCTATCTGAAGGACCCCAAGTGCGATCTGATGGCCACCCTGAAAGGACCTGATCTGCCCACCGGCGGCGAGCTTCTCTACGACGAGAAGGCGCTGGGGGAAATCTACCGCACAGGCCGGGGCTCCTTTAAAGTGCGCTCCAAGTGGCGCTATCTAAAAAGCGAAAATCTCATCGAGATCTATGAGATTCCCTACTCCACCACCTCGGAGGCCATTATGGACAAGGTGGCGGAGCTTATCAAGGCGGGCAAGATCAAGGAAATTGCCGACATGCGGGACGAGACCGACCTGAGCGGCCTGAAGCTGACCATCGACCTCAAGCGGGGTACCGACCCGGACAAGCTGATGGCCAAGCTGTTCCGCTCCACTCCTTTGATGGACTCTCAGTCCTGCAACTTCAACATCCTCATTGCGGGCATGCCTCGGGTGATGGGGGTGCGGGAAATTCTGGAGGAGTGGACCGCCTGGCGTATGGACTGTGTGCGCCGCAGGGTGTACTATGAGATGAAGAAGAAGCAGGATAAGCTGCACCTGCTGAAAGGCCTGCGGCGGATCCTGCTGGATATCGACCGGGCCATCCGCATCATCCGGGAGACGGAGGAGGACGCGGAGGTAGTGCCCAACTTGATGATCGGCTTCGGAATCGACCAGGTCCAGGCCGAGTATGTGGCCGACATCCGCCTGCGTAACATCAACAAGGAGTATATCCTCAAGCGCACCCAGGAGGTAGACGCCCTGGAGGGGGAGATTGCCGACCTGGAGGCCACGGTGAACGACCCCAAGCGCATCCGGAAGATCATCACCAAGGAGCTTACCGAGGTGAAGAAGAAGTACGCCCAGCCCCGGCGTACCGATATCGTCTACGAGCATATGCTGGATGAGACGCCGGAGGAGGACGAAACCCCCGACTACCCGGTCAATCTGTTCCTGTCCCGGGAGGGGTATCTCAAAAAGATCACGCCCCAGTCTCTGCGCATGGCAAGCGATCAGAAATATAAGGAGGGAGATGGTCCCTACCTTCAGTGGGAGGCCACCAACCGGGATGAGCTGCTGGTGTTTACTGACAAGCAGCAGTGCTACAAGACCCGCCTGAGCGAGTTTGACGACAGCAAGGCCAGTGTGTTGGGCGACTACCTGCCTACCAAGCTGGCCATGGAGGCGGAGGAGCGGGTCCTGTGGGCCTGCATCCCCGGGGACTACTCGGGACAGCTGCTGTTCTTCTTTGAAAACGGCAAGGCGGCCCGGGTGGAGCTAAGTGCCTACCAGACCCAAACCCGGCGCAAGAAGCTCACCGGGGCCTACTCGGACAAGGCGCCGCTGGTGACTGCCATGCTGCTGCGGGAGGACCTGGAGGTGGCGGTTTACTCCAGCGACGGCCGCTGCATGATCTTCCACACCGCTGCCCTGGCACCCAAAACCACCCGCACCACCCAGGGCGTCAATGTGATGGCCCTGAAGGCCAAGCGGATGGTGACTGACGCCAAGCCCCTGGCGGACACTCCCATCGTCAACCTGTCCCGCTACCGGGCCAAGAGCCTGCCCATTGCCGGCGCTCTGCTGCGGGAGGAGGACCGGGGGGAGACCCAGATGTCTCTGCTGGATCAGGAAGGGACATAATATGTTTGTTTTGTGTGATTAAGAAGGAAAAGGGAGGGTTTCGATGAGTAAAGTTACTGCAAAAAAGACGGCAGAGGCCTATTTTTGGATCACGTTCGGGTCCATTTTATATGCCATCGGCTTTGACTGGTTCTATACCCCCAACGCCATCGGCTTTGGCGGCATCACCGGCGTAGGTCAGGTGGTCAACGCGTTTTTCCCAGTGGTCCCCATTGGTATTTTTGTGCTGGTCATCAACATCCCCTTGTTTATTCTGGGGTGGAAGTATATTGGCGGACATCTGCTGATCACATCCCTGTACTCCATGGCCCTGTCCTCGGTGGCGGTGGATGCCATCAACTGGATGTTTGATTTTGCCCCTATGGACCGGATGCTGGCCGCCATCTGCGGCGGCGCGGTTCCTCCAGGGAGCCACCACCGGCGGCACCGACCTGATTGCCCGGCTGGTGAAGCTGAAGCTGCCCTGGGCCCCCATGGGAAAGCTGCTGCTGGTCATTGATATGGCAGTTATTATCCTGGTGGCTATTGCCTTTGGCGATGTGATGGCCGCGCTGTACGGCGTCATCGCTCAGGTGGTGTCCGCCTATGTGACCGATGCGGTGCTCTACGGTATGGATACCGCCAAGGTGGCCTATATCATCAGTGACCGGGCCCAGGCCATCTCTGATGTGATCGTACGGGATCTGGACCGGGGCGTGACCGTACTGCGGGGCGAGGGCGCCTACTCCGGTTCGGAAAAGCGGGTGCTCATGTGTGCCTTTAAACAAAAGGAGATCGTAGACCTGAAGCAGATGATCTTTGAGATCGACAAAAACGCCTTTATCATCGTCTGCAACGCCCATGAGGTGACGGGCAACGGCTTTAAGACCTACCACAAAGACGCAGTGTAACTATTATAGAGGGGTAAAGCCCGGAAAGGAGCAGAAAACATGGCAGATATGGAACGTTTGCGGAAAAATCTGGAGGAGCGGGGCTTTCAGACCAGCTACTTTGCCACCGCTAAGGAGGCGGCGGACTACCTGGACGCCCAGATCGACAAGGCGACGGTGGGCATTGGCGGCTCTATGACCATTCAGGCCATGGGCCTGTCTGAGCGGCTCTCCCAGCACAATGAGGTGATCTGGCACTGGGAGGGGGGCGAGCTGCGCCGGGCCCTGCTGGCCGATGTGTACCTCACCTCGGTGAACGGCTTGGCTGAGACCGGAGAGATCGTCAATATCGACGGCAACTGCAACCGGGTGGCCGCCTCCATGTTCGGTCCCAAGCGGGTGTACTATGTGGTGGGCTGCAACAAGATCGAGCCCGATTTTGAGAAGGCCCTGTGGCGGGCCAGAAATATTGCCGCCCCCAAGAATGCCCAGCGTCTGGGGAAGAAAACCCCCTGCGCTGTCAAGGCGGACCGCTGCTACGACTGTAAGAGTCCGGAGCGCATCTGCCGGGGCCTGAGCGTCCTGTGGAGAAAGCCTACCGGCTTTGAGCAGGCGGAAGTGGTGCTGATCGGAGAAGAATTGGGCCTGTAAGCTGCCCAAAGCGGGTGAGAGGAGGAGTCCTGGATGGGCAAAAAGATGATCGGGATCGGGTTGGCTGCCTTGCTGCTGTTGAACACAGGGTGTGCTTCCATGCTCAACCGGGACTACTCCTCGGTCACCGCCCACAGCGCTACCCCCACTGCAGAGGGGGACTCCAACACCATGCGGGTGGAGAACTACCAGGAGCTGGTCAACGCGCTCATTTACCTGGTAAATCAGGGGGAAGACAGCGGTTCCATCCGCTATGCGGGGGAAGAAGCGGACTTTAAAAAGCTCATGGATGAAGCCTGCCTGGAAGTGAAGCAAGAGGATCCGCTGGGGGCCTACGCCGTGGACTATATTAAGTACAGCGTCATCTCCATTGTGGGCAGCTATGAGGCGGACGTACAGATTACCTACCGCCGTACCCGGGAGCAGGTGGCCTCCATCGTGGATGCTACCGGTGCCGCTGCCATCCGCAGCGAACTCAGCCGGGCCCTGTCCACCTTCTCCAATGAGGTGGTGCTGCGCATCAGCTACTTTGAAGAGGACGAGTCCTACATCCAGCAGCTGGTGCGGGAGGCCTATCTCTCAAATCCGGCTGCCGCCCTGGACTTCCCGGAAGCCCAGGTGGCCATGTACCCCAGCAGCGGACAGCAGCGGATCGTGGAGGTCACCTTGACTTATCATCAGTCTCTGCAGACTCTGGAGAGCCGGCGCAACTCTCTGACCCGGGAGGCGGAGCGGCTGTGTCAGCCTCTGCAGGATCTGACCAGCACCCGGGAAAAGCTGTCCGGCGTGCTGCAGGCCATGCAGTCTGCCGGCGCCTACTCGGCCCAAGGGGGCAGTACGGCTTATGACGCTCTATTGGGCGGTGGGGCAGACAGCCAGGGGACCGCTCTGGCGCTGAGCCTGCTGTGCCGTCAGGTGGGGATCTCCTGCTCTGTGGTGGATGGGCAGAAAAACGGGGAGAGCCATTTCTGGAATGTGGTGGAGACCGCCTCCGGCTACCGCCATGTGGATTTGAGCCGGAGCGGCAGCGTGACTTACGATGTGGATCAGACCATGACCGCACAGGGCTACGTCTGGGATACCCAACAGGTGCCGGCCTGCACCCAATAGAGGTCTGGAAAGGAATTTGAAAAAATTTCGAAAAAGAGTTGACATCGAGGGATTTTCTGTTATAATATCGCTTGTCGCTTGCGAGTGTAGCTCATCTGGTAGAGCGCCACCTTGCCAAGGTGGAGGTAGCGAGTTCGAGCCTCGTCACTCGCTCCAAGTGTATTTTAAGATGTATCGTAAGGTGCATCTTAATTCTGCGAGTGTAGCTCATCTGGTAGAGCGCCACCTTGCCAAGGTGGAGGTAGCGAGT
>CABVDR010000104.1 GCA_902497145.1 uncultured Oscillospiraceae bacterium
ACCTCGGCCGTCTCGCCGATGACGATGCCCATGCCGTGGTCAATGACGAACCGGCGGCCGATCTTGGCCCCGGGGTGGATCTCGATGCCGGTCCAAAACCGGTTCCACTGGGAGACAAACCGAGCTAAAAACTTCCAGTTATGGCAGTATAACCAATGGGCCAGGCGGTGATACAGGGTGGCGTGGACCCCCTGGTACAGCAAAAAAATCTCCAGCTTAGAGCGGGCCGCCGGGTCACGGCGCTGATAGGCCTCCAGCGTCTCCATCAGGGA
The DNA here is from genome assembly GCA_902497145.1 of uncultured Oscillospiraceae bacterium. Taxonomy (GTDB): domain Bacteria; phylum Bacillota; class Clostridia; order Oscillospirales; family Oscillospiraceae; genus Lawsonibacter. The sequence continues at coordinate 273 of CABVDR010000104.1, forward strand.
ACGAAACATAGTATCCTCCTTTTCTCCGGGGCACACTGGCTCCGGCCGGCGCCGATTGAGGCGCATGATATGGTATGCTCATGGTGTGCTGTGCGTCCCGACATCGACACATCTGCCCCATCATCTTGTCTGCTCTACACATACCCTGCACCTCCTTCGGTCCGTTTGGAGAAAACAAAAACGCCTCTCACGCCCACCTGGGCATAAGAGGCGACTGTATCGCGGTTCCACTCTCATTTCTCACTTGTCTGACTGCTATCGGGGCCAAGCCGGGCGGCATTACCCGCCGCGCTCCCGGACGCACTTCACATCCGCCAACCGAAGCCCCCTTTCAGCCGGTGAAGGGCTCTCTCTGTCTGCTGGGTAGGACGTTACTTTTCCGTTCCTTGCGCTTTACAAGTCAGTATATTATCATTCTTGGGCCTTTGTGTCAAGTCCGCTCCCATCTTTGCCCCAAAATCCCCGCTGTCAACCTGAGGTTGACAGGATTCCAGCTTCTTTTTCTTGTCAACGGGACCATCCTTTGCTATGCTGGAATCAGAAAGAAGACGGAGATATGGAGTGATTTCCATGGAATTGAAGGAACGCATTGCCCTGGCCCGAAAGCAGGCCGGACTGTCCCAGGAACAGCTGGGAGAAAAACTAGGCGTCTCCCGGCAGGCGGTGAGCAAGTGGGAGAGCGGTCAAAGTAACCCGGATGTGGCCTATCTGGCGGAGATGTGCCGGCTGTTCGGCGTGTCCTCCGACTGGCTGCTGCTGGGCAAAGAGACGGAGCAAACCACTGCCCCAACCCGTTGTCCTGGCTGTCAGGCTATTGTCACCGGACTGGACAACTTTTGCCCCAACTGCGGCTATTCTCTGAAAGAACCTCCGGTACTGAAAGAGCAGTACGCTTTGGTTGTGCAATATTGTATCTCTTCCCCGGAGGACAGCGGGACCCTCTATCAGATCTGTGACGAAGGGGTCTACAAACCCAGTTTCCCCCTTCCGGAAAATTATACGCTGAAAGATACCGAAAGCATCCTTCAGAATGCACCCAACATATTATTCCGCGGGCTGTCTCTGGAACAGGCACGTACACTCCAAAGTCGCTTCATCCAGTCAAACAATCTGCTGATCTGTTCCGATCCCACTGGCGACGCATCCCTCCCGCGTCTGCTGGACAACCCCTATCATCAATCTACTGGCGGCATGTCCTTCGGCGCCACGGTAGGGGCGGTAATCCTGGGGGTAATCTGCGCCATTCTCATCCTCTCTATTTTATGAAACGCCTCAATACCGCGCTGCTCCTGCTGGCGGGGGCTTTCTATCTGACAAACCGACTGGCACTCCAGCCAGCCGCCTCAGGGTGGCTTCACTGGTTTCTGGCGTGCTACGCCAACGACCTGTTTGCCGGGCTTGCCATGGTGGCCTGGACTGATCTGCTGCTGGACTTGGGCCGTCTGCCGCCCATCCGCTCCTGGAAACAGACCGTTCCCCTGCTGCTTGTCTGCGGGCTGGTGTGGGAGGTACTGGCTCCTCTTTGGAAAGCGAAAGCAGTTTTTGATCCCCGGGATTTCGTGGCCTATCAGGTGGGCGGGCTTTTGTGGCTGCTTCTGGCTCGCTGGATATCCAAACTGCAATAACATACGCCCCTCGTTTCCTGTTCCGGAAACGAGGGGCGTGTTGTTTGTTTTCAAGACATCATCAGCCCGGAGGCCAAGTCATATCCCGGCCAGCCAACACATGGAAGTGCAGATGGGGCACAGACTGGCCCGCCTGCTCCCCCCATTGCCACAAGCGCCAATGGGGACCCCAGTTTTTTATGCTCGGCGGGAATGAATCCCGCCTCCGCCAAGGTTTTGCGCATCGCGCAAAACGCTTGTCCGGCGCAAAAGCGCCGCCGCCCCCCTTGGGGTCGGAATCGGCTCGCAGGCAATCAGCCCGGAGGCCAAGTCATATCCCGGCCAGCCAGCACATGGAAATGCAGATGGGGCACAGACTGGCCCGCCTGCTCGCCGATGTTGGAGACCACACGGTAGCTCTCCAGACCCAGCTCTTTGGTCACCTTGGAGATCACGGCAAAGATGTGAGCCACCACCGTGGCATTTTCGGGGGTGACCTCGGCCACGGAAGCGATGTGAGTCTTGGGGATCACCAGGAAATGGGTGGGTGCCTGAGGATCGATGTCGTAAAAGGCATAGACCGTCTCGTCCTCATAGACCTTGTTGGACGGGATCTGGCCGTTTGCGATCTTACAAAACAGACAATCGGACATTGGGAAACCTCCTTTGTTTGTCAAGTAAGACCATTGTACCTCATTTTTGTGAAATTGCAATGGGCAATCCACTCAGCTCTCCACAGGGGTCAGGCCGTCCAGCGAAAAGGTCTGACCCAGCAGGGTGATGGAAACGACTTCCTCCGGCTGGATAATCTGATCTGTCTGGAAGACACTGTGGATGACTCCCGTATTCTGGTCGTAGGTTTGGGACACCACCCGCCGCAAGGTCACCGCCTCGCCCCCTGTCAGGTGCAGGACAGCTTCTTCCTCCATACCGGTCATCTCCGATGGCCCAAATTCCTGTGGGTTGTTTGCCTCGCTATATAGAGAGAATGCCAGACTGATGGGGGAGAGATAGAGATCACTCAGGGTCATGGTTTCCCCATCCACCTGGATCGACTCCTTCAGCGCATAGGTTTTTCCGCTGTCCTGCTCCGGCAGGGTCACCGTGCAGCTCTGCTCCTGCTCCTCCATCGAGAAGTCCACATTTAATTTCTTGCCTCCGCTTTCCAACAGCCATTCGGGAGTCAGGGTGACGTTCTGCCCCAGCAGGTCCTCGGCCCCCAGCTCTCGGACACCCTTGGTAGTCAGGAAAGTGAGCCGATTGTCTCCCGGGTCCTCATCCTCCAGAACCACCGGGCCGTAGCCCCAACCGCTGCTGACGGGCTGATTTTTCTCCGAAGGCGGCAGCTCCATTCCTAACTCAAAATAGTAGGCCTCCCCGTCTAAAGCAGTCCCCTCCGGGGCGACCACCTCGGTCAACACCGCCATGGAATACCGGTCTGCCAGCACCTGCGCAATGTTGATAGTCCAGCCATTGGCATAGTGGAAGCTCTTCTCCACCCCCACAACGCCGCCGGACACCTGCTGGGCGTCTTCCTCCCCTGCGCCAAAATACGCCAGCATCCGCTGGTCCAACCCGGTCACTACGGTAAAGGCACAGACCATCAGCAGCAGGGCGGCGGCCACCAAAACGGCGGTCATCTTTTTCACTCGGCTCACAGGCCTAACCTCCTTTTGTTCTGCCAGGAGGCGATCCAGCATGGCCTGTTCCTGCTCCTCAGTGGGCGTAAATGCCTCAAAGGCCCGGTTCAGCTCATGGAATGTCATATCCTTCCGCCTCCATTCTTAATCTTAGTTTTTTCCGTGCCCGAACCAGCCAGGTGCGGACCGTGGACGGTTTCTTGCCCAGCAGCTGCGCAATTTCCTGGGCGGTATACCCCTGGTAATAGTGGAGATACAGTACCAGACGGTCCTGTTCCGGCAGAGCCCAGATGAGCTCCTTCAGCCCCGTGTCCTCCGGCTGCTCCCAGCTCATATGCTGTAAAGCTTCTGCACTTTCTCGTTTTTTCCGCCACCAGTGCTTCAGCTGGTCCCGGCACTCATTTCGGGCGGTGACGATCAGCCAGGCCTTTTCATGCTCCGGATCACGAAAGGGCGTGTCCTGCTCCATCACCTTGCGAAAAACATTCTGGGTGGCGTCCTCTGCGTCAGGCACATTCTTCAGCAGCATCAGGCAGATCTGATACACCATGGATACATGGCGGCGATAGAGGGCGGCCATTTCCTCTCCGCTGTGTGTGCAGCTCATCCCGGACACCTCCTTTTTGTCTTTCTGCTTGTTACACGATTGAGCGGGAAGAAAAGTTGCAGAACAAAAGAAAAATTTAAGGGACGGCCAAGGGCCGTCCCTTTATTGGATCATACCATTTCTTATTTCAGCTTTCCAGCCACAAAGTCGTCAATGGAAGCCAGCGCATCGTCCAGCTTCAGCACGTCGGTGCCGCCGCCCTCGTCGTAGCAAACTCCACATCTCTCGTTTCCGCCTGCGGCGAAAACTCGGCCGTTCCGTTGCTCCTCCTCTCCCCGCCGAACCCACTTCGTTGGGCTCCGGCGGGGGCCCCATAGGGCTTGCCGCCGTCCCATACCAGTTTCCTCTGGTATGGGAACCCTTCCATTTCAAATGCTCGGGCGAAGTGAATTCGCCCTCCGCCAAGGTTTTGCCCCTTGGCAAAACGCTTGTTGGCGGCGTCTGCGCCGGATCTGCGTATGGGCTTATTTCAGCTTTCCAGCCACAAAGTCGTCAATGGAAGCCAGTGCATCGTCCAGCTTCAGCACATCGGTACCGCCGCCCATAGCGCTGTCCGGCTTGCCGCCGCCTTTGCCGCCGCAGATGGCAGTGACGTTCTTGATAATCTCGCCAGCCTTGATACCCTTGGCTACGGCTTCCTTGCCGCAAACGGCCAGGAAGGTGATCTTCTCGCCGTTGACAGTGGCCAGCACAGCCACTACATTGGGGGCCTTATCCCGCAGCATATCGCCCATCTGGCGCAGCTTGTTGGCATCTGCGTCAGCAATAGTGGCAGTCAGCACCTTCAGCTCGCCCACCTGGCGGGCACCGAACAGGAAGCGGTCAGCCTCACCGGCGGACTCCTTGGCCTTAAACTTCTCCACCATCTGGTGCAGGCTCTTCACCTCGGCCATGGTCTGCTCCGCCTTCTCCCGCAGCTCGCCGGGCTTGGCCTTCAAGGCAGCGGCGGCCTGGAAGAGCATCTCCTGGTTGTGGTTCATGATGTCCAGAGAGGCCTGGCCGGTAGTAGCCTCGATGCGGCGCACGCCGCTGGCCACGGAGAACTCGCTGGAGATGTGGAACACGCCCACCTTGGCGGTGTTGTCCAGGTGGGTGCCGCCGCAGAACTCCACGGAGTAGCCGTTACCCATATCCACCACGCGGACGGTGTCGCCGTACTTCTCGCCAAACAGAGCGATGGCGCCGCGCTTCTTAGCCTCCTCGATGGGCAGCACGTCGGTGTGGATGTCATAGCCCTCCAGCACCGCCTCGTTGACCATGGCGGACACCTTGCCCAGCTCCTCAGCGGTCAGGGCGGAGAAGTGGGTGAAGTCAAAGCGCAGGCGGTCCTCCTCCACCAAGGAACCGGCCTGATGGACGTGGTCGCCCAGCACGGTGCGCAGCGCCTTATCCAGCAGGTGGGTGGCGGAGTGGGCGCGCATGACGGCCTTGCGGCGCTTGACATCGATGGCGGCGGAAACGGTGTCGCCCACCTTCAGCACGCCCTGGGTGAGCTTGCCGGTGTGCATATACTTGCCGCCCTTGTTCTTCTGCACATCGGTGACCTGGAAGGTGACGCCGTCGGCAGAGATGGTGCCGTGGTCGGCCACCTGGCCGCCCATTTCGGCGTAGAAGGGGGTCTTGTCCAGCACCACGATGGCCTCGACCCCGGGCATGACCTCCTCGGCCTGCTCGTTCTCCACCACCAGGGCCACTACCTTGGCGTCGTCAATGGCGGTATGGTCATAGCCCACAAACTCAGTCTCGGGCACGTCCTTGCCGAACTCCACGCCGGCCCAGCCCAGGTCGCCCAGAGCCTCCCGGGCCTTCCGGGCGCGCTGACGCTGCTCGTCCATCTGCTTGTGGAACTCAGCCTCGTCCAGCTTCATGCCCTGCTCCTCCACCATCTCCAGGGTCAGGTCAATGGGGAAGCCATAGGTGTCATACAGCTTGAAGGCGTCGGCGCCGGAGAAGGTGCTCTCCCCCTTGGCCTTGTGCTCCGAGAGCATGTCGCCAAAGATCTTCAGGCCGCTGTCGATGGTCTTGGCGAAATTCTCCTCCTCCACCCGGATGACCTTGGTGATATAGTCCTGGCGCTCCCGCAGCT
>CABVDR010000105.1 GCA_902497145.1 uncultured Oscillospiraceae bacterium
TCGCCCCGCAGCTTTTTCAGCATCTCCGGCTTGGTGTATTTGCCGGAGTAGCACATATCCACCACGTAGAGCATATTGAGGCTGCCGGACCGGTCCGGGGAGAAAGGCCCGGCATCATCGGACACCGAGTCGATAATCCGGCCATGGCTGTGGGCGGAGATGGAGATGCCGCCGCCCAGATGGGCTACCACCAGATTCATGTCCTCATACTTGCGTCCCAGGGCCTCGGCGTACTTGTGGGAGGTGGCCCGGGCGTTGAGCACATGGCAGAAGCTGGTACGGGTGACCTCCTTAAAGCCGGTGACCCTGGCCTCAGGCAGCAGCTCATCGCTGGTGACCGCATCGTAGATGTAGGCGGGAATGCCCAACGGCTTGGCAAAGGCCTGGGCCATCAGTCCGCCCAAATTGGAGGCGTGGTCAAAGACGGTGTGATGAAGCAGGCAGTCGGCCAGCTCATCATTGACTTCATATCCCCCTGCCACGATGTGAGGAATGATGCCGCCCCGTCCCACCACAGCGGACAGCGTGGACAGGTCGAAGCCCTCCTGAGCCAGCCACAGCCGTACCAGGGCCACCCGGTAGTCCAGCTGGTCGTACAGGGTGGGATAGGGGGCCAGGTCCTGGTTGGTGTGTACCATGCTCTTCATGGCGATCTGGTGCTCATCCTCATAGATGGCAGCCTTGGTGCTGGTGGAGCCTGGGTTGAGTACTAACAAACGATAGGCCATATCTCTTGCCTCCTAATGACACACGGGATGAATGCTCATCGGGCCATGGCGGCAGCGATGAGAATGGAATCGTACTTTTCTGCCGGGGTAGCGCCCCGGGAGTTGATGGTAATGGGCACGGTCGCTCCCATCACCAGTCCTGCCATATCGCCTCCAGCCAAGCCGTACAGGGACTTGCCCAGCAGGTTGCCAGCGGTGATATTGGGTACCAGGAAGATATCCGCGTCCCCCGCCACGGGGCTGTGATAACCCTTGATGGCGGCCGCCTCCCGGTCAGTGGCCAGGTCCAGGGAAATGGGGCCCTCCACCATACAATTCCCAAAGTCGCCCCGCTCCCCCTCCGCTTTCAGGGCAGCGGCGTCCACCGTCTCCGGCATCTTGGGGTTCACCGTCTCCACAGCGCACAGGGCCGCCGCCTTGGGCTGGTCATAGCCCAAGAAGCGGCATAGGGCCAGGGCATTCTTCAAAATAGCCCGCTTCTGCTCCAGGTCGGGTGCTACCACCATGCCGCCGTCGGTAATGAACATGAGCTTGTGGTAGGTGGGCACGTCTAGGATGGCCACATGGGAGAGCACCGCGCTGTTCCGGATCCCGGTGCTATGGTGTACCACCTCTTTCAGCAGCGTGCCGGTCTGAAGCATCCCCTTGATGAGCAGACTGCCCCGCCCCTGACGGATGAGCTCCACCGCTCGGCGGGCACACCCCGCCTCGTCCTGCTCGTCCACAATGTCCTCCTGAGGAACCTGCCAGCCCATGGCCTGGGTAAGACTCTGGATCTGCCTGGCGTCGCCCACCAGGATGGGCCGGATCAACCCGTCCTCCTGGGCCTTGCGCACCGCCTGGAGGGTGTGCTCGTCGTGGGCAGCGGCCACCACAGCGGCTTTTGGCGGATTATGCTTCAAATCGTGCTTGAGCTGCTGAAATCCGGAGATCTCCATGTATTGCTTCCTCCCAACTGGCGGAACTTTCCGCCTTCTGTCCCAGCGGGACAACATTTTTCTTGCTTTCATTTTATCAGTTTTTTGAATAAAAGTATAGAGAAACTTTAGTTTTCCGCATTAAAGCAACAAATTTTCCAACAACTTCTTTCCACACTTCCATTCGTGTCCACAAATTTTTCTTGACTTTATCGCTTTTATGCGTTACAGTTTAACGCGATAAAACTCCAGAGCAAACTTTACCTGGGAGAGGGGAAGCATATGGCAATTAAATTTGGTCTTTTGTTGATCTTCTTTGCGGTTATGGTGGGCATCGGGCTCTACTGCCGCCGCCATGCAACCGATGTAAGCGGCTTTGTGCTGGGCGGACGCTCGGTCGGTCCCTGGCTTACCGCCTTTGCTTACGGCACCAGCTACTTCTCTGCCGTAGTCTTTGTGGGCTACGCAGGACAGTTTGGCTGGAAGTACGGCATTGCCGCTACTTGGGCCGGCATCGGCAACGCCCTGCTGGGCTCCCTGCTGGCCTGGGCGGTACTGGGCCGCCGCACCCGCATTATGACCCAGCATTTGAACAGCGCCACCATGCCCGAATTTTTCGGCAAGCGGTTCGGTTCGGAAAAGCTGAAGGTAGCCGCCTCGGTAATTATCTTCATCTTCCTGATCCCCTACACTGCCAGCCTCTATAACGGCCTGAGCCGTCTGTTCGGCATGGCCTTTGACATCGACTACGGGGTGTGCGTGGTGGTCATGGCCATCCTCACCGGCGTCTATGTCATTGCCGGAGGCTACATGGCCACCGCCATCAACGACTTTATCCAGGGCATCATCATGATCTTTGGCATTTGTGCCGTCATTGCCGCCGTCCTCAACAGCCAGGGCGGATTCATGGCCGCGCTGAAGGGTTTGGCAGAAGTCAGCGATCCCGCTGTCTCCACCACCCCCGGTGTCTTTGCCTCCTTCTTCGGCCCGGATCCCCTCAACCTGCTGGGCGTGGTGCTCCTCACCTCCCTGGGCACCTGGGGTCTGCCTCAGATGGTGCAGAAATTCTATGCCATCAAAGACGAAAAGGCCATCGATACCGGCATGGTCATCTCTACGGTCTTTGCCGCCATTGTGGCGGGGGGCTGCTACTTCCTGGGAGGCTTTGGCCGTCTGTTCTCTGGCCAGGTGGATGTGGCTACCAATGGCTATGACTCCATTATCCCCACTATGCTCTCCGGACTGTCCGACCTGCTGATCGCAGTGGTGGTCATTCTGGTGCTCTCCGCCTCCATGTCCACTCTCTCCTCTCTGGTGCTTGCCTCCAGCTCCACCCTCACCCTGGATGTACTGAAAGGACGGGTGATCCGGGCGAATGACGAAAAGAGTCAGGTGCTGGTCATGCGCGGCCTCATCGTGCTGTTCATCGCCATCTCTGTGGTACTGGCTATCATCCAGTACCGCTCCAATGTCACGTTTATTGCTCAGCTCATGGGCGTGAGCTGGGGTGCGCTGGCGGGCGCTTTTCTGGCGCCTTTCCTCTACGGCCTCTATTGGAAGAAGGCCACCCGGGGAGCCTGCTGGATCTGCTTTTTGTTCTCCACCGTCTTTATGCTGGCCAATATTTTCGTAGGCAGCCGATTCCCCACCGTGCTCCAGTCCCCCATCAACGCCGGTGCCTTCTGCATGCTGGCTGGGCTGGTGATTGTCCCTGTGGTCTCTCTCATCACCCCCAAGCCAGACCGCCAGCTGGTGGAGGAGTCCTTCTCCTGCTACGACCAAAAGGTGCTGGTACGCCAGCGTCAGGCCCTGGGTGAGCGGGAGTAACCTTCCCTTTCCACAACGATTTGGCTCCTATTCCCCACTTCTTGAGCAAGAAATTCCATGTTCAAAGACCGTGCCGTGTGGTATCCTAAGGAAGATATCACACGGCCTGTTTTTTGTAAGCAGGCCTGAAATATTACAGGGGCATTCCCCATTGAGAAAGAGCTGAGATACCATGATCATTGACATTCACACCCATACCTTCCCGGATAAACTGGCCGCCACCACCATTCCGAAACTGGAGGTCATGTCCCATACCCGGGCCTACCTTGACGGAACCAACGGCGGCCTGAAGGCCTCCATGGACAAAGCCGGAATTGATTACTCCGTCGTGCTTCCGGTGGCCACCAATCCCAAGCAGGTACCGCACGTCAACGACAGCTCTGAGCGCATCAACGAGCAGTTTGAGGATACCGGCATTTTCTCCTTCGGCTGCATCCATCCGGACTACGCCAACTACCGCGCCGAGCTGGCCCGGGTGAAGGAGCTGGGGTTGAAGGGTATCAAGCTCCATCCCGTCTATCAGGACGTAGACTTTGATGACATCCGCATGCTGCGGATTCTGGATCGGGCCGCCGAGCTGGGTCTGATTGTCATTACTCACGCTGGCTATGACGTAGGCTTCCCGGGACGGGTCCGTGTCACCCCCGCCATGGTGTGCCATGCGGTAAAAGAAGTAGGCCCTCTTACCTTGATTTTGGCCCACATGGGCGGCTGGCGCAACTGGGATGAGGCCGAGCAGCTGTTGGCAGACGTACCGGTGTTCCTGGACACCTCCTACTCTCTGGGCTCCCTCCACGCGCTGGATGACGGCTACTACAAGCCGGAGGATCTGCCGATGCTCAGTCAGGAGCAGTTCCTTCGCATGATCCATGCCTTCGGTCCCCAGCGCTTCTTCTTCGGCACTGACAGCCCCTGGGGCGATCAAACCCAGAGTGTGGAACGAATCCGTTTCCTTCCTCTCACCCAGGAGGAGAAGGACGGTATTCTGGGCGGTAACGCACAGAAGCTGCTGCAATTTCCTGAAAAATGAACAACAGGGTGTCATAACTGATCCAAGTTATGACACCCTGTTTTGTTTTATCGGAAGAACCGCAGGTTCATATCCACGTTGCCGGAGATTCCAGATACCCGGCCGCTGGAGGTATACTGCCACATATCAAAATCATAGTAGAAGGTGGGCACACTGTTGTACTGGGCCAGCCAGAAGGGGTAATTCATCAGCTGGCTCAGGTCATACTGATTGTATCCCTCAGAGGGATTGAAGTAGACCATAGCCTCGTAGCCTGCAGCGGTGATATCCGCACAGAAGGCATTGGCCATCTGACACATGGTATTCACGCTGGGCACCGTCTGAGTTCGGGATCCAGAGTAGTTCTGCCGCTCCCAGTCAAAGACCACTGGATAGGTCAGGGGATAGTTCTTCACCTGCTCAATCACATAGGCCGCCTCCTCCCGAGCCTCCTCCACGGTAATGGCCTGAGAGAAGTAGTAGACGCCCACGTCTAATCCGGCATCCAGCGCACCTTCAATATTCTGGACAAAATACTTGTCCGGCATCATCTTGCCCTCGCTGCCGTAACCGCGATAGCCTACCCGGATGATAGCGAAATCAATGCCAGCATCCGCTACTTTCTGCCAGTCGATCACGCCCTGATACACGGACACGTCAATACCCAGCGCAGTCTCCACACCCGGCTCAGTATAGGCCATGTAGCCGCTGGAGTTCTTGGTAAAGTAATAATTATTATAGGAGTTGACCGGCACGCTGTCCAGAATGTCATAGTACGTGCCCTGGAAATAGATCTGCTTTCCGTAATTATGTACCCGGTCTACCTGCCACACAACCACGCTGATCTCCGCACGGGTGATGGGCTTATCAGGCAGGAATACGGTCTCCCCGTTCTCCGTAGTACCTGTTACAATTCCCATCTCATACAGCGCTGTTACATAGCCGTCATCCACATCGGAAAAGGGCGATTTTGCATCTGAGGGGGAAAGGCCCAGCGCTTTAGCCGCCAGATGGGCTACCTTGATACGGGGAATATCTCCGTCCAGATCTCCAATTTCTTCGCTGGTCATATACCCCTTCGCCATCGCATAGTCTGCATATCCACTGGCCCAGTGGCTGCCAGTAGCCGTAAGGGATCCGCTTCCCGCCGCCTTCAGCACCATGACAAGGGCCGCCCCGGCTGTCAGCGGGTCATTCGCGCCAAAATAGCCATTTCCGTATCCCCCAACGATATCTTTGCTGTGCAGAGCGGCTACGTAGTTATAATACCAATCTCCCTTCTGTACATCAAGAAACGGACTGGTATAACCAGAGGGTATTGTCAACTTATAGGACCCCGCCAGCACAGGCTGGATCCCCACAACGGCTGCCAGCGCCAAAGCTGCCGCACGCCGTACCATCTTCTTTCGGTTCATCTTGCTTTTTTACCTCCACTTACAGGTTTACTATAATCAAACAAAGTTATTATATCAAATGTCGCTTTGTGGCACAATAGGTAATTATAGCAAAGAAAAACGGACGAACAGAAACCTGTTCGTCCGTTTTGTGTTGGCGTTACCTATCTTCCCGGTCCGTCTCCAGACAAGTATTTTCGGC
>CABVDR010000106.1 GCA_902497145.1 uncultured Oscillospiraceae bacterium
CTCCAGCCGCTCCAGCCCCTCCCGGAAGGCTCGGCGAAGGACTGGAGAGTTTTTCACTGGCCCGGCAATGTTTAGGCAGAAGGAGATCACCGGACGCTTATATTCCTCCAACAGCTGCTGCTGGCGCATGGCCCGGGCCTCCCGGGCTTCCAGCATCTCCATGAGGGTGACGGCATGTTCCATTGGGGGACCTCCTTTTAGTAGTGGATGACCTGGGTACTGCTGCGGATGGCGTCGATGACGGGTTGGGCCTGGGGGGAGTGGAAAAAGTCCCAGGTAGTCTGGGGCAGCTGATCCCGCACGTCCTCCAAGCGGCCATCGTGGATGGCCTGGCGCACTGCGCTGGCGCTGATGGCCTGGCCGTCTGCCTGGAGCCGGGGCACCTCCACACACTGGACGCCGGCCTTGGGGAGCTCCTGGGCCATGATCTGGTTATAGAGACCGGTAACCAGACTGCGGGGCTCCTCCCCCACGTAGCGCACTCTTACCCCCAGGGCCTGGGCGATGGAGACAAACAGGGCCAAATCCAGTTTGGCATGGCCGGTAATCACCGTCTGCTCATCCTTCAAAAAGTAGCTTGGGAAGGTGGCAGAACTGATCATATAGGGCCCGCTGGGGTGGCAAATGACATTGTTCAGATGGGCCACCCCTTCCGTCACCAGCTTCCAGCGCACCGAGAAGGGCACCAGGCTGGCCTCCTCGCTGAGGACAAAGAGATGCACCGTGTCACACGCCTGTGCCGCCCGCTCCACCAAACTCAGGTGGCCCCGGGTAAAGGGGTTGGCGTTCATGACAATGGCCCCCGACTTGCCGGGGCGGCGGTCCTTCTCCAGCTGTTTGCAGAAGGAGGCAAATCCTCCCCGCCGGTTCTCCAGGAAGGAGAGGGTCCCCTCCACCCGGGCGATCTCATAAAAACCCAGGTCCTGAAAAAACTTGGCACTTTTGCACTTGGTGTAGACAAACTGGTGCAGAATCCCCCGCTCGGCCTGGCGTTCCATCAGGTGGGAGACCACCTGGTTGAGCAGGCCCTCCCCCTGGTGGCGGTGGTCCACCGCAAAGCAGCGCAGGGTGCACCCGAAGGTGCTGCCCGTGGCCACCAGCTGGTAGTCCTCGTCAAACAGGCCGCAGGTGTAGTCCAAATTACCGTCCAGGGTGATCCCCTCCCCCTCCAGCAGGGTGAGGAGTTTTTTTCGGTTCCGTTGGTCGTCCGGGCGAATCTCGCTGAGGGTGTAGGCCATAGGGCACCTCCGTAAAATGACAGACACGGGGACTGGATGGCAGCCCCCGTGTCTGAAAGGTTTCAACTTATTCCGCTTTGTTGGGGTCGTAGGGCTTAATCTTGCGGACCACATCCAGGATCGTCCCGTCCCGGGCCTCCAGGATGGCAACCACCTTGTCCTCCCACTCCAGGTCATCGGGGCGGCCCACCAGGGAGTAGGCCTTATCCTTCAGTTCCTCAATGGTGACGTGGGGGATCCCCGCCTTGTCCAGGCACTCGATGAGGTCGGGACGCAGGGGGTTGACGGCGATGCCGTAGTCGGTGACCAGCACGTCCACACAGTCCCCGGGGGTAGTGACGGTGACCACGTGCTCGCAAACGGTGGCCATCCGGCCACGGACCAGAGGAGTGACAATGATGCAGCACTTGCTGCCGGCGGCAGTATCGGGATGTCCGCCGGGAGCGCCGCGGAGCACGCCGTCAGATCCGGTGAGTACGTTCACGTTAAAGCCGGTGTCGATCTCCAGGGCAGCCAGGACCACGAAGTCCAGGCTGTTGACGAAGGCGCCCTTGTTGGCCGGGTTGGCGTACTGGGAGGCGCTCATCTCAAAGTGGTTGGGGGTCTGGTTGATAGAGTTCACCGCGTCCAGGTCGAAGTCCTGCACGTCGATGACCTTGCCCACCTTGCCCTTCTTCAGCATCTCCACCATGGGGCCGCAGATACCGCCGATGGCCCAGCCCATCTTGATGTTGCGCTCGTCCATGTACTGCTCCAGGAACAGATTGGCCGCCAGAGAGGGACCTCCCACGCCAGTCTGGAAGGAGAAGCCCTCCTTGAAATAGGGGGTGGAGGCGATAACCTTGGCCACATTCTCCGCCATCATCAGGTCCCGGGGGTTCTGGGAGATGCGGGCGGCAGCGGATGCAATTTTTTTCGGGTTACCAATTGAGTCTACCACGACCACCGCGTCCACGTCAATGGCCTCCACGCTGGCAGGCATGTTGGGGAAGGGCACCAGGCAGTCGGTGACCACCACTACATGGTCGGCGTACTTGGCGTCGGTCATAGCATAGCCCATGGAGCCGCAGTTGCTCTTGCCGCCGATGCCCCGGCAGTTGCCCATGCAGTCGCTGGTGGGGGCGGCGACAAAAGTGATGTCGATGTGGACCTCGCCGGCCTCAATGGCGCGGGGACGGCCGCCGTGGCTACGGATGATGGCGGGGGTCTTCAGCTTACCGGCGGAGACTACCTCGCCCATGCGCCCCCGGATGCCGGAGGTCTGGATCCCGATGACCTTGCCCTCCTCAATGTAGTCGGCAATGGGGTCATGGGCCGCACCCAGGCTGGTGGCAGCGATGGTCAGGTCCTTAAGGCCCAGCTCCTCGATGGCGGCGGCCATCACCTGGTTGACCACGTAGTCGCCGTCCCGCAGGTGGTGGTGGAAGGAGAAGGTCATACCGTCCTTGGCGCCGCACTGCTTCAAGGCCTCCACCAGAGAGGCCACCACCTTGGTGTCCACCGGCTTCTCGCACCGGCGGGTGCGGGGAGAGGCCTTCTGGATGTACTTGCCGTCCATATAGTTCTTGCCCTGATACACCTCACGGCCGCCCATGAGCAGAGCATCAGGAATGTCCCGTCCTACTGCGTTTCTCATACCAAATCCCCCTCATACATTCCGCAGGCCCGGGCCAGACGCAGGGTGCGCTGGGCTCCGGGAATAAAGGCGATGTCGATCATCTTTCCATCCACGGTGAACACGCCCACACCGGCGGCAGACTGTTCCTTGTAGGCCCGGAGAATCTTCTCGGCCTGGATGATCTCCTTCTCTGTGGGGGCAAAAACCTGGTGGACAAAGCGGATCTGCTTGGGGTTGATGAGGCTCTTGCCGTCAAAGCCCATGGCCTTGTTCTGCAGCACCTCGGCCTCAAAGCCGGCCTGGTCGTCCAGGTTGGTAAACACGGTATCAAAGCACTGGATGCCGGCGGCACGGGCGGCCAGCAGCATCTGTCCCCGGGCGAAGAGCATGTCCACGCCGTCGGGCTGGGGGGTAGTCTGCATACACTTGCGGAAGTCGCCCCCGGAGATGGCCACGCCGAACATCCGGTCGGAGGCGGCGCAGATCTCATAGGCGTTGAGGATGCCCTTGGGGCTCTCCAGAGCGGCCATGAGCAGAGTGCGGCCCTTCTCGACCCCGAACTCCTCCTCAGCGGCCTCCACCGCTTCCTCTACGGTCTTCACGTCCTGGGCGCTCTCACACTTGGCAATGCGGATGCCGTCGGCTCCGCCGGCCACGCACACCCGGATGTCCTCCTGCCAGTGGGGAGTATCCAGGCCGTTGATGCGGACAATGACCTCAGTGTCGCCGTAGTCGATGGTCTTTAGGGCGTGGTACAGGGAGAAACGGGCGGCGTCCTTCTGGTTCTCCGCCACCGCATCCTCCAGGTCCAGCATAATAGAGTCGCAGCCGTAGATATAGGCGTCTTTAATGAGCCCGGGCTTTTGGGCGTTCATAAACATCATGGTCCGGCGCAGGCGGAACCGCTCCGGTCTGGGACGAGGAATCATCGTACTGCACCTCCCCAAGGAATATTGGCCTGGGACTGGCCGCAGCTGCGGAACACCGCGCACTCCACCCGGGCCTTCAGGGTGCAGTCCAGGGCACCCTTATCCACCACGGTAACCTGGGCGTTGTCCACACCCAGCCGCTCCAGAGTCTCCAGCACGGTGGCCTTGATCTGACGGCCGTACTGATTCATCACACTGCTGGACAAGGTCAGCTGAATGCCGTCGGTCCCGGGCTCCACGGTGACCTGGGCGTCGCTGGACTCCAGCGTGCCGGCCATGGCCGGCTTCAGAATTTCCATAACACGTCCTCCTTTTTGGTGTTTCTAACCTACTTTTGTTACTTATAAGGTAGCACGCCCGACTGCATAGGTCAAATACAATTTCTAATATGTTATCCATAGGTTTTATCCTATGTTTTTCTTGACGCCGTCTGCTGACACAATTATGATAGAATCAGCAGAAAAAATGGAATATTCACCGGTCAGGAGGGAACACCATGAACCTGAAACAGGCCCGCTATATCCGCACCATCGCCCAGGAGGGGGGCGTCACCGCGGCGGCAAAAAAGCTGTACATCAGCCAGCCCTCCCTCAGCCAGATGCTCCACCAGATTGAGCAGGAACTGGGGGTGGAGCTGTTCGACCGCTCCGCCCAGCCCTTCCGCCCCACCTACGCCGGGGAGTGCTACCTCCGGGCCGCCCAGACTATGCTCAACGCCAATGAGATTTTGGAAAATGAAATCCAGCAGATCCGTCAGGAGGAGAAGGGGCGGCTGCGGCTGGGAATCAGCATGCAGCGCTCCGCCCGTCTGCTCCCCCAGGTCCTGCCCAAATTCATCCAGGCCTTTCCCCAGGTCCGTCTGGAGCTGCGGGAGGCAGGCAGTGCCATGCTGGAACAGATGGTGCTGGAGGGACAGGTGGATCTTGCCCTGGCCTCCACCGAAGGGGAAATCCCCGGTCTGGTCTATCAGCTTATCCAGCGGGAGACCATCGGCATTCTGGCCGCCGCCGATACCCCCCTGGCCCAGTCCCTGCCCTCTGGCACACCCATCCACCTGGAGCAGGCCATGGACGCCCCCTTTGTCTCCCTGAAAACCGGCCACAATGTCCGGGTGGTGCAGGACCGGCTCTTTCAGGAGCGGGGACTGAGTCCGACTTTGTTTCTGGAGAGCGACAACATGGAGGCTGCCCGGCAGATTACAGTAAATTGTGGGTGCTATATGCTGTGCGCTCACAGCTATACCTCGGAGCAGGGCTGTTTCTACCCCTTAGCTGACTACGACAATCAGCGCCATTTCTGCGCCTGCTACCGCCAGGAGCTGCGTCTGCCACGCTACATCCAGACCATGCTCCATCTGGTGGCGGAAAGTCTCTCCCCCTCCCATTAAGCCTCCGCACTTTTCTCCCCGCCGGCTCTGCGCACCTCCACTTCCTGCCGATAAGCAGAGAAGAGCGCTCTCCCCGCCTGTGACTGAAACAACCCCGCCCAGGCCTCCAGCTGCTTGGGACCGGGATCTGTCTCGTAGCTGTTGACAATCAGATCCGCCTCAATGAGCAGCCCCAGCAGACCGCCGTGTGGACCGGAATAGTCGTGGTGGCGCAGTACCAGCTCCAGTACTTGCGGTGTGATCTCCGGCAGATAACCGGCCCGAGTCAAAAACTCCTCCACCAGCTTCGGAGCCGCCCGCCGCTGATTTTCCTGTCCGGCATCGCCTTGGCAATGGAGCTTACAATACCGGATGGGGATATCATGGAGGATAGCTGCCGCATTTAGGATGCTCTGCTCCTCCGCCGTCAGCGCTTCCTCTGCCCCCAGCAGCCTGGCCAGAGTATAGACCTTTAAAATATGCTGGGTGCGCCGGGGATGACCCTGTTCATAGAGCAGTGCATGGAGCAGCAGAGTCTGTTCACGGTCCACCATGGTAAAATCCTCCTTGGGAATTTTAGAATAAAAAGAAAAAACCTCAAAGCCAAATGGCTTTGAGGTTTTGGCAGCGGGAGAAGGATTCGAACCCTCACAAACAGAGTCAGAGTCTGTCGTGCTACCCTTACACAATCCCGCTATTT
>CABVDR010000107.1 GCA_902497145.1 uncultured Oscillospiraceae bacterium
CCAACGTGAAGCTGGAATCCACCGCGCCGCTGATGGCGGTGGTGCCGGAGATCCGATGGAAGACATCCTCTGCCTTTTCTTTCCGCAGATGGTGGATGAGCAGGATGGCAATGCCGTGCTTGTCCGCCAGCCGCTTGAGCACAGACAGATCCCGGTAGTCATTGGCGTAGGTGGCGTCGTGGATCGGACGGACCATCTGCAGGGTGTCAATGATGACCAGCACGGTGTCGGGGTGTGCGGCGACAAATGCGTCCACCTGTTCCTCCAACCCTTGGCCGATGAGGGCGCACTCCGTGCAGAAGTGGACGCTGTCTGGTGCGTCCTCAGTGATTTCAAAGAGTCGATTCTGGATGCGGAGGACGGAATCCTCCAGACAGAGGTACAGTGTGGTGCCCTGCTTGGTGGTCATGTTCCAGACCGGTTCTCCCTTGGCAACTGTCACCGCCAGCCATAGAGCAAGCCAGGACTTGCCCACTTTCGGGGAGCCTGCCAGGATGTGCAGGCCCTGAGAGATCAGGGTGTCCACCACAAAATTGGGCGGCTCCAGCGGACGATCCATCAGGGTTCTGCCGTCTACTGTGATCAGGGGATGGTTCATTTTGTTGTTCATGTTTGGTACCTCCATTTCAAAAATTTGAATACAAAAAATCTCCCACCTCAAAAGAAGTGGGAGTAGTATTCATTTTGATTTTGAAATGGTTTATGGTAGAATAATCGCAAGCGCCGCATAGATGCGGCGGCGCGCATTACGCGCCTGCCTTTTGTTCTGCCAAAGGCAGGTTGCGCTTGTTACACCATGACCAGGCCGTCAAAGCCGGCCGCCGGAAGTCCGGCGGGCAAGCGGCCGTGCCGCTTGCTGTCATGGTATAATGTGAGCAAACGGAGGTGAGCCAATGACGATCTATCAGATCTACGAGCTCTCTGCCCGGGCGGTGATGAGCTATGCCGCAGAACAAGACGGCGTTCACACCTTTACTCTGAACCGCAGCGCCACCGAGCACTGCAAAGTACCGGGTGCCAAGCACGAACAAGACAGCTGCGCTATGTTCCACCAGCTGATGTACCAACTCCACGGGAAGGGCTGGCGGGAGCGTGGCGAGGAGAAGGTAACGGCTCTCTCCGATGTGCTGTTCTATATGGACTTCGCCGGGATCTTTGACCGGCGTGGAACCGGAAAGACGCAGCAGGCCCGCCGGGAGAAGGCCAGAGACATGTTCCGCCCCGAGGGGATCACCCTGGACTTCGGCGGCGGCCCGCATTGCTATGTGGCCTTTGAGCGCTCGGCCAGCATGAGCCGCCAGTCCCGTCTCTCCTTTATCCGGGCGGATCTGTATGAACCCATACGCCAACGGATCATGCTGAATATGGAACTGAGACGCTGCCAGCTCAGCAAACTCTACGCCTACAATGGTCTCATGTTCTCCAGTGGAACCCGGGTGGACGGCATCCGCATTGACAAAAAACACCGGGTCATCGTTATAGACATTCCAACCAAGAGAGTGGAGCGAACGCCTGTCATCACCCTGCGGGAAGGAAGAGAGCCAGGAACCTTTTACCGGGCAGATACACTGGAAGATCTGGACATCACCTGCTTTGACGGCGTGGGTCTCATCTCCAAAGAGTACGCCGAGGTAGTGGACAAGGCCTGCTGCGGCAGCCACATCCACACCTCCTTCCAGATCCGTATGCCCTACATCAAGGGGATGCTCCATCAGGTGGACTTCAAGGACTTCTTGAAGAGAAGTGGTACCCAGAGCATTGTGGACATCTGGGGCAAGGCACACCCCGTCCGCAGTGTGGACATCATTCTCACCCGCAGTCAGTTCAAGGCATACGGATGGCTGCGGGAGAACGGTATGACCTGGGAGGACTATTGGGACGCCTTTCGGGACTACAACCACGCCCTGTACATCACCAACCTTAGTAAGACGGAGCCGGAGAAATTGGTAGAGCTCAACTATCAATTTCTCTCCACCCTCTCCATCCAGCCGGAGGAGTTCCGCCCCGCCGACCTGCTGGAAGGCTGGGACCACAGTCCGGAGGATGACCCCCGGCAATGGCTGACCAAGTCCACCGAGACGGCCTACTATAACTTTCGTGCCAACGAAACATACCAGCAGGAATACTTTCGCCGGGGCCTGAGCCAGCCCATGGGAAGCCGGGCGAACATCATGGCCCGGGTGCTGGAGAAGAACCCGAAGTTTATCCGTGAGTCTATCTACGCGGAACAGCTGGATGGACAGGCCCGGAAAATCCTCCGAGGCTACGCCGTCGGGCGGTTGCTGGTGCCAGGGGACAACCGTTTTCTCTCCGGTGATCTGCTGGAACTGCTGCGGCAGTTAATTGCGCCCCGTGTGTTCCAGATGCCCGGTGAGCGGGACTTCTGCAATCAGGTGATGGGAGATTTCTTTGCGGAGGACAGCTTCTTTGCTCCTGGTGCAGCCTATGACCATGAGGACAGCTGTACTCTGCTGCGCAATCCCCACATCGCCCGGAACGAGGAATTGCAGCTGTCCGTGTACCCAGAGGGAGACGCACTGCGCCAGCATTACCTGGGCCACCTCACCAATGTGGTCATGGTGTCTGCAGACAGTTTGGCAGCGGAGCGGCTGGGCGGTGCGGACTATGACGGCGACCTCATCAAGACCATTGCCGATCCTATCCTGAACCGCTGTGTGAAGCGGAACTATGATTACGATGTCCATCAACATCTCTCCAACAACGCCAACTTGCCCCTGCTGAAGATCCCCGCTCTCTCCGCACCCAAGTCCGACGCTAACGACTGGCAGGCTCGGTTTCAGACGGTGGAGAACACCTTTGCTGCCCGCATCGGACAGATCTGCAATGCCGCCCTGGATCGCAGCGTCATCGCCTACAACGACCACGCCGACCCAGAGGAGCGCAAGCGGTGCCGCCGGGACTTGGAAGCCCTGGCCATCTATAGTGGGCTGGAGATCGACGCAGCCAAGACCGGTGTGCGGCCCAACCTGGATGAATTTCTGGGCGGACGGAAGGTAAAGCGCACTCCTTTCCTCCAGTACAAATATCTGTTGGAGCGTGCGGAGGAGCACCGCCGCGCCTGGTATGAGTCCACCCACCGGGAGCGGCTGGAGACCTTCTTTGCCGGGATTGACTGGGATCAGGTGGACTCTCCGGTGGAGCGGTTGCCCTGGCTGGCCCGCCAGCTGGAGCGCAACACGCCGAAGATCCAGAAGAAACCGGCAAAGGACAGCGAACTATTCACCTTTGCTCAGGAACGAAGTTGGAAGAAGCAGTTGGATGAGACCATTCTTTCTTCTGTCTCTGCTTTGCTATGGGACTACGAGCACTGCCTCTCCCGCATTTGGGCCTGCCGCGCCCCCGCCAAGGGACAGCAGCGAAAAACGGACATTGACCGCATCCTCTACGCCAGGGGACAGGAGGAGGTCTGCGACAGCGACGAACTGTATGCTTTCTTCCGGCAGCTTTCATCGGAGCGTATTTCTACTTTGAGAAAGGCGATTGTGGATCAGCAGTGGCACCTGATGACAGAAGAACAGAGAGAAGCATTCCTGCGGGAGCATCTGCCGGAGGCGGCGGATTACTACGATCTCCTGACCGACTTCCGCCATGGCGGGTTCCGTCTGCTGGGAGATCTGGTCTGTGATATGGACGATCTGGAGGCGGCCCGGGAGCGGAAGCAGCTCCGACGCCCAACAGATTCTCCAGCTTTCCAGAAGATGATGGAGGCCTATCTGTCTGCCCCCTTCAGCGGCAATGAGCGGGCCGTGGTGTCTAAGGTCTGCCGCAAGCTGCTGAACAAGATCGTCCGGCCCAGCCTGGCGGCCCCCTATGTGGTGGCTCTGGGTAAGCGGAACCTGCTGTGGGACCTGCTGCCGGACCACATTGAGGAACATGTTCTGGAGGTGGACCATGCTGAATGAGTGGAAGGAATTTCAGGACTATACCGGTGCGGTAAAGTACACCGCCCGGAACAAGCAGGACACCACCTACCTGGGCCGGTTTACCTTCGACACCATCCTGGACTTTGAGGGACTCAACCGGGTATTGACCATCCTGGCGAGAGGTTTTCTGTTTCATAATGAGGATGGCAGCCCCGCTGAAGCGCCCCGGGAACGCATCGACTATGCCAAGCGGGGCCTGTGCGCCTGGTGCAGTGTGCCGGACAGCAAAAAAGCCACGCCCCGGGAGGCGTGGCAGTTTGGCAGTGATTTTGGGGAACTTCATGTGGATTTTCCCGGTCTTGTGGAGGAAAACGGCAACGGATGGTTTCATAGGCATGTACATCGGGTGGAAGCCTTTGTGCGGGAAAACCCGGAGAGGGTGTCCAGCAGTGCCCAGAAGAAGTGTGCCGCCATTGAAAAAGGCTTTGACCAGGCCTGGCGGGACAAGGTGATTCAGATGCAGATCCCCCTGTTCGCTCCCACCACCAAGGGGCAGTGGGGCCTGCGGTTTGACAGCTTTCTGGCTCAGGCTTTGGAACTGGGGCCGCTCCGGACGGAGGAACCGATACTTCCACCCGCATTGGTAGAGCAACTTCGCAGCCGCACGCCTAAGGGCGTTCCCGTGGAGATGGTGGAGACGCTGGCGGCCTACTACCTTGCCAATAAGCCGGAGGACTCCGACTGGGTGGTGCTGCCGGTGGCCAACTTTGACGCATATTTCGGCACCACCAGCTTTGGGCGGAAGTATCTGAAACAAATCCCGGAGACCATTTTAGAGCGATCCGAAACAGGCTTTGGACTGTGTCGGTATCGGCTGGGCGACACCCTTGCCATTAAGCAAGGATAGAATCAGGCATCCATCTCCGCTTCTTCCGCTGGAGATGGATGCCTGTTCATGTCAAAATGATTCAGTTCGTTTGCCATTTCCCACGCCAGACGAAATCCGCAGATAAAGCTGTCCACGGAGCGTTGCTCTATCATCAGATTCTGGGCGTCGATGATCTGCAGCACCAGTTTATGCTCCGGCTTGTCCAACCGCTCAATGAGCTGCCGGTGGCAGGTTTCAACTTCCTGTTCGGCCTCCGCCATGGGTAAAGCGATGTAAAACCTGTCATACAACAATTTCAGTGTGTCGTTCATGCGTCTCGCCTCCTTGTAGCAAGACACAATAGCACAGGTCAGAGGAAATCGCCACTATTATATTTTCAAAATTTCCAGAATAGTGAACTCCAACTTTTCCCGGCGAATCAACCTCTGCTGAGAAGTCTCCTGTGTGAGTCCCTGGCTGTTGGTTTCATGGATGGATTCAGCCATATACACTCTCCTTTGCTGTTTCAGTCCTGAATCACTTTACCTTGCCCATGCGGATGCCATGAGAGAAATCTTCAGGCGTTTGTTTCTTCATAAAGCGCACGGTAATGGGAGGAATTCTCCGCTTCAAGACTGTTTTTCTTCAAATTCCTGACATTGCGACAGCGCCAGGGCTAACTGATCCGGGCAGGACGTCCCTTTATCCAGACACTGGATT
>CABVDR010000108.1 GCA_902497145.1 uncultured Oscillospiraceae bacterium
AAGCAAAAAAAGAGTGTACAAACGCAGAATTTTTTGATACAATATGTGGAGCGACATCAAAACGCCAGGAAGAGGCCGTCCAGCTGGCCGCCCAGTGCGGCGCGATGGTGGTCATCGGCGACCGCCAGAGCTCCAATACCAGGAAGCTGGCGGAGCTCTGCCGGGAAGTCTGTCCATCTGTCCAGCTGATCGAGCGGGCAGATGACCTGGAGTTGTCTCCTCTGCGGGGGACAGAGACTGTCGGTATCACTGCGGGCGCATCCACGCCTGCGTGGATAATAAAGGAGGTCTGTGACAAAATGAGCGACGAAATCATGGAGATCGAGGAATCCTTCGCTGACATGCTGGAGAGATCGATCAAAACTTTGAATACGGGGGATAAGGTAACTGGCGTTATCACTGGGATCACGCCGACTGAGATCTATGTGGATCTGGGCACCAAGCACGCCGGCTACATTCCCGTATCCGAGCTGACTGATGACCCCACCGCAAAGGTGGAAGATCTGGTCAAGGTAGGGGACGAGATCGAGACCTTTGTGGTCCGCGTCAACGACCAGGAGGGTGTTGTCACCCTGTCCAAGAAGCGCCTTGACGTGGTCAAGGGCTGGGAGGACGTGGAGGCCGCCCAGGAAGAGCAGACTGTCATGGAGGGCGTCGTCACCGAGGACAACAAGGGCGGCGTTGTGGTGTCCGTAAAGGGCGTGCGGGTCTTCGTTCCCGCCTCCCAGACCGGCCTGCCCCGGGAGACTCCCATGTCCGAGCTGCTGAAGAAGAAGGTTCGCCTGGTCATCACCGAGGTGAACCGTGCCCGTCACCGCGTGGTGGGCTCCATCGCCAAGGTGCAGCGCGCCGAGCGCGCCGCCGCCGCAGAGAAGGTCTGGGCCGAGATCGAGGACGGCAAGCACTACACTGGCGTGGTGAAGTCCCTGACTTCCTACGGCGCTTTCGTGGACATCGGCGGCGTGGACGGCATGGTCCACATCTCCGAGCTGTCCTGGTCCCGCATCAAGCACCCCTCTGAGGTGGTGAAGGTGGGCGACACCGTGGATGTGTACGTCATCTCCGCTGACTCTGAGAAGAAGAAGATTTCTCTGGGCATGAAGGATCACAGCCAGGATCCCTGGACTGTGTTCACCAGCACCTATCAGGTGGGCGACGTGGCCAACGTGCGCATCGTGAAGCTGATGACCTTCGGCGCCTTTGCTGAGATCGTTCCCGGCGTGGACGGCCTGATCCACATCTCCCAGATCGCCGATCACCGCATCGACAAGCCCAGCGACGTGCTGGCTGAGGGCGATAAGGTGGACGTGAAGATCACCGACGTGGATATGGAGAACAAGAAGGTCTCCCTGTCCATCCGCGCCCTGCTGGAGGCTGCTCCCGCTGAGGAGGAGTCCGAGGAGGAGTAATTCTTCCGCTGTTTTCTCAATGCCGCTCCCGGTACATGCCGGGAGCGGCATTTTTATGCTTGAAGGAAGGAAAAAAGATTGTAAAGTTTGTTAAAAGTTCCGGAAATATCACTCAGAACTTGTCAAAAGACCATAACTTGGTTATAATGAAAGAGAATAAACGTCAGCTGGCGCATGCAGATCCCCTGTGACCCCACAGGAGAAAACCAATTAGACCCCCGAAAAACAAAGTGAGGGAACAGAAAAGGAGCTCCGGAGAGAACTGAATCCGCCCAAAGACACCTATGCAGGTTCAGGCTTTTCCGGACTGAATTGGAGGTGTAGGCGTTGTTTCAGATCGGAGACAAGGTAGTCCACCCCATGCACGGGGCGGGTATCGTGGACAGTATTGTGCAGAAGAAGGTCAACGGGGTCATGCGGGATTATTACGTGCTCAAGCTGCCGGTGCGGGCCATGGTGGTCATGGTACCTACCCAAAACTGCGAAGAAATCGGGGTACGGCCCATCGTGGACAAGGAACAGGCGGACCGGGTCTTAGCAGCGATTCCGGATATCCAGGTGGAGATGACTCAGAACTGGAACCGCCGGTACCGGGAGAACATGGAGCGGCTGAAGAGCGGCGATCTGTTTGAGGTGGCCCGGGTGGTCAAGGGGCTGATGCTTCGGGACGTGGACAAAGGACTGTCCACCGGAGAGCGGAAAATGCTCCACTCTGCCAAACAGATCCTGATCTCCGAGATCGTGATGTGCCAGAGCAGCAGCTACGAGGATGTAGAGGCCCGCATTAACAGTGCGCTGGCCTGACATAACCGCAGCTAAGAGACAATAGGATGGGAAAGAGGGGCCGGAAGGGCTCCTCTTTTGCAAGGAGTGAGACATATGGCAGGATTGCTGTCCCGCCTTGGGCGGAAACAGAAGACACATATCTGGTCGGCGGTGGTGGTGGCCGCCGGGTCCGCCACCCGGATGGAGGGCATCGACAAAGTGCTGGCCCCTCTGGCTGATGTGCCGGTGCTGGTACGTACTCTGCGGGTGTTCCAGAACTGCGACAACATTACCGAGATTGTGGTGGTTACCCGGGAGGACCTGCTGGTGGAGGTGAGCCAGCTGTGCAAGGCCTTTGCACTGGACAAAGTGTCTAAAGTGGTGGTGGGCGGCGAGCAGCGGATCCACTCGGTCCTGCGGGGCCTGCGGGAGGTGCGGGAGGACGCAGAACTTATCGCCATCCAGGACGGCGCCCGGCCCTTCCTCACCCAAGAGGTTTTGGAGGAGGTGCTCTCCAAGGCGGAGGCCACCGGAGCCGCCGCCCCTGCCATTCCTGTCACCGACACCATCAAGCGCACCGAGAACGGCCTGGCGGTAGAGACCCTGGACCGGGATACCCTCTTTGCTGTGCAGACGCCTCAGGTGTTTGAGACGGGGCTTATCAAGGCGGCGGTCCAGAAGGCGGTGGAGGACGGCGAGGTGCTCACTGACGACTGCGCCGCCGTGGAGCGGCTGGGGATGAAGGTATCCCTCACCCAGGGCAGCCGGGAGAACATTAAGATCACCACCCCCCTGGATCTGTTCCTGGGGGAGGCCATTCTGGACGCCAGAGACGGGAGGCTGCCGTAATGCGGATTGGACATGGATATGACGTACACCGGCTGGTGGAAGGACGTAAACTGATTCTGGGCGGGGTAGAGGTGCCCCACACCCTGGGACTGCTGGGCCACTCGGACGCCGACGTGCTCACCCACGCAGTGATGGACGCCCTGCTGGGGGCGGCGGCTCTGGGAGACATTGGCCGCCACTTCCCGGACACCGACCCGGCTTACAAGGGGGCAGACAGCCTGGTGCTGCTGGACCACGTGATGGCTCTGCTGGAGAAGGCCGGGTGGCAGGTGGGCAACGTGGACGCCACCATTCTGGCCCAAAAGCCCAAACTGGCCCCGTACATCGACCAGATGCGGGACAACCTGGCCCGGCGCATGAAGGTGGCTCCAGAACAGGTGAATGTGAAGGCCACCACGGAGGAAAAGCTGGGCTTTACCGGCGCGGAAGAGGGCATTGCTGCCCATGCAGTGTGTCTGCTGGAGCCAAAAATAAAATAAGCCCCCACAGGGGCAAAGAAAAAAGTAGAGCATAGACTGGCTCAGGGGAGAAGGACTCGGCATGGTCCCGGCCCCCGAGAAAGGAGCCCAGTCATGCTCTATTATCTTATCATCTGCCGGTCCCTCACCTACGCCCAGCGCACCGCCGCCGCTCTGGGACGGGCAGGGATCACGGCTCATATTTTTCGCACCCCCAGGCAGATCGCCGGGGAGGGGTGCAGTCACTGTGTAAAAATCCGCCAGAGGGATCTGGAGGACGCCCTGGCAGTGCTCCGCCGGGCAGATCTGTTCCCCAAGCGTGTCTTTTTGGCCGGAGACGGCGGCGGATACCAGGAGGTGCCCCTGTGATCTACCTGGACAGTGCGGCAACCACTTTGCAGAAGCCTCCCGAGGTGGCCCGGGCCACGGCCTGGGCCATCAACCATCTGGCCAGCCCTGGACGGGGCGGCCATTCCGCCGCCATGGCTGCGGCGGATACCGCTTTTGCCTGCCGCCAGGCAGCGGCAGAGCTGTTCCACCTCTCCGACCCGGAGCAGGTGGTCTTTACCTTCAACGCCACTCACGGATTAAATATCGCCATCAAGACCTTGGTGCGGCCGGGGAGTACCGTGGTCATTTCAGGCTACGAGCACAACGCCGTTACCCGGCCGCTGCACGCCATCCCTAACGTCACCGTCCGGGTGGCAGAAAGTCCCCTCTTTGACCAGCGCGGGGCGGTGGAGGCCTTCTGCCGGGCCATTACCCCGGAAGTGTCCGCCGTGATCTGCTGCCACGTGTCCAACGTGTTCGGCTTTATCCTGCCGGTGGAGGAGATCGCCCGGCTGTGCCGGGAGCGGCGGGTACCCCTTATTGTGGACGCATCCCAGTCCGCAGGGTGTGTTCCCGTGGACATGGAGGCACTGGGGGCGGCCTTTATCGCCATGCCGGGGCACAAAGGACTCTACGGCCCCCAGGGTACCGGACTGCTCTTATGCGGAGACACTCTGCCCCAGCCTCTGCTGGAGGGAGGCACCGGGTCTGCTTCCCTGGTGCAGACCATGCCCGATTTTCTGCCGGACCGACTGGAGGCAGGTACCCACAATGTAGCGGGGATTGCCGGGCTGCTGGCGGGACTGAAATTTGTCAAGCGCAGCGGCGTGGAGAACATCGGCCGCCGGGAGGGGGAACTGATCCGCCGCTTTGGTGCAGAGCTGGAGAGTATCCCCGGCGTTACCGCATTCCGCGCCCGGGATCCCCAGGCTCAGGCGGGGGTCCTGTCCCTCCAGATGGACAGCATGGACTGCGAGGAACTGGGGGAGCGGCTGGGCCGTCAGGGCATCGCGGTGCGGGCAGGGCTCCACTGTGCGCCCCTGGCCCACAAAACGGCGGGCACCCTGGAGCGTGGGACCGTACGGGTAAGCGTCTCCGCTTTCAATCAGCCCCAGGAACTGCGGGTGCTGGCAAACCGCCTGCGGCAGCTTCGGCGCAGCGGCTGCGCCAGAGGGTAAACGAAAACCCCGGGCCGGAATGTCCGGCACCGGGGCAGTATGAGGCGGCCTTGTACAGAAGAGGAACGGCCCTTCTGGGCCGCGGCGCGTTTGCGCCGTTACAAGCGTTTTCGCCTGGGCGAAAACCTTGGTGCAGGCGGAATTCACTTCCGCCGAGCATTGAAATGAGCCTATGGCTCTAAATGGCTCCCAAAACAAAAACACCTGCGAAAGCAGGTGTTTTTGTTTTGGAGCAGGTGAGGGGAATCGAACCCCCGTGTTCAGCTTGGGAAGCTGACATTC
>CABVDR010000109.1 GCA_902497145.1 uncultured Oscillospiraceae bacterium
GCGTTCATCCTGAGCCAGGATCAAACTCTCAATAAAATGGTATCTAAAGAGCCGAAGCTCTTCAAATCACTTTATTGAAACTTGACAACCAAGCTTCAAAGAAATTTACGGTCGTCCTTCAAGCTAAGCTTGTTTGAACAACCAAATCCAAATTTGGTGCTTCGTGTTTGTCACGTTGTTTAATTTACAAGGTACACACCGCTTTGCAGCGGCGGGAGTTCATTTTACCACACCGTTTCGACCTTGTCAAGAGCTTTTTTCAAGTTTTTTCAAACTTTTTAGCTCTCAGGTCTGCCCGGCAGGCGTCTCCCTTATCGGCCGCCCTCACAGGCGACTTGATTAGTTTACCATATCTCAGTTCGCTTGTCAAGAACTTTTTTCGCACCGTCAGGTGGTTTTTGTTCTCTCATTCAAGCTCGCTTTTGATCTTGGAAAACCTGCTCAGCTCAGGGATTTGTCCCCTGCGTCAAGCGCTTGCTTATAATATCAGACCGACACCCGATTGTCAACTGTTTTTTTCAATTTTTTTCATCTTTTTTCCTGAATGAAAAACAGCAACAAGATGTTCCGCTTTTCTACGGATTTTGCCCACAAGATGTGCCCTTTTCCTTGCTTCTCTTTGACAATGCAGCAGCTCCCGCCCCTAAGATGGGAAGCGCCGCTGCTAATATCAGGTTCCCCACTAATACAATGCCCCGTCCGGCGGCCTCCGCACTCACCCCATCAGGAAAGGCAACCATACCAAGAATAACGGCAGGCAGCACAGCGGCCGTGACCACCGTTTTCTGTTCCGCCTTGCTCCACACGGTTCTGGCCATCTCCCACAGGGCAAAGAGGATGACCCCCAGCAGGGCCAGATCCCCAAAGATCCATAGGGCAGATACAATGCTCTCTACCCGCTGGAAGGCCCCCTCTACCCCTACGCTTTTGGCCAGCGCGAAAAAGGGACTGTGCAGGCGTTGGGCCAGGGACACGCCCAGGTTGCCCACCACCACCAACTGCTCCAGGGACAGCAGAACGCAGCCCAGCCCGCTCCAAATAAGCCAGTCCCGGCGGGAATGCTTGGCTGGCTCCGTATCTCCTAATAGGAAGGCGGCAAACATCCCCCAGCCCAGCACGCCGCAGACAGGCAGAGTCCCGCCCAGCACCGGCAGGGCGTCCTGCCACCATAAAGGCAGCAGATGCTCCGGCCGAACCTGAAACAGAGCCAGTCCCAGCACCACCGCTGCCGCCGTCAGTACCACCGCCAGCAGCACCTGCCCCGCCCGGGCAAAGGCAGTCAGTTTTCCCCGGGCCATCCACAAGGCCAGCAGAGCGGCCACCGGCAGGTAAAACCACAGAGAGCCGTCCCGCTCCCCGGAGGCCAGCAGCCGCTGGGCGCACAGCCGCAGGCGAAGAGCCAGAAGGAACTCCCCCCATACCATATATAGTATTAAAATTCCCCGGCCCACAACGGGGCCAAACCCAGTGCAGATCGTTTGGGGCAGTCCGCCCCGTCCCCAGGCCGCATGAGAGAGCACCCAGCCCGCGCCTGCCAGCACCGGAAAGGCCAGCAGAGTGGTAAGCCAGGCCCCTCGTCCTGCCCAAGGCAGTGTTACGGCGGGGAGCAGCTCCGCCGCCGGAGCCAGAAGGGCAGCCCACAGCAGGGCACACAGCTGAGTTTGGGAGATGGTTTGGCGGTGTTGCATGGTGGTTCTCCTTTGGATTCTTCCTTTATTCTATGGGTCCGCCCTGCGGGGCGGGTTCCTTTCTGTATCACCAGAAAGGAACCAAAGAGTGACTGGGGGATTGCTTCCGGTGAGCGCCTTCGCGCAGCGGGCGCTCACAGTCATCATCCCCCAGACCCCCGATTACGAGGGACGCCTTCCTGCGGCCTTAGGCACTTTCATCCGGCGGGCAAAATTTGAGCGGCTTGCCCTTTCGCCTCGGGCCTTAGGCCCTATGTGCGCAAAACAAGGTGAACAAGTGCGTTGAAATCACACCGCCTGCTCCGACAT
Organism: uncultured Oscillospiraceae bacterium; assembly: GCA_902497145.1. Lineage (GTDB taxonomy): Bacteria > Bacillota > Clostridia > Oscillospirales > Oscillospiraceae > Lawsonibacter. The sequence continues at coordinate 1,998 of CABVDR010000109.1, forward strand.
AACCGTGGCAGCTGGGCAATCCATGACGGCCGCATTAAATAGGACGCCCCGCAGGGCGGAACCCTCTCTTACGATTCCTCCATAAATAGCAATCGGGTCAGGGACGTCTCCACCGACACCTGCGCCGGCAGGGAGGGAAACACCTCCGGCCAGGCGGCCAGCAGCTTCTCCCCTTGGGCCGGGTTGGCCATAGCCAGCCGCTGCCCCAGTCCAACGCAGTCCGCGCCCCAGCTCTGGAGGCGCTCCAGCGCCTGGGTAAGACGCCGCTGCTGGCGGCTGTCCACCGCCTGCTTCACCTGTTCCAGATCCTCCTGGCTGAGCTCGCCCTCCACTTCGGCCACCTCCGCCGTGATCCGGCAGTTCAGGTCCATGGCGGCCAGTTGTCCATTTTCCGTCCGGGGCGTACACACCAGGGCGGAGCCGGTCACCCGCACCACCACCCGTCCCTGGGACAGGGGCACCTCCAGCACATCGGAGGGGACCTGGTTGACCAGCAGCTCCAATCCCTTGGCGCTCTCCCCCTCCAGATAGCCCGCCAGCACGCCGTCCTTCAGCACGGCATACCCCGCCTCCAATAAGGCGGTCTGCCCCTCCTGGTCGGTCTCCTGGATCCGGAGGGCGGGCAGATAGGCGCTGCCCCGCTCCAGCAGGTCGGAGAACACCTCCCCCGCCGTCCGGCTGGCTCCCGCCGCCCCCATCTCACTGTCGGTCTGCAAGGTAGACAGGCGGCTCTCCACGCCGCTCTCGCCCCCGGCCTGCACCGCCTGGGCGGCATTTGCCCCCCGAATCGCCCACATCTGGACCCCCAGCCCCAGCTGGGCATCCTGGGCAAAGTAGTCCAGCACCGGCCACACGCCTCGTTTCGTCAGCTCCTCCCCCAGGAGCAGCTGATCCACATAGCCGTAAAACACATAGCTGTCGCTGAGGCCCTGCATGGCCAGACAGGCGGCGCTGAGGGACTCCCGCTGGGCGGAGAGAATCAGGGAGGGCTGACTCTCCCCCTGCAATCCATAGGCCCGCTTGCCGGTGGACACGGTGACCTCCACCTGGTAGTCCCCCTCTCCCGCGTCCACTCCCATGGTGCGCAGCAGGGCCATGTCCCCCATCTCCCGGGCGTAGGGCAGCAGGGTGGCGCTGCACCCGCTGAGCAGCAGCACCCCGCTGAGCGCCAGGGCGGTCCACATCACTTTCACCGCTGATTCCTCCGATTTTTGGTATTCTTGGCCCCGTCCCGCCACTTCATTCGGGGCAGCGGCAGGCGCAGCAGGCTGGGATGGCCCCGGGGCTGTCCCGCTCCGTTGGTAAAGGGAGCCAGGTAGGGCACTCCGAAGGTCTCCAGCCCCGCCAGATGATAGATGAGGGCGGCGCACCCCGCCGCCAGGCCAAACAGGCCACCCACGCTGGCAGCAATGGCCAGCAGGAAGCGCCACAGCCGCAGGGCGGCGGCAAAGTCCTGGGAGGGCATGGTGTACCCCGCCACGCCCGCAATGGCCACCGCAATCAGCACCGCCGGGGAGACGATGTGGGCCTCCACTGCCGCATTGCCCACCACCAGGCCGCCTAAAATGGACACGGTAGCCCCGATGGGGCTGGGCAGGCGCAGCCCCGCCTCCTGAAGGACTTCAAAGGCCAGCAGCATAATGAGCACCTCAAACACCGTGGAGAATGGTACCTCCTGCTTGGCGGCCGCAATAGACAGGGCCAGCTTTACCGGAATGGCCTCGGGGTGGAAGGTGACCAGGGCGATATACAGTCCCGGCACCAGCACGGTCACCAGGGCACAGAACCACCGGATGAGGTTCAGGGCGGAGGCGGTCATCCAGTGGAAGGCCCGGTCCTGCCCCGTTTTGAAGAACTGGTCGATGGTCCCCGGCAGCATCCAGGCGAAGGGCAGCCCATCGGCCATCAGCCCCACCCGCCCCTCCAGCAGGCCCTGACAGAACCGGTCGGGCCGCTGGGTGTAGGGCATCATGGGGAAGGGGGTGTTCAGGTGGTCGGTGAGATACTCCTCAATGTTTCCCGCCGCCTCCACCCCGTCGATGTCGATGTCCCGCAGGCGGCGCTTCACCTGTTCCACCGTATCCGGGTCGGCAATGCCGTCCAGATAGAGGATATCCACCTGGGTGCGGGACTGCCGCCCCACGATCTCTTCCTCAATCTTCAGCTGGGTGGCCTTCATATGGCGGCGGACCATGGAGGTGTTGGTGCGGATGGACTCCACAAAGGACTCCCGCACCCCCTTCAGAGCGGGCTCGTTGGAGGGCTCCCCCACCCCCCGCTTCTCCTCCGTGACCACCGGGAAGGTGAGGGCCTGACTTTTCCCGGGAAAGAAAATCACACAGCTGCCCGCCACCAGGTCGTCGGCCACCTCATCCAGGGTCTCCCGCACCAGGGCGGCAAGGTTGTAGAGGGCCCCGTAGCGCAGGCGTTTGAATACCTCATCCATGGGCACCCGGCTCAGGGCCTCGTCCTGAGCCAAGGGGCGCAGGATGTAGTCGCTTAATCGCTCGTTGCGGGTCATGCCCAGCAGGTAACACACCGTCACCACCCGCTCCCGGTCCCCGTGGAGGTAGACCTCCCGCTTCATAAAGTCGGCGCAGCCTTGAAACACCGCCTCCAGATTCTCCAGGGTGAGGGGGCGATCATACCGGGGCTCCCGCCGGGGGTGGGGGCCGGTGTCCGGCTCTTGGGGCTGAAACGTAGCCATGAGACCCCTCCTTTCCCGGCTAGTGTTTGCCTGGAGGGGAAGAATTATACAAAAAAGCTGCCCCGGCTGAGCCGGGGCAGCTTTTCTTACATTTCATCTAAAATGGTTCCGTTGGTACCAATGGTCACCACCTGCCAGGGGATCATCTTACCGCTGGCCTGGAGAGCTTTCTTCACCGCCAGCTCAATGCCGCCGCAGCAGGGCACCTCCATGCGCACCACGGTGACGCTCTTCACGTCGTTGCGCATCAGGATCTCGGTGAACTTCTCGCTGTAATCCACACTGTCCAGCTTGGGGCAGCCCACCAGGGTCACGTGGCCCCGGATGAAGCGCTGGTGGAAGTTGGCGTAGGCGTAGGCGGTGCAGTCGGCGGCCACCAGCAGGCGGCAGCCCTGGAAGTAGGGGGCCATGGGGTTGACCAGCTTGATCTGCACCGGCCACTGGCTCAGCTGGCTGACGCTCTCCCCCTG
>CABVDR010000110.1 GCA_902497145.1 uncultured Oscillospiraceae bacterium
GCCGCACATGGCGGGCACGCCGGTGGTGTAGCTGATGGCCTGGCTGGCCACCTCCCGATAGCACTCCTGGTGGTCGCACACGTTGTAGATGTAGTAGGTCTTTTCCCGGCCGTCCTTCTTGCCGGTGAAGATGCAGCCGATGTTGGTCTTGCCGTGAGTGCGGGGCCCCAGGCTGGCGGGGTCTGGAAGCAGGGCCTTCAGGAACTTGATGGGCACGATCTGCTGTCCCTCGAACTCCACGGGGGTGGTGGACAGCATGCCCACGTTCTCCAGACACTTCATGTGGGTGAGGTAGCTCTGGCCGAAGGTCATGAAGAAGCGGATACGGCGTACCTCGGGGATGTTCTCGGCCAGAGACTCGATCTCCTCGTGGTGGAGCAGGTACATGTCCTTCTCGCCCACCTGGTCGAAGTTGTACTCCCGCTTGATGCTCATGGCGGGGATCTCCACCCAGCGGCCGTCCTCCCAATAGCTGCCGGGGGCCGAGACCTCCCGCAGGTTCACCTCGGGGTTGAAGTTGGTGGCGAAGGGGTAGCCGTGGTCGCCGCCGTTGCAGTCCAGGATGTCGATGGTGTCGATGGTGTCAAACTCGTGCTTCTTGGCGTAGGCGCAGTAAGCCTGAGTCACGCCCGGGTCGAAGCCGCAGCCCAGCAGGGCGGTGAGGCCCGCCTTCTCAAACTTCTCCCGGTAGGCCCACTGCCAGGTGTAGTCGAAGTAGGCAGAAAAGCCCTTCTCCTTGCAGCGCTTCTCATAGGCAGCCTTCCACTCGGGCTCCTCGATGTCCTCGGGCTCATAGTTGGCGGTGTCCATGTAGTTGACGCCGCACTCCAGGCAGGCGTCCATAATGGTCAGATCCTGGTAGGGCAGGGCGATGTTCATCACCAGGTCGGGCTGGTAGCTCTTGATGAGGGCGACCACTTCCTCCACCTTGTCGGCGTCCACCTGGGCGGTGGTGATTTTGGTGGCGGTCTTACCCTGAAGCTCCTGGGCCAGCTTGTCGCACTTGGACTTGGTGCGGCTGGCGATGCACAGCTCGGTGAACACGTCGCTGACCTGGCAGCACTTGCGGATGGCCACGTTGGCCACGCCGCCGCAGCCGATAACTAATACTCTGCTCATATTTGTTTCTCCTTTTATGTGAAATAGTGGGTTTCCTTACACTTTGGGTCTCACTTGGACAGGGCCAGCAGCAGCTCCCGAAGCACCTTACAGGCGGTGGCGGTGGAGACACCGCTCTGGTCCAGCATGGGGGCCAGCTCGTTCACATCCGCCCCCACCACGTTTGTCTTGGCCACCAGCTGGATGGCCTCCAGCAGCTGGGGGAAGGTGACGCCGCCCGCCTCAGGGGTACCGGTGCCGGGAAAAACGGCAGGGTCCAGACAGTCCAGATCGATGGTGAAGTACACCGGGGTGCCGCTGAGGGCCAGCCACCGGGTCAGCTCCTCCAGCCCCTGAAAGTCAAAGGGGTGCAGGTCGGTGTGGGCCTTGGCGAAGCGGAACTCCTCCCGGTCTCCGCTGCGGATGCAGAACTGGTGGATGCGCTCGTCCCCCACCAGCTCGTGGCAGCGGCGGATGACGCAGGCGTGGCTGAGTTTCGCCCCCAGGTAGTCGTCCCGCAGGTCGGCGTGGGCGTCAAAGTGGATGATGTGGACATCGGGGTGGCGCTTATGGACCGCCCGGAAGCTGCCCAGGGTCACTAGATGCTCCCCACCCAGAAGCAGGGGCAGCTTGCCCGCGGACAGGATCTCCTCGGCGCGGGCCTCGATGTCCTGAAGGGCCATCTCCGCACTGCCAAAGCACAGTTCCAAATCGCCGCCGTCGAAGATGGCATAGTCGGTGAGGTCCTTGTCCTGGTAGGGGCTGTACGTCTCCAGTCCAAAGCTCTCGTGGCGCATGGCAGCCGAGCCGAAGCGGGCGCCGGGACGGAAGCTGGTGGTGGAGTCAAAGGGGGCGCCGAAGAGGACAATCTTCGCCTCTTCAAAGGGGCTGTCGCAGCCGATAAAGGTCTCGATATTCGGGTTCATTACTCTACTTCCTCCAACATCTCCTCCAGAAACGCGGGCAGGAAGAAGGCTCCCGCGTGGAGGCGGACGGTATAATACTTGGTTTTCAAATGTAATTTCAGCCACTTCTCCCGGTCAAAGTCGTCGATGGGGTGGTACTTCTTGCTGGCAAAGCCGAAGAGCCAGTACCCCGCGGCGTAGGTGGGGATGTGGGCCTGGTAGACCCGGCTGATGGGGAAGGTGCTGACGATGCGCTTGTGGCTGCGCTGCATGGCCTGGGCGTCGTGGCGGTAGAAGGGGCTGCCCTGCTGGTTTACCATAATTCCGTCATCCTTCAGGGCGTTGTAGCAGATGCCGTAAAATTCCCGGGTAAAGTAGCCCTCGGAGGGGCCGAAGGGGTCGGTGGAGTCCACGATGATCAGGTCATACTGGGCCTTGCGGCGGCGGATAAAGCGCAGGGCGTTGTCAAAGTAGATGTGCACCCGCTTGTCGTCCAGACGGCAGGCGTTTTCCGGCAGATACTGGCGGCAAGCGCTGACCACGTCCTCGTCCATCTCCACCAGGTCGATGGACTGGATGCACTCATACCGGGCCAGCTCCTTCACCACGCCCCCGTCCCCCGCGCCGATGACCAGCACGTCCTGGACGTTGGGGTGGACGGCCATGGGCACGTGGGTGATCATCTCGTCGTAGATAAACTCGTCCCGCTCGGTGAGCATGACGTTCCCATCCAGGGTGAGCACCTTGCCGAACTCCGGGGTGTCGTAAATGTCGATCTGCTGGTAGTCGCTCTTCTTGGAGTAGAGGTGCCGGTCCACCCGCAGGCTGTGCTTGACGTCAGGGGTATGAAATTCACTAAACCACAGCTCCATCAGCCCACCTCCTGGGTCAGAATATTGATGTGCTCAATGTCCGGGTCCTCGGTGCCCGTCATGGAGCAGCCCTTGGCCTTGGCGTACTGGATGTACTCCAGAATTTCCTTGGTAATGCGCTCGCCGGGGGCCAGGATGGGAATTCCCGGGGGGTAGCACATGACAAACTCGCTGCATACCTTGCCCACGCTGTCCTCCAGGGGGACGCTCTCCTTGTCGGCGTAGAAGGCCTCCTGGGGGCTGGTGACCACCTCGGGGTCGATGTACTCCTGATTCATCAGGCCGCTGCTGTCGGTCTGGTAGCGGCGGCGGATTTCCGCCAGGGCGCTCACCAGCCGCTCCAGCTCCTGGTAGCGGTCGCCGATGGACAGATAGGCCAGGATGTTGCCGATGTCGCCGAACTCGATCTGGATATCGTACTCGTCCCGGAGCAGGTCATAGACCTCAATGCCCGCCAGGCCGATGTCCCGGGTGTGGACGGAGAGTTTTGTGGGGTCAAAGTCGAAGATGGAGTCCCCGTTCACCAGCTCCCGGCCGAAGGCGTAGTAGCCGCCGATGGCGTTAATTTCCTCCCGGGCGTACTCTGCCATGGCCACCACCTGCCGGAACACCTTCTTGCCCCGCAGGGCCAGGTTCCGGCGGCTGATGTCCAGGCTGGACATGAGCAAATAACTGCCGGAGGTGGTCTGGGTCAGGTTGATGATCTTGCGCACATGGCCCTCCTGGATGGCGGGGCCGGTGAGCAGCAGGCTGGACTGGGTGAGGCTGCCGCCGCTCTTATGCATGGACACCGCCGCCATATCCGCTCCGGCGGCCATGGCGGACACGGGCATATTTTCGCCAAAGTAGAAGTGGGTACCGTGGGCCTCGTCGGCCAGGCAGTACATCCCCGCCTGGTGGGCCATCTTCACGATGGCGCGCAGGTCGGAGCAGATACCGTAGTAGGTGGGGTTATTGACCAGCACGGCCACCGCGTCCGGGTTCTCCCGGATGGCCTTGGCCACCTGCTCCCGCTTCATGCCCAACGAGATGCCCAGGCGGTGGTCCACCTCGGGGTTTACATACACGGGGATGGCGCCGCACAGCACCAGGGCGTTGATGACGCTGCGGTGGACGTTGCGGGGCATGATGATCTTGTCCCCCCGCTTGCACACTGACAACACCATGGTCTGTACCGAGCTGGTGGTACCGCCCACCATCAAAAAGGCGTGGGCCGCCCCGAAGGCGTCGGCGGCCAGCTCCTCCGCCTGACGAATGACGGAAATGGGGTGACACAGGTTGTCCAGGGGCTTCATGCTGTTTACGTCAATGCTGACGCACTGCTCCCCTAAAAATTCCGTCAGCTCCGGGTTGCCCCGGCCCCGCTTATGGCCGGGCACGTCAAAGGGCACCACCCGCATCTGCCGGAAGGTTTGCAGGGCCTCGTAGATGGGGGCCCGGTTTTGATCTAAGATACGCTCGTTTTCCATTGGCCAACACCTCAACAAAACAAAAAAACACAAGCTGTATTCACACAGCTTGTGTTTTGGTCACGTCACACAAATCCGGCAGAATGCGACACCTGAGGCGCGAATTCTCCCCTGAGCAGAGGGTAAGCCGGAACATGATTTTGGTACTGAGAGTCTATATAGCAACAAGATACTTTTACTACTCTTATTGACCGTTTCACAAGTCTGCGCAAACACGCATTTCGGTTATAAAGGAACCAACTTATAAAATTTGAGCTTTTAACTCAATCAATAAGGCGGTGACCCGCCAATCGGCAGTGGACCCGGCTGTCCGTATGGCCTTAACTCCCTTTAAGGAGTGGTCCTAGTATTCTTGGCCAGATAAACTCCAGTCAAATTAGTAAAAATATAGCATGAGGAAGGAAGGCTGTCAATGCTTTTGGGAAAAACTCTGGTTTTTCTCTAAAAAGTTCCAAGCAGAAGGGGCACTTTACCCTTCGCCGTCCTTGGCTGAGGCTGGTTGATATATTCTCTTTTGCTGGATAAAACAGCGCCCCAGGGCAAACATGCCGGGGCGCTGTTTGTATTTGGGAGATTTTACTTGTGGCAAAAGTCCTTGGCGACCTCTACAATGTGCTCCGCGGACAGGCCGAACTGCTTGAGCAGGTCAGCGGCGGGGCCGGAGTGGCCAAACTCGTCGTTGACGCCGATGCGGCGCACGGGGGTGG
>CABVDR010000111.1 GCA_902497145.1 uncultured Oscillospiraceae bacterium
TGGGCATGTGGGGCTCCACCGCGTCAATGATGTCGTACATCACCTGGGTGGGCTCCCCCACCGCCAGGCCGCCGATGGCGTAGCCGTCGCAGTCCAACTTAGCGATGTCCTCCATGTGCTGGATACGCAGGTCAGGGTAGGTGCCTCCCTGGTTGATACCGAAGAGCATCTGGCCAGGGTTCACACAGTCGGGCAGCTCATTGAGCCGCTTGTGCTCGATGACGCACCGCTCCAGCCACCGGGTGGTGCGGGCGATGGAGCGCTCCACATACTCCTTGGGCGCAGGATTCTCGATGCACTCGTCAAAGGCCATGGCGATGTCGCTGCCCAGGTTGGACTGGATCTGCATGGACTCCTCGGGACCCATAAAGATCTTCCGCCCGTCGATATGGGAGGAGAAATGGACCCCCTCCTCTTTAATTTTCCGCAGGGAAGCCAGGGAAAATACCTGGAAGCCGCCGCTGTCGGTGAGCATGGGGCCGTCCCAGTCCATGAACTTATGAAGTCCCCCCAGCTCCTTGACCACCTTGTCGCCGGGGCGCAGGTGCAGGTGGTAGGTGTTGGACAGCTCGATCTGACAGCCGATGTCCTTCAAATCGTGGGCGGACACCGCCCCCTTGATGGCCCCCTGGGTGCCTACATTCATGAACACCGGGGTCTGGGCGGTGCCGTGGGGGCAGGTAAACACGCCCCGGCGGGCGCGGCCCTCTTGCTTGATTACTTCAAACACAAAAAAACTCCTTACTTGTTTAACTTATCGCGAGGGTTCCAGCTCCTCTTTCAATCGCGCATAGATGCAGCTGTCCTGGAGCTGTCCCCACTTCCAGATACTCTGGCGAAGCAGCCCCTCCTGGGAGAAGCCCGCCTTCTCCAGCACCCGGCGGGAAGCCTGGTTGGATGCGTAGGACTGGGCAAAGATACGAACAATGTCCCATTGCCCAAAGCCCAGCAAGCACATTTGCTTGACAGCCTCTGTCATGATCCCTTTTCCGTGGAAGTCCCGGCCCAGCCAGTAGCCCAGCTCTGCACTGCGGCACTCCACATCCCGGCCCCGGGTCAGGGTGATACTGCCCACCGCCTGCCCGTCTGCCTCAATCACCCGGAGCAGCTCCCGGTCCTCGTCGGCGGCCAGACAGTAGGCCACAAATCCCTGGGCATCCTCCCGGGTGTAGGGGTGAGGAAATACATCCCGCAGCCAGCGGGCGATCTCCTTATCGTTGGCATAGCGAACCAAAAATTCCTCGTCCTCCCCCCGCCAGGGGCGTAAACGAATATCCATACGCATACCTCAGGAAATAAACATGGCATCGCCAAAGGAGAAGAAGCGGTAACGCTCCTTCACCGCCTCCTCATAGGCCGCCAGCACATGCTCCCGGCCCGCCAGGGCGGACACCAACATGATGAGGGTGCTCTCCGGCAGGTGGAAGTTGGTGATGAGGGCGTCCAACACCTTGAAGCGGTAGCCCGGATAGATAAAGATATTGGTCCAGCCGGAGCGCTCGGTCATGGTGCCGTCCTCGGCGGCAAAGCTCTCAATGGTGCGGCAGGAAGTGGTTCCCACACAGATGACCCGGCCGCCGTTTTTCTTGGTCTCGTTGATGACGTCCGCCGTCTCCTGGGAGATCATGCAGTATTCTGAGTGCATCTCGTGGTCCTGGATGTCCTCCGCCTTCACGGGACGGAAGGTGCCAAGACCCACATGGAGGGTAACGTAGCATACCTTTACCCCCATCTCCTGGACTTTTTCCAGCAGTTCCGGGGTAAAATGGAGCCCGGCGGTGGGGGCGGCGGCAGAGCCTACCACCTTGGAATAGACCGTCTGATACCGCTCGTTGTCCTGAAGCTCCGCCTTGATGTAGGGCGGCAGGGGCATCTTGCCCAGCCGCTCCAGGATTTCAAGGAAAATGCCGTCGTAGTGGAAGCGGACCAGACGCTTGCCGTCGTCCAGCTCCTTTTCGATGGTGGCGGTGAGCTCCTGTCCGTCGCCGAAGATCACCTGGGCGCCCGGCTTCAGCTTGCGGCCCGGCCGCACCAGACACTCCCAGCACTTGTCCCCCTTGTCCACCAGCAGCAGCACCTCGCACACGCCGCCGGTGGGGCGGTGGCCGATGAGCCGGGCGGGGATCACCCGGGAGTTGTTCAGCACCAGACAGTCCCCTGGACGGAGGAACTGGGGCAGCTCATAGAAGTGGTGGTGCTCCACCGCCCCGGTGTGCTTGTCCAGGGTGAGAAGCCGGGAGGCGTCCCGCCGCTCCAGAGGGGTCTGGGCGATGAGCTCCTCGGGCAGGTAAAAGTCAAAATCTGAGGTTTTCAATTTGGTATTCGCCTTTCTCTCTATATGGTCTTATCCCACGGTGACCCCGGGGAAATAGAAGGTAATGATCTCGTCGTATGTAAAGCCCCGCTTGGCCATGGCGTAGGCGCCCCACTGGCTCATGCCAATCTGGTGGCCATTGCCGCTGCCCTCAAAGACATAGCTGCTGCCGCTGACATGGACCACGTTGCCCTCGGTCACGGTGGAGCCGCCGGAGGACGAAGTGACCGAGTCTACGCTGCCGCTTCCAGAGATCGCATACAGGTCCTCCCGGTCCGTCTTGCCCACCGAGCCGGTGCCGCTGATGACATAGTAGCTGTCCTGCTCAGGCAGAGTCCCGGAACCGTTGACCGCCAGAGAGCCATCGGAGGCAGTCCCTCCGCTGCCGCTGCCGGAATTGTTGACCTGGAAGCGGATGGAGCTGATGCCGAAGGTGCTGCGCATATTGGTGGGCTTGAAGGTGTTGCTCTGGCCGTTGGCATAGTTCACCTTCACCGCGATCACGTTGCCCAGGTCGGAGTAGGTGAGGTCCATGGAGGCCACCGTGGTTCCGGTGCCGTATCCCTTGGACTGCAGGCGCTGGGTCAGCGAGGAGGTGGTGTAGGACACGGTCCAGGAGGAGTAGGGATTCAGGGAGGCGGTGTCCGCCTCATAGGGGTCCTTCACGCCGCACAGGTAGGGGTAGGTGCTCAAAGAGGAACCCCACACGTTGTACACGCTCTCGCTGGCTCCGCCGTGACTGGCGGAGTAGTAGGCCTCGATCACTTTGCCGTTGTACTTGGCATACACCCCGGCGGTCTCCTCCACCGCCTGGGCGGCGTTGGCGTTGTAGGTGCTGCCGCCGCCAAAGCCGTAATAGACCTGACAGTCGGTGCCGTTGCAGATGTCAAAGTGGTAGCTGCTGTGGTGATTGAGGGAGTTGTAGGCGTAGCTCCGGGCGCACACCGCCTGGGCCTTCAGGGCTTCCAGGGGCCAGCTGTTGCTCATCTCATAGGGCACCACCCCGATAAGGTAGTCCTCCATGTCCACGATGTTCACCACAGTGAGGTTTCCGCCGTTGATACGCTCATAGCGGAAGCCGCCGGGATAGCGGTAGCCCTTGAACCAGGTGCGAGTCTCCCCCACTCCGGTCACATCCGGCATGATGCCCAGGGCCTTGGAGGAGCCCCCGTCAAACTGGAAGAGGATCTTGGCCACCCCGGTCTGGGTCACATTCACCCCGTAGGAGCTGGTACCCACCACGGTGCCGTCCACGCTGCTGGCCCGGCTCTGGGCCTCCGCCTCAGTCTCATAGGCGCCCACACGCACCTGGTACTCCCCGTCGATCCAGGCGACAAAGCCGTCTGAATATCCCTGGGCTACCTGCTGGGCCGCAGAAAAGCTGCTGTACCCGTCGGACACCAGGACATGGTAGCAGCCGATAAGCGTACCCCCGTTGTTGGAGGTGGAGTAGCTGGTGCCGCTGACCCACACGTTCTGGGTCTTAATCATGGTCAGCTGGGTGACGCTGGAGCTGGTGCGGCCCAGCTCCACAAAGTCCAGGTCACTGTCGAAGTAGCCAAAGCGGTAGCCCGCGCCATAGCCCGTATTGTTCTCCAAATTGGCGCTGACCAGGGCGCTGGTGCCGTAAGCCAGACCCACCCGCAGGGTGAGCTCGTCGCTCTGAGCCGCCCGGGCGGGGGCCGCCATGGGAACCGCCACGGCCACGGCCAAAACCACTGCGGCAAGTTGCATAAATATTCTCTTCATGGTAAACTCCATTTCTCCGTTTCTTCTGATGCGCTCCCTTGACACCTACCGGGAAAGATGATAGGATAAATTCAAATTCTGCAAGATAGAGGCGCGGCTGACATGAGTAAGCATGGCCAGGGAGCCGGTTCCCGTCTGAGCTATGTCCAAAGGGAAGGCCGCCGAAGGGTCCCTTCTGCCGGAGGGAGCGGGCTCTGGTCGCTTGGTTAACAGCCCTGCGACTGTCATCTGGGCGGGCGGCCCAGGTGGAGCGCTGTCTGCTTTTGTGAATATTTTGTCGGCTGCGGTACATTCAAACCACAGTCGCCATTATAGTACAAAATCAGCCGCTTGAAAAGCCGCTGATTTATTTTTTTACCCGGGCCAATATCTGGGCAGGATCAACTCATCTATTTTAAGCGCGGGACATAGAATACCCTGTGCTGTTGTGGAGGTAGAATGCTATGAAAAAGTATAAAGTAGGTATCATCGGCGGCACCGGCATGGTGGGTCAGCGGTTTGTCACCCTGATGGAGAACCACCCCTGGTTCCAGCTCACCACCATCGCCGCCTCTCCCCGCTCTGCCGGCAAGCGCTATGAGGACGCCGTGGCCAATCGCTGGGCTATGAAGACCCCCATCCCCAACGAGGCCAAGGACATCGTGGTGCTGGACGCCGCCGCCGATGTGGAGAAGATCGCCGGCATGGTGGACTTTGTGTTCTGCGCCGTGGATATGAAGAAGGAGGAGATTCGGGCCCTGGAGGAGCGCTACGCCAAGGCCGAGTGCCCCGTGGTGTCCAACAACTCCGCCCACCGCTGGACCGACGACGTGCCCATGGTGGTGCCTGAGATGAACCCCCAGCACCTGGAGGTCATCGCTTCCCAGCGTCAGCGCCTGGGCACCAAGCGGGGCTTCATCGCCGTCAAGTCCAACTGCTCCATCCAGTCCTACGCTCCCGCCCTGCACCCCCTGCTGAAGTACGGCATCGACAAGGT
>CABVDR010000112.1 GCA_902497145.1 uncultured Oscillospiraceae bacterium
TGACGCCCTTGTCGATGACCATGCCCTCCACCTGGTGGAACATGGGGGAGTGGGTGGCGTCCACCTCGTCCTTGCGGTAGACGCGGCCGGGGGCAATGATGCGGATGGGCAGCTTCATGGTGTCCATGGCGCGCACCTGCATGGGAGAGGTCTGGGAGCGGAGCATCACCCGGCTGTCCTTGTCAAAATAGAAGGTGTCACTCCAATCCCGGGAGGGGTGGCCCTCCTCGGCGTTGAGGCGGTCGAAGTTCAGCTCGGCCAGCTCCACCTCGGGGCCGTCCAGTACGGTAAAGCCCATGCCGATAAAGATTTCTTTGATCTCATCCAGAGCAATATACATGGGATGGCGGTGGCCCTCCTTCACCGGCTTGCCGGGGACGGTGATGTCCAGAGCCTCGGCCTTCAGGCGGTCCTCCAGGGCCTTGGCCTCCAGCTCCTTGCCCTTGGCCTCCAGGGCCTGCTCCAGGGCGGCGCGGACCTCATTGGCCAGCTGGCCCATGGCGGGGCGCTCCTCGGCAGAGAGCTTGCCCATCATCTTCAGCACGGCGGTGAGCTCGCCCTTCTTGCCCAGATACTGTACCCGCAGGCTGTCCAGCTCGGCGGCGGACTGGGCCGCCTCAAAGGCGGCGAGCGCCTGGGCGCGGATGTTGGCTAACTGTTCTTTCATGGTTCAAAACTCCTTTTTGGATGAAATGGGGACGGAGCACAGGCTTCGTTCCGCAGATAACACAAGGTCAGGGCCTTCTGCCCAGATGGTGGGCCGCCGACTCCTCCATGCTGACAGTGTACCGGGGCAGGTCGTACCGGCCGCAGGCCAGATTGGCCAGGCCAAATTTAGTGGTCACTGTCATGGCAAAGTGTTCCTTGAGATAGTCGCTGGCCCAGGGCTCCTTCTGCCCATAGGGGTAGGCGAAGAAGAGAACGTCGGAATGCAGGTTTTTCCGGATCAGAGCCACGCTGGTATCCAGGTCGGGAAAGACCCGCTGGTCATACTCCTGCTGCGTCTCGCCTGGGGAGCGCCGAATGCCCCGGGGCTGGTCCTGGTGCAGGTTGTAGGTGTGGGAGCCGAACTCCACCAGCCCCGACGCCTGCATCTCCCGGCACATGTCCCAGGTGAGAAACTCCGCATCCCCCTCGTCCACATATTTGGTGATGAGGGAGATGACCGCCTTGTCCCCAAATTCCTTTAAAATGGGGAAGGCTAAACGGTAGTTGCTCTCATAGCCGTCGTCGAAGGTGATGAGCACCGCTTTTCCCCTGGGCAGAGGTCCCTTTTCCAGATCCCGGGGGAGGATACTGGTGTAGCCGTGGTCTTTGAGCCACTGAAGATCCTCCCGGAGCCGTCCCGCTGTCACGGTCCAGGTGTTGCAGGGCTGTCCATCCTCCACCACATCGTGGTACATAAGGATGGGCAGGGCCTGTCCATTGTCGGGGAGGGCACCGTCGCCGGCGCACAGGCCGGTGATCAGGACCACCGCCGCCAAAAGAGAGAACAGGAACCGAATCCGTCGCGTAACCATGGTGTGCCTCCAAAAAAGAAAACAAAAAAGCCTTTCATCCCAATACTTTGGGACGAAAGGCAACCCTTCCGCGGTACCACCCGCATTCGCGTCCTTGGACACGCACTTCATTTCCCGTAACGGCGGAACCACCGTCCCCCTCTCAGGGGCCGCTCCCGGGCGAACCAAGGGGACACTTCCCAGGCAGGCTTTCAGCCGTCGACCCGCCCTCTCTGACAGAAGAAACACACCCTATTTTCCCGTTCTTCGCATTTCGACTAGCTCTATTTATAGCACAGATTTCCTTGCGTTGCAAGAGGAAAACGCTTATAATAAGGGAAGAAATCGGAAAAATCCGCCAGAAAGCAGAAAGGAGACCCCAGACATGAAACGAGTGATCGGCATTACCCTGGCGCTGGCGTTGGGCCTGGTTCTGCCTACCGCTGCGGCGCAGCCGAAGATCGGGGAAGTGGTGGGCCACACCTACGCCACTGACGTCACGGCCCAGATCAACGGCCACACCCTGCGCTCCTACAATATCGGCGGAACCACCGCCGTGGTGGCGGAGGATTTGAAGGACTATGGCTTTACCGTGGTCTGGAACGAGGCGGAGCGGTCTCTCACGGTGGAGCGGAACCTGGAGGGCCAGATCACCGGGGACTACCAGCCCCAGGGTCCCGCCCAGCCGCTGGGTGCGGTGTCGGGTGATATCTACGCCACTGATATCAAGACCTATGTCCAGGGAGAACGGGTGGAAAGCTTTGCCCTCCATGGAGAGACCGCCATCGCCCTCTCCCAGCTGGAGCGGACGGGGACGCTGGTCTGGAACGGGGAGAGCCGGACGGCGGAGTTCACGTTGGCGGAGGACCCCATGGAGTTTGTGCTGGAGCGGGAAGAGGCCCAGCTGAACAACTCCGGCCTGTCCTGCTGGTTTGAACGCTATCCCGGCCCCGGGGGGACTCTGGCCGTGTACGGTCAGAACGGCACCCCCCACGGAAGTGCCTGCAGGATGCTCTATGTGGCCAAAAACGGACGACAGACTCAGATCGACGAGCTGCTGCCCGATTACGGCTTTGGCACCCAGTACTACCTGGAGCCCCGGGACATCACCTTTGATGAGACGGGAACCTATCTCACCTTTATCACGCCGGTAAAGTCGGAGGAAAACGGGGAGAGCAAAGATTGGGGAGATACCAAGTGCACGGTTTCCACCGCGGGGAGCTTGATCTCCATGGTTTCTTTGAGACAGCCGCTGGAGCAGTGGGATGTCTACTGCCCCGGTGTGTCTTCCGCCATGGATGCGCAAAAACCCACGGAAATTACGGTGACGCGGGAAACGGGTGCGTATGAGGCCAGTATACAGTCGGCCCGTTTTGCGTACAGCGAGATAGGGGTGAGAGTGTCGAACGAGTCCGTGCTCATTTCAGGGAGGTCTTATGGAACAGGGGCCCAGGATGAGGAGAGCACCTATCAAAAAGCAGTTTCCGCTTTGCGGAGTCTGAAGATTCCCGATGTGATGGATGAGAATTTTGTGCAGGCCAATACAGACAGCCAGCGCCAGCAGGCATCTCAATATTTCCGGGTTACGAAAAACGGCCAGCCCATCTCCGGTGTGCTGTGGTGGAGCCGGGGCAGCGGCCATGTGGACCTGAACTTTACCTTTGACCAGAATGTGTCCTTGGATGTGGGGGATGTTGTGGAGGTCTGGATCGGCGTTCCGGAAGAAAATTAAAAACCTATAAAAATAGTAGGAAAAAGGATGGACAAATCTTTCCTCCTATGGTAGAATAGGGACGCCCGAAAAGGAAGGGCGTCCCTATTTGGTTGTGGGGCAGCTTTTTCGGGCAGAATGAGAGAAACATCGGCCTGTGCCGAAGGAATCATACGGAGGAGATTTCCATGCTGGAATTACAGCACATCTGTTACGATGTGGAGCAGGACGGCGACAATAAGGGCATCCTGCGGGACATTAATTTGACCATCAACGAGCGCTTTGTGGCCATCACTGGCCCCAACGGCGGCGGCAAGTCCACCATGGCGAAGATCATTGCCGGCATTTATAAGCCCACCGCCGGGCGCATCCTGCTGGACGGGGAGGACATTACCGACCTGGACATCACCCAGCGGGCCAATAAGGGCATCAGCTTTGCCTTCCAGCAGCCGGTGCGCTTCAAGGGCCTGACGGTGAAGGACCTCATCACTCTGGCCAGCGGCAAGAACATCGGCGTGCCAGAGGCCTGCAACTACCTGTCCGAGGTAGGCCTGTGTGCCAAGGATTACATTGACCGGGAGGTGGACGGCTCCCTGTCCGGCGGCGAGCTTAAGCGCATTGAGATCGCCATGATTATGGCTCGGGGCACCAAGCTGTCCGTCTTTGACGAGCCAGAGGCTGGCATCGACCTGTGGTCCTTCTCCAACCTCATCCAGGTCTTTGAGCACCTGCATGAGAAGATCAACGGCTCCATTCTTATCATTTCTCACCAGGAGCGCATCCTGAACATTGCCGACCGCATCATTGTCCTGGCCGACGGTCAGGTGAAGGCCCAGGGCACCCGGGACGAGATCCTGCCCGATCTGCTGGGGGCGGCCCCCGGCGTGTGCAGCGCCCTGAGCGATAAAGTGAAGTAACCCAAAGCGAGGAGGGGTCATTCAAGTATGGACGCAATTCAAAAGAGCCTGCTGGAGCAGGTAGCCGATCTGCATGAAGTGCCCGAAGGGGCCTATAATATCCGCGCCAACGGCCAGAAGGCCGCCCGGAACACCACCGCCAACATTGATATCGTCACCAAGACGGACAAGGACGGCATCGACATCATCATCAAGCCCGGCACCAAGAACGAGAGCGTGCATATCCCGGTGGTGCTCAGCCAGAGCGGCCTCCAAGAGACCGTGTACAACGACTTTTTCATCGGGGAGGACTGCGACGTCACCATCGTGGCCGGCTGCGGCATCCACAACTGCGGCGTGCAGAACTCCGAGCACTCGGGCATCCACACCTTCCACGTGGGCAAGGGCTCCCGGGTGCGCTATGTGGAGCGCCACTACGGCGAGGGCGACGGCCGGGGCGAGAACATCATGAACCCCACCACCGTGGTGGAGATGGACGAGGACAGCTACATGGAGATGGAGACCACCCAAATTAAGGGCGTGGACTCCACCGTCCGCACCACCAAGGCCACCCTGGGCCCCCGGGCTACTCTGATCATCAAAGAGAAGGTGATGACCCACGGCAAGCAGCTGGCCAAGTCCGACTTTACCGTGGATCTCAACGGCGAGGACTGCCACACCAATGTGATCTCCCGCTCCGTGGCCCGGGAGGACTCCAAGCAGGTCTTTATGGCCCGCATCAACGGCAATACCCGTTGCTACGGCCACTCCGAGTGCGACGCCATCATCATGGACAACGGCGTGGTGGCCGCGATTCCTGAGGTGACCGCCAACTGCGTGGACGCCAGCCTGGTCCACGAGGCCGCCATCGGCAAGATCGCCGGGGAGCAGCTCATCA
>CABVDR010000113.1 GCA_902497145.1 uncultured Oscillospiraceae bacterium
ACGCCCCGCAGGGCGGAACCCTCTTAAAAATCAAATTTACTCCTGGGGTTTCTTGTTATACTTCTCAAACCGCTTGATATTTCCCAGGTGATTCTTCCACACCCGCAGGGTGCGCTTAAAGGAGGAATCCCCCGCATATACCAGGGAGTGGTGATCGGCTCCCGCGCGGATGAGCTCCTTCATCTCCTGGTGGTACTTCTTGGGGGTGAAGTCGAAGGCCACCTTCTTGGGCACCATCCGCCACAGGGAGCGGTCTTTGGTGATTTCGAAGGGCAGCTCCTTCTCCTCCACCCGGTCCTCCACCACCAGCTTGGCAATATTATGCCCTGATCCAGTGACATAATAATTGCTCCGGCCCTGGCGGCAGTTGATTTCAAAGGCCTTGTACTTGCCGTCCCGCTGGTCGTACTTGATGTCAAAGTTGGAGAAGCCAGTGAAGTGCAGGGCCTCCAGCAGACCCTTGATTTTCTCGGACAGCTCCTCGTCGTGCTCGGTGAGGATAACGGCGTGGTTGCCGATGCCGTGGGGGGAGTGCTCCTCCAGCAGCACGTGGCCCAGACACATGAGCTTCACCTTGCCGTTGCGGTCGGAGTAGTTGGTCAGCACCCGCATGTAGGTGTCATCCCCGGGGATAAACTCCTGCAAGACCATGTGGTCGGGGTACCCGGCGGCGTACACCTGATCCAGGGCAGCAAGCAGCTCCTCCCAGCTCTGGCAGATATAGACCTTGGCCAGCTCGTGGACGCCGCAGGCCCAGTAGGCCACGCTGTCGGCGGGCTTGGCAATGTAGGGCGGTCCCCAGGGCAGGGTAAAGTCGTGGCCCATGGACTTGTCGTAGATAAAGGTGGCGGGGTGGTCGATGCCGTACTGGTCGCACAGGGCGTAGAACTTCTCCTTATTGATGAGCGTGTCCAGCAGCTCCCCGTCAATATAGGGGGCGATGGCGTTTTCCGGCAGCTGATCCTTGCAGTGGGCGGCCAGCTGCACATAGCTGTCGCCGCAGCCGATGACCAGGATCTTCTTGTCCGGAAACTCCTTGCAAACCTCAGCCACATTCCCCCGGAAGGCGTTGGCGCTCTCGTTGTCGGCACACACCCGGTAGTCGATGATGGCGCTGCCGTGGCAGGGGAAGGAGGGGTATTTGCCGTAGGCAATGCTCTTGACCCCGTAGGCCTCATGGAAGGCCCGGGCCACACTGTACACATTGATGTCGCCGCCGAACAGAAGCGGCTGGAACGGTAACTCACGCATAGCAGGATAACTCCTTACTTATCGAAATTCGATGGGCATGCCCCGGGCATACAGGGGATTCAGGTCAAAGGCGGCCACGTCCCCGGCCGAGCACTTCACATCGGTGACATTCAAAATGGTTTCGGAGGCTCCGATGGAGCCAATAATCTGCACCCGCTGGCCATTGAGGCGCACGGTGCGGCTGCGGCTGCGCCGCCAGGCGCGCCAGAATTCCAGCAGTCCCCGGTTTCTTGGCCGCTCCACCCCAAAGCCGTTCTGATAGCCCACGGGCAGCACCGCCACCCGGGTGGGCTTCTTCATGGGGATGAGCCGATCCACGCCCACGGTGTGCCCCTTGGGCAGCCAGCGCACCTCGGTGATGGCGGCCTCGCCGTAGCCCACGGTGGTCAGACCGTCCCCCTTGGTGCGGCGGCACCGGCCCAGCACGGCCGACCCGGCCCGCACGGCGTCCAGACGGGCGTCGTCAAAGTGCATGAGGGCGAAGGAACCGGCGGCATGGACGGTACCCGTCTCAAAGCCAGCCTTGTGGATGGCCTCCAGCACCTGCTGGAACTGCTTGAGCTGTTCGGTGATCTCCTGACGTTTGCCGGTAACGGCATGGAGCTGGGTGTAGATGCCGGAGAGAGCCACATTGGGCAGGGAGCGGTAGGCCAGGAGGATCTTTTCCGGCTCGGAGATGAGAAAGCCCCCAAAGCCCAGGCCGGTGTCCACCTGGATGTGGGCCTCGGCCACGGTAGAGCGGTTTTCCGCCACCGCGTTGAGGGCCAGGCCGGTGTCCACCGAGGAGACAGTACACACCACGCTCAGGTCCACCAGCTGTTCCAGCTCCTCCCGGTCCACGGTGGAGCGGAGCATCAGGATCTCCTCCGTCTCAAAGCCGGCCTCCCGCAGCTGCCGGGCCTCAGACACCGAGTTGACCCCGAAGCGGGTCACCCCCTCGTTGCGAAGAAGTTGGGCAAGGCGCACGGTACCCACACCGCCCCCCTCGCCGGCTACCACACCGTACAGGGCGGCCTTCTGGGCCCGCTCCTTGATCACCGCCATGTTGCTGCGGATGGCGGCGCGTTCAATGATCAATCTGCGCATGGTAGTAAGACTCCCTTCTCTGTCTGCCGGCAAGCTGGGCCGTGGGATTCCTGGAATACATTATTTTATCACCACCCCGAAGAAAAGGCAACGCAAAGCGGGCCTTCCGCCTGGGAATTCCGGGGGATTTCCCAAAGGTTTACAAAAAGTTTATAAATGCTCCTTTGGGGCTCTGCCCTTGTTTCACCCCCTAAAAAATGATACAATACTATGATTAAACCAAACAATTTGTTATGGAGGACTCCATGGAACGTAATACCACCACCATTTCCCGGGAGGAGATCGCCCGGCAGATGGATTATTGTCACGCCGTCGCCCAGCTCAATGCCCAGCGGCCCCAACCCCCCCTTGCCTTTGTGGACACCTACGGCTGCCAGCAGAACGAGGCCGACTCCGAGCGCATCCGGGGCTATCTGCAGGAGATGGGCTATGGCTTTACCCAGGACGAGGAGCAGGCCGACGTCATCGTCATCAACACCTGCGCCATCCGGGAGCACGCCGAGCAGCGGGTGCTGGGTAACCTGGGCGCGCTGGTGCATGTGAAGCGCCGCCACCCTGGCCAGCTCATCTGCCTGTGCGGCTGCATGGCCCAGGAGGCCCACGTGGCCCAGAAAATCAAGGAATCCTACCGCCATGTGGACCTGGTCTTTGGCCCCCAGGTGCTGTGGCGCTTCCCCGAGTTTATCCACAGCCTGCTCACCGCCCGGGGCCGGGTGTTCCAGACCCCCGACCTGCCCGGCTCCATCGCCGAGGGCATCCCCGTGGTGCGCCAGGACAAGGTAAAGGCCTGGGTGTCTATCATGTACGGGTGCAACAACTTCTGCTCCTACTGCATCGTGCCCTACGTCCGGGGCCGGGAGCGTTCCCGGGAGCCTCAGGATATTCTCTCCGAGGTGCGCCAGCTGGTGGAGGAGGGCTACAAGGACATCACCCTCCTGGGCCAGAACGTAAACTCCTACGGCAAGGACCTGGAGCATCCCATGGACTTTGCCGACCTGCTGTCCCAGGTCAACGACATCCCTGGGGACTTCCTCATCCGCTTTATGACCTCCCACCCCAAGGACGCCACCCAGAAGCTCTTTGAGACCATGGCCCGGTGCGAGAAGGTGGCTCCGGTGCTCCACCTGCCCTTCCAGGCGGGCAACGATCGCATTCTGAAGGTGATGAACCGCCGCCACACCCGGGAGCAGTATCTGGACAAGATTCGTGCCCTGAAGGCTCTCATCCCCGACATCGTGCTCACCTCTGACGTAATTGTAGGTTTCCCCGGGGAGACCACCGAGGAGTTTGAGGACACCCTGAAGGTGCTGGAAGAGGTGCGCTTTGACGCCCTGTTCACCTTTATCTACTCCCCCCGGGTGGGCACCCCCGCCGCCAAGATGGACGACCCCATGCCCCGGGAGGAGAAGCTTGCTAACTTCAACCGCCTGGTGGCCCTCCAGGACAAGATCTCCGAGGAGAAGCACGCCGCCTACATCGGCAAGACGGTGCGCTGCCTCATTGACGGGCAGGGGGATGACGCCGAGTATCCCTTCACCGCCCGGACGCCTGGAAACCGCCTGGTGAGAGTGAAGGGGGCGCAGGCCCAGGATGTGGGAGAATTCCGGGAGATCCATATTACTGGGGCCAATAAGTGGTCGCTCTACGGAGAATTGGTCAAAAAATAATTGTTTTTATGGGGACGATGTTACTTTCTGCTCGCACAGAAAGTAACCAAAGATGCGTTGGGGGACGGCTCCGATGAGCGCCTCGCGGAGCGGGCGCTCAAAGTCGCCTTTCCCCCAAGCCCCCATTTACGGGAGCGGGTCACTTCGACTTGTTGGTCCGTTCCGGCGGCCTAAGTTTTGACCATGCTCCCTTCTCCTCTCGGGCCTTAGGCCCTACCGCTCTGAAATTTGCCGCTCCGGTAGTTCTACCCAGCACCGCCTGGTGCCTTCCTACTCGTTTGGTGCGGCGGTGGTCGGGCGGACCAGCTGCCACAGCTTTGCCAGAGCAGGCGGTGTCCGTACAACACGGACACTTTGAACTTCCACCTATGTAGGGGCCTGTGTCCCCGAGGCAAAAAGGACCAGCCACTCAGATTTTGCCCGCCGGATGAGAGTGCCAAAAAACCAGGAGTGCGTCTCCCGTAAAACGGGGGTCTGGGGGGCAGATGACTGTGAGCGCCCGCTCCGCGAGGCGCTCACCGGAATCAACCCCCAGGGCATTTTTGGTTCCTTTTTGGGCAAACAAAAAGGAACCCGCCCCGCAGGGCGGAATTTTCCAAAAAGATATTAGAAAAGAAACTCACAACGCAGAAAGACGGTGAACCCATGGCAGAACTGACCCCCATGATGAAGCAATACCTGGAGATGAAGGAGCGCAATCCCGACTCCATTTTGTTTTTCCGACTGGGCGATTTTTATGAGATGTTCTTCGACGACGCCAAGCTGGCGTCCAAGGAGCTGGATTTGACCCTCACCACCCGGGACCGAAACAAGCCCCCG
>CABVDR010000114.1 GCA_902497145.1 uncultured Oscillospiraceae bacterium
GTCCCGGCGGCAGATGCAGCACTGGCCCTTCTCCATGTCCTTGGGGCCGATCTCCACCCGCAGGGGCACGCCCTTCATCTCATACTGGGCGGCCTTCCAGCCCATGGACTGGTCGGAGGCGTCCATGTCGGCCCGGATACCGGCGGCCTTCAGGCGATTAAGCAGGTCGGTGGCGGCGTCCAGCACGCCCTCCTTGTGCTGGGCCACGGGGATGACCATGGCCTGGATGGGGGCGATGCGGGGGGGCAGCACCAGGCCGTTGTTGTCGCCGTGGGTCATGATGATGCCGCCGATCATACGGGTGGACACGCCCCAGGAGGTCTGGTGGGGGTAGTGGAGCTGGTTGTCCTTGCCGGTGAAGGTGATGTCAAAGGCCCGGGCGAAGCCGTCGCCAAAGTAGTGGCTGGTGCCGGACTGGAGGGCCTTCTTGTCGTGCATCATGCACTCCACGGTGTAGGTCTCCTCGGCGCCGTTGAACTTCTCCTTGTCGGTCTTGCGGCCCTTGACCACGGGCATGGCCAGTACGTTCTCCAAAAAGTCGGCGTAGATGTTCAGCATGCGCTGGGTCTCTTCCCGGGCCTCCTCCTCGGTGGCGTGCATGGTGTGGCCCTCCTGCCACAGGAACTCACGGTGGCGCAGGAAGGGACGGCTGGTCTTTTCCCAGCGCAGCACGCTGCACCACTGGTTGTACAGCTTGGGCAGGTCCCGGTGGGAGTGGATGATGCTCTTGTAGTGCTCACAGAACAGGGTCTCGGAGGTGGGGCGGATGCAGTAGCGCTCCTCCAGCTTCTCGCTGCCGCCCATGGTCACCCAGGCGCACTCGGGGGCGAAGCCCTCCACGTGGTCCTTTTCCTTCTGCAGGAGGCTCTCGGGGATCAGCATGGGCAGGTACACGTTCTCGTGGCCAGTCTCCTTGAACCGCTTGTCCAGCTCGGCCTGGATGTTCTCCCAGATGGCATAGCCATAGGGGCGGTAGATGAACATACCCTTAATGGAGGAGTAGTCGATGAGCTCGGCCTTTTTGCACACGTCGGTGTACCACTGGCCGAAGTCCACCTCCATATCGGTGATCTGCTCCACTTGCTTCTTGTTATTCTGGGCCATATCAAAATCAGTCCTTTTTTATAAGATCGGGCTTGGAAAACTCGTACCGTTTATTGTATAAATTTCGGTGGAAAAAGTCAAGGCAGAATGGGGAAAACCCAGGGAATTCAGCCCTTACATGTATTCTCCGGTGTAGTCGATGACCATGTCGTCCAGAGTGGTCCAGCCGGTGGACACCAGGGAGTAGTATTCCCCGTCCAGCTTCAGCTGCAGCATCACCGACTGGTCCTGGCCATAGGTGACCTGAGAGAGCACCGCCTCCACCTGATCCATCATCTGGTTGGCGTACTGCTCGTCCAGGGCCTGGTACACCTCGTCGCCCAGGGTTTCCGCCTGCTCCGGCGTGGTGCCGTTGTTGGTACACACCTGGGTCCACACCTGGCTGTAAGTCTCATCGGGGATGAGGTGGAACAGCTCAATGGGGGAGAGGATGACCTCCACAGCAAAGTCGCCGCCCTGGAGCTTGTTCCCGTCACCTACCGTGTACTTGGCGTTGGCATAGATGTCCTTTACCAGCTGGGTGGCCCGCTGGTTGACCTGGTCGGTGGGGAAATAGACCTCCAGATAGTTCAGCAGCCGCTGCGCCTCCGCCTGGGCGTTGTCCTCATACTGCTGCTGGGCGGCCTCCTGTGTCATGCCCTCCACCAGATCCAGATACTCCTGGCTGTACTGGCCCTTGTAGGTGCAGTCCAGCTCCCCCTGGACGTAGGAGGTCACGTCGCTTCCGGACAGCCCGCCGCAGGCGGTGAGGGTCACGGCCAGTGCGCAGGCCAAGCCCCCTGCAAGAAGGTGGCGTAGTTTCATAAGCGGTCTCCTCTCCCGATGAAAAAATGGTCGTAGAGTTGGGGCGGCCCCGGTGGGCCGCCAGGTCCGGTTTTGGATACCTTAACTTTAAAGGAAGAAACAGGGAAAGTCAACCTTGTCGGAACCGGTGGGATGTGGTACACTCCTGTCATGACAACAAAGCAGACAGGAGGGACGGCCCATGGACGCCGCACACAGAAGAAAAACCATCACCCACATCCTGGAGGAGGCCAAGGCCCCGGTGAGCGCCGCCTCCCTGGCCAAGGAATTTTCGGTCAGCCGTCAGATCATCGTAGGGGATGTGGCCCTGCTGCGGGCGGGGGGACTGGACATCGCCGCCACACCCCGGGGCTACGTGCTGCCCAAGGAGGGGGGGGGGCTGGTGCGCACCGTGGCCTGCGTCCACCCGGGGGAAGCCATGGCCAGGGAGCTGGAAATTATGGTGGACCAGGGCTGTCAGGTGCTGGACGTGGTGGTGGAGCACCCGGTGTACGGACAGCTCACCG
This sequence comes from uncultured Oscillospiraceae bacterium, assembly GCA_902497145.1. Taxonomy (GTDB): domain Bacteria; phylum Bacillota; class Clostridia; order Oscillospirales; family Oscillospiraceae; genus Lawsonibacter. Next base: position 2,415 of record CABVDR010000114.1, read on the forward strand.
GCCAGCTGCGCCTGGCCTCCCGGTACGATGTGCAGGAGTTTATCCGCCTGGTCAGCCAGAGCAATGCCCGGCCTCTGTCCGATCTCACCGGGGGAATCCATCTCCACACCCTGCGCTGTCCCGACGAGGACAGCTACCGCCGGGTGCTGGCCGATTTGGAGAGGGAGGGCATCCTCTACCGCAGCGAGGAGCAAACTCAGGGTTGACAAATAGGAAATATCCGGTACAATGTGGTATACATGTGTCTTGACACATGTATACCACATTTTGCTTGGGAGAGAGATTTATGGGACGCGTACGAGAATTCATGAAGCGGAAGAACATTGTTATTTCCGCCAAGCGGTACGGTATTGATGCACTGGGGGCCATGGCCCAGGGCCTGTTTTGTTCTCTGCTCATCGGCACCATCCTCAACACCATCGGCACGCAGTTCGGGCTGGAGTTTTTGAGCCAGGTGGTGGCAACCATAGGCACGGGGGAGAAGGAGATTACTTATACGGTGGGCGGACTGGCCTCGGCCATGAGCGGGCCGGCCATGGCGGTGGCCATCGGCTACGCCTTGCAGGCGCCTCCCATGGTGCTGTTTTCCCTGGTGACGGTGGGATTTTCCGCCAACGCACTGGGCGGGGCGGGAGGACCGCTGGCCGTCCTGTTTGTGGCCATCATTGCGGCCGAGTTTGGCAAGGCGGTGAGCAAGGAGACCAAGATCGACATTCTGGTCACCCCCATTGTCACGATTTTGATCGGCATCGGAGTGGCCTGGATCATCGCGCCCCCCATCGGCGCCGTGGCCAACGCCTTTGGACAGCTCATCGTGCAGACCACCAAGCTCCAGCCCTTCTGGATGGGCATTCTGGTGTCCGTCCTGGTGGGCATCGCCCTCACCCTGCCCATCTCCTCGGCGGCCATCTGTTCTGCGTTGGGTCTGGTGGGTCTGGCGGGCGGCGCCGCCGTGGCGGGCTGCTGCGCCAACATGGTGGGCTTTGCGGTGCTCTCCTTTAAAGAGAACGGCTGGGGCGGCCTGGTCAGCCAGGGCATCGGCACCTCCATGCTCCAGATGCCCAACATTGTGAAAAACCCAAAAATCTGGCTGCCTGCCATCCTCACCTCCGCCATCACGGGACCCATCGCCACCTGCTTCTTCAAGCTGGAGATGAACGGCGCGCCCATCAACTCGGGCATGGGCACCTGCGGCCTGTGCGGACAGCTGGGGGTCTGGACCGGCTGGGTGTCTCCCGTGGAGAAGGCCGTGGCGAATGGGGCGGCGGCCATCACCCCCACGGCCTTCGACTGGGTGGGGTTGATTCTCATCTCCTTTGTGCTGCCTGCCGTCCTGTGCTGGGCCTTCGGCCTCTTCTTCCGCAAGATCGGCTGGATCAAAGAAGGCGACCTCGCGCTTTCTTGAAAGAAAGCTTGGCAAAGAACTTCCTGCAAAGCTTCGCTTTGCCTCTGCGCTCGTTATGAAAGATGTTTGGTGGGGGTGACGTTTTCCGTCGCTCCCACCTTTTATATATAGGTTTATATATAGATTTTGCACGGCCGACTATCGCCCAACCGCCACAGCTTTACCGTACCAGACGGTGTCATTTCAACATGCTTATCCACCAAATTTTGCAGCCATAGGGCCTAAGGCCCGGGGCAAAAAGGGGATGCCACTCAAATTTTACCCGCCGGACGAAAACGCCAAGCTCTCAGGAAGGCGTCCCCCGTAAACGGGGGTCCAGGGGGCGACGCCTATGAACACCCGCCTTTGGCGAGGTGTTCATCGAAGGAAGCCCCCTGGTGCCTTTTTGGTTCCTTTTTGGGCAAGCAAAAAGGAACAAGGTAGCCCCTATCAAACATCACCAAAGCAAATACATGAAACCCGGCAAAATCGGGCAAAATTTTTTTAAAAATACCTTGACACACACGGCGGTGTTGATGTATCATACTGGAGTCCCTGTTAAGGGGGCAACTGCGATGATGTGGGAGATTGCTCAGAAATGAGGTAACTTCCGCGGAGTATGTCCGAGCTAGAATCGGGCGGCTGAAGGACCTGGGCACAGCGTATATCGCTGTGGTTGGGTGGAACCGGCCTGCTTGCACGCCGGTTTCTTTCATGCCACGGAGTGATACGCACGAGAACGTGGACAGGAACTTCACCGTACGAAGCGAGGGACAAGGAATTCACTTCGTATGTATTAAGGAGGAAACAACCCATGGCAGCTCAGAAAGAAATGATCCGCATCCGTCTGAAGGCTTACGATCACCAGCTCATCGACCAGAGCGCGGAGAAGATCGTGGAGACCGCCAAGCGCACCGGCGCTACCGTCTCCGGCCCCATCCCCCTGCCCACCAAGAAGGAAGTCGTCACCATCCTGCGGGCCGTCCACAAGTACAAGGACAGCCGTGAGCAGTT
>CABVDR010000115.1 GCA_902497145.1 uncultured Oscillospiraceae bacterium
AGGTGCTCAAGCTGCGCTTCGGCATTGAGGACGGCCGCACCCGCACCCTGGAGGAAGTGGGCAAGGAGTTCAACGTGACCCGCGAGCGTATCCGCCAGATCGAGGCCAAGGCTCTGAGAAAACTGCGTCACCCCAGCCGCAGCAAAAAGTTGAAAGACTTTTTGAACTGAGAAATTATCCTACTTGTTGTCTTCCCTCGTGCAGTTTTCTGGGGTCCCCGCGGGAGCCCAGCGACTGCGCAGCCGTAGGCGGCTCTGCCTCCTTACGGATGCGGCGTACCCCTTTACGGGTAAGCGGGTCCCGTGGGGAGAGGTGGAGCGACAGAGCGGAAGAGCTTTCGTTGTCAAACGGAAGCGATGGATGCGTCCGCGACACCGACGCGCCATCCCTCCCGCTCCAAGAAGCTGAAGGACTTTTTGAACTAATTGATCCCTTTCAACCGCCCGGCCCGAGCAAAAGGGCCGGGCGGTTTTTCTGTGCGCAAAAATTTTTTCTCCCTCCTGTGAACCTTCTGCCTCCCCCGGTTGTATCTGTCAGTGAAAGGAGGGGACAAGGCTTGCTCGACCCTTACATCCAACAATACGGCAGGCGGCTTTATGGTCTGTGCCGCACCCTGTGCGCCAATCCATTTGACGCCGACGACCTGTACCAGGAGACCTGGTTCAAGGCGTTTCGCCACTTCCACCGCTACGACCCCGCCCGGCCCTTTGAGCCGTGGCTCACCCAGATCTGCGTCAACACCTACCGCAACGTGCTGCGCCGGGCCGCCCGCAGCCCCATCCTCCCCTTCCGCACCATCCAGGAGCAGGAGGAGGTCCTCCAGTCCGTCCCCGCCCCGGAGGCGGCAGACTACTCCGACCTCCACCGGGCGGTGGATGCTCTGCCGGAGAAGCTGCGGCTGACGGTGATCCTGTTCTACTTCCGGGACATGGACATCGCTTCCACAGCGGCGGTGCTGCACATCCCGCCGGGGACGGTAAAATCCCGGCTCAGCAAAGCCCGAACGAAATTGAAGGAGGTGCTGGAGCATGAACCAGATCTACCATTTTGACTCTTATTCCCCGCCCGTTCTCAACGAGGCTATGCTCCGCCGGGAGCGGGAGCGCCGCCGGCAGCAGCGCTCCGTGGCCGCGGCGGCGGTGGGGGGCACCCTTATCCTACTCTGCCTGCTGACTCTGGCCCTTCTGCTCTTCCCCATCGCTCCCCAAGTCTCCATCATCCTCTCCCTCTACCTCACCCTGTCTGTCATGGGCGCCGGCGCAGTGGCCCTGGTCTTTTTAAAGCAAAGGAGGACTCTGTCATGTTCGTAGGTTCTATCGTTTTGATGGTCTATCTGGCCATTCTCATCGTTGTCCCCATTCTGGTGGGTGTTTATGTCTTTCAGGACGCCCGCCGCCGGGGGATGAACGCCGCCCTGTGGACTCTCATCGCCGTGCTGGTGCCCATTCTGGTGGGCTTTATCATCTACCTGCTGGTGCGGGGCAGCTACCCCGATTTGAAGTGCCCCCAGTGCGGCACTCCGGTGCGGGAGACCTATGTGTCCTGCCCCCAGTGCGGCGCCAGGCTGAAGGCCAGCTGCCCCAACTGCTCCGCCCCGGTGGAGCCGGACTGGAAGGTGTGTCCCCGATGCGCCTCCCCCCTATCCCAGGATAAACCCAACATTCAGACTCCCGTACGGAAGAAGGACCGTGGCCTGGGGGTGGTGCTGGCGGTGGTGATTCTTGTCCCTCTTGCCCTGCTGCTCATGGCCATTTTCTCCCTCACCGCCATTTCCTCCTCTGGGGTAACTGGGGTAACTACTATGTTTACCGACGAGTATCTGGCCCTGACGGATAACCCGGAGATCAAACAATGGCTGGAGGAGTGCGGCGATGACGACAACACCGCCTACGTCCTGCGCCATGAGATTTCCGCAGAAACGGAGGACGACGCCAGTTTGGAGTACCTCATCTACATGCCCGGCCTGCCCCAGGATTCCAACGTGGATCTTGACCTCAAGCCCAATTTGCTGGGTCGGGATACCCTCTGTCTCACCTTTGAAGGGGACGGCATCAATCCGGGCAGCACCCTGGTGTTTGTCACCTGCTCCGGGGGCACCAATCAGAATCTGGCCATCTACTATGAGCCAAACCGAAAAGTAAACTGTGAGATCACCTCCGTAGACTACTCCCTCGGCTTCTCGGAATATACTGACTAACAAAAAACGGTTCCCCCATCTGGAGGAACCGTTTTTTATTATTCTCTTTGACGGCCCCGCTTCTCCAGGGCCAGGTAGAGCTTCTGCTGCACCGGCAGGCGGCGCACCCGGGGGTACTGCCGTCCATACCAGTAGGCCAGTTCCCGGGCCCGCTTGGGCTCCAGGTGGGGAACCAAGATGAGGGCGTGGCCCTGCACCGCCTCCAGCATGGGGTAGGCCATCTGGTAGTGGCCCTTGCTCTGGGCCAGCTCCAGCAAAAAGCGGATCATGGCTTCCGCGTCCGCCCCCTCAGCCAGGGCGGCAGGCACTGCCGCCCCCATGGCCTCGTAAAAATCCATGTGGCAGGGGGCCCGCTTGGGGTCATTGCCAAAGCCCAAAATGCCGTCCCCGGGCTTGCGCCGGGCGGCTACCTTCTCCAACGCCTTGTCGTACTCCTCCACGCAGGCCACGAGCCGCTCCAGGCCGTTTTCTACCGCTTCCATGGGTCACTCCTCCTTTGCCGCCCGCCAGGGCACATCCTGAAATCGCTCGCCCGCCTCCAGCACCTCAATGGTCCCGGCGGACACGTCCAAAATCCGGGCGGAAAACTCCTCCGCCCGCTCCTCCGGGAGCAGGACAGACAGCACCACATCGGCCCCGTAGCCCACCTGCTCCACCACTCCGCCGAAGGACTCCACCTCCCGGCGGGTGCTTTCAAACTGGGCGTAGGTGCAGGGCACCTCCATGGCCACCCAGCGGCGCACCACCGAGATGCCCGCCGCGTCCAGGGCGTCCTTGGCCCCCTGGGTGTAGGCCCGCACCAGTCCCCCGGCCCCCAGGAGAATGCCTCCAAAGTACCGGGTGACCACACAGCACACGTTGACTATGCCCTCCCGCTGAAAGACATTGAGCATGGGCTGTCCGGCGGTGCCCTGAGGCTCTCCGTCGTCGGAGTAGCGCACCGGGCCGTCCTGGATGATGTAGCACCAGCAGTTGTGCCGGGCATCGTAGTAGCGCTTTTTCATCTCCTCGATGTGGGCTCGGGCCTCTTCTTCCGTTTCCACCCGCCAGACGTGGCCAATGAAGCGGGAGCGCTTTTCCACAAACTCGCTCTCACTGGCCTGGGTGGGAATGTAATATTCCGTCATGGGTTCCGCCTACTTTCTGCGCCCTACGATATAGTCAATGGTCGTATCGTAATAGTCCGCCAGGATGATGAGATACCGCACCGGGATTTCCCGTTTTCCAGTTTCATAATTGCTGTATACCCGCTGGTCGATGCCCAGCAGGGCGGCAATTTCTTTTTGTGTCTTGTCCGCATCCTGCCGCAAATCCAATAAACGTGGGAAGTGCATAATCATCACCTCTCCACCATTGTATTTACTATCAGACGATAGTGTTGATTTTACTATCACTTGGTAGTAAAATACAGTGGAAACAGGGAGGTGATGTTGATGGATCCAGGTTATCCGTGGCAGGAGGAGTTGATGGAGATTTCCCTTGCATTGGAAGAAGAGGCCCTGATCTTGCGATACCGGGCCCTTCTTCCCGCAAAGGAGACCATTTCAAACGAAATAGAGAACCGTCTTTTCCACCGCTTAGCTGATTATCTCATGCAGCACGCTGTGGATCTCAGGCTGATGAGTCAAGACAATTTAAAGCAACCGCCTTAATCTTCCCAGGGCTCTTTATGGGGCTGCCAGCCCTCCACCAGGGGCCCCAGCTGCCCGATGGTCTTGGGGGTACACACCGCCACCACGTCAATGGTCTCGGCGTACTCCACCTGCTCCACCTTGGCCTCCTGGTAGAGATGGTCCAGGATACCACCCTTGTCGTAGGGCAGGTGGATGGTCACCCGCTTGGCGCCGCTGTCCAGCCGCTTGCCGATGGCCTCCAGCAGCTTGTCCAGCCCCTCCCCCGTCTTGGCGGAGATGGACACGATGTCCTCCCCGTGGGGTCGGATTTCTCCCGTCCACTTGTCGCACTTGTTAAAAACCTCGATGCGTGGGGTCTGCTCCGCCCCCAGCTCCAGGATGAGCTGGTCCACCACCTGGGCCTGCTCCCGCCACTCCGGGTTGGAGGCGTCAATGACATGGAGGAGCAGGTCGGCGAAGGACAGCTCCTCCAGGGTGGCCTTAAAGGCCTCCACCAGATGGTGGGGCAGCTTGCGGATAAAGCCCACCGTGTCGCTTAACAGTACGGTGCAGGTGTCGGAGATCTCCAGGGTGCGGGTGGTGGTGTCCAGGGTGTCGAAGAGCCGGTTGTTGGCCGGGATCTCCGAGCCGGTGAGCTTATTGAGTAGGGTGGACTTGCCCGCGTTGGTGTAGCCCACAATGGCCACCACCGGCACCTCGTTTTTCTCCCGGCGCTGGCGCTGGGTGGCCCGGACCCGGCGCACGTCCCGCAGTTCCTCCTCCAGCTTGGAGATTTTCCGGCGGATGTGCCGCCGGTCGCTCTCCAGCTGGGTCTCGCCGGGGCCGCGGGTGCCGA
>CABVDR010000116.1 GCA_902497145.1 uncultured Oscillospiraceae bacterium
CTTGACCGCCACGATCATCTCACGGGCGATCTTGGTAAAAATCTGAGAGCGCTTGGCATCGGCCGCGCCCTTGGTCTTTTGAATGTTGTGCCACTTGGAATGTCCGGACATAATATCGTTCCCTTCTCTTTTTTCGGTTCAAACAGCGCAGATATTATATCACCCCGCCGGGCGTTTGACAACCCCGGCGGGGGAAAGAAACCATTTTACTGCCTTTCAGCGGAATGGATTGCCCTCTGCGTCCAGCACCTCCCGGCGGTGGAAGGTGACAAAATCGGGGGCGTACTCCGGGTAGGCCTGACAGAAGGCCGCCCGGATGAGCTCCGGGTTGAGCCCCGGGTTCTGGGCGCAGAGCACCGCGTCCAGGGTGAGGGTGTCGCTTTGACACTCCAGGTTGAAGCCGCGGATGAGGGGAATGAGGTCCACCTCCGTGTAGCCCTTCTTGGATTTGTTGGACTTCTTCTGCATGACCAGGCTCTCCCGGCTCAGCAGTTCCTGCATGGCGGGCTCGGAGGCCTGGGGGCGGCCCTCGGAGTACTCAAAGTTGATGATGTAGTTCACAAAGGCCAGTTCCTTGAGCTTGCGCTCCGCGGGATAACACTGGTGGACAATGATCCCCTCGGGCATGGCGGCGGTGAGCCGGGCAGGTACCTCCTCGGCGGTGGCTCCCCCCACCAGGCCGAACTCCAAAATCTCACACTGGCTGGAGTAGCCCACCGACAGGGGCAGGGCGATGGAGACAAAGGGGTGCTTGTGGAAGCCCTGGGTGTGCTTAATTTCGATCCCGGCCCGGGTGAAGGCCCGCTGGAAGGTGCGCATCAGGTCCAGGTGGGAGATATATTTGGCCCGGCCGGTCTTGGAAAACAGCAGGCGGTCAGCCATTACAGACACCTCCCGGCAAGAATTTATTGGCTCCGCAGCCCGAGCACCGGGTGCGGCAGTCGGGCGTGGTCTGGGACTGGTAGCACAGCTCCCGCTCATGCCATAGGAATTGGCGGCTCACGCCCACGCTGGGCACCGACCAGGGGAACACCTCGTCCTTCTCCCGGACCCGGTGGGCATAGAAGTCCCCGTCCAGGCCGCAGGCCTTCAGGGCGTCCATCCAGCGCTGGAAGTCGAAGTACTCGCTCCAGGAGTCGAACTTGGCCCCCATCTGCCAGGCGGTCTCCAGCACGTCGGCCAGACGGCGGTCGCCCCGGGAGAAAATGGCCTCCAGGTAGCTGGTCTGGGGGTCGTGCCAGTTGTAGGTGATGGAACGGTCCCGCTTCAGGGCGTCCCGCAGCAAGTTCACCCGGCGCTGGTACTCCTCCATGGGGATCTGGGCGTCCCACTGGAAGGCAGTGTGGGGTTTGGGCACAAACCAGGAGGTGGACACGGTGATCCGCACCCCACGGGCACGGTTGGGGGTACACTCCCGCCAGCACTGGTACACCTTCCGGGCCAGATCGGCAATGCCCAGCACGTCCTCGTCGGTCTCGGTGGGCAGGCCCAGCATGAAGTAGAGCTTCACGCCGCTCCAGCCCCCGGAGAAGGCGGTGCGGCAGGACTGCAAGAGGTCCTCTTCCTTCAGGTTCTTGTTGATGGCGTCCCGGAGACGCTGGGTGCCAGCCTCGGGGGCGAAGGTCAAGCCGCCCTTGCGCACCCGCTGCAGGCGCTCCATCAGGTTCATGGAGAAGGTGTCCGCCCGCAGGGAGGGCAGAGACAGCCCGATGTCCCGGGGGGCGCAGTAGTCCAGCAGCTCGTCGCACAGCTCCATGAGGCAGGGGTAGTCGGTGGAGGACAGGCTGGACAGGGTCATCTCCTGGTAGCCGGAGTCCTCACAGGCCGCCTTGCCGTACTGGGCCAGCAGCTTGGGATTGCGGGAGCGCACCGGCCGGTAGGCGTAGCCCGCCTGACAGAACCGGCAGCCCCGGATGCAGCCCCGGAACAGCTCCAGCATGACCCGGTCGTGGACGATCTCAGTGGAGGGGATAATGGTTTTTACCGGGAAGTAGGACTTGTCCATGTCCTCCACGATCCGCTTGGTAACGGTAGCGGGCGCCCCGTCCTTGGGCGTGATGGCCTCCACGGTGCCGTCGGCGTGGTAGGTGACCTCGTACAGGGAGGGCACGTAGATGCCCGGAATCTGGGCCACCTCCCGCAAAAACTCTTCCTTGCTCCAGCACTCCTCTTTGGCCTGCCGGTAGAGGGCAATGTACTCCAGGGTGACCTCCTCCCCCTCCCCCAGGACGAAGAAGTCCACAAAGGGGGCCAGGGGCTCCGGATTATAGCAGCAGGTGCCCCCCGCCGCGATGAGAGGGGTGAGCTCGGGCCGGTCGGCGGAGCGCAGCGGCAGCCCCGCCAGGTCCAGCATGTTCAGGACGTTGGTGTAGGCCATCTCGTAACCCAGCGAGAAGCCGATGATGTCAAAGTCAGAAATAGGGTCGCCGCTCTCCAGGGCGTAGAGCAGCAACCCCTCCCGGCGCATTTCGTCCTCCATGTCTCCCCAGGGGGCGTAGCAGCGCTCACACCACAGACCCTCCTGCTCGTTCATGAGGCCGTACAAGATCCGGCAGCCTAAGTTGGACATGCCGATCTCATAGGTATCGGGAAAGCACAGGGCAAAGCGGGTGTCCACGGTGCGTTTGTCTTTCACGACAGCGTTATATTCTCCGCCGGTATAGCGGGCGGGTTTTTGTACTTTGGGCAAAATATGCTCCAGCGTGCGATTCATGTCGTTCCCCCAGTTCTATCTTGAGACGCGGTAGAACTATTTTACTCGTTTCTATGCAGTCTGACAAGCCCTTTTTCCTTCCTTTTCCCGCCAAACAGAAGAAAAAAGCCACCCAGAGGTGAAAAGAAGGGTGACGCTGCCCCCCTTCCAGGCCAAAATCGCCCCTGCGGCCACCAGTGCCCCCACCAAAAAGCCGTCCAACAGGCCCGCCGTGCGCTCCGCCGCCTCCGGTCCAGCCAGGGCGCACAGGGCGCAGTGAAGGGCCCTTCCCCCGTCCAGACCACTCACCGGCAGTAGGTTGAAGGTGGCCAGCACCAGGTTGATGCCCGCAAACAGGGCGCCCCCGGGCAGGATACTCCCCAACCAGGCCATGGCCAAACTCACCCCCGGCCCCGCCAGGGCGCACAAAATCTCCGCCCCGTAGGACAGGGGCCGTCCCAGCTCCATCGCCGCCCCGGCGATCCCCAGGCGCAGGCCAGTCACCTCTCCCCCCACGGCCTGGATGGCCAGCCAATGCCCAGCCTCGTGGAGGGCGCAGGAGAGGACGGCCAGGGGGATGAGCCCCTGGGTGTCGGTGTAATTGAGCCACGCCAGCAGCAAAAGAAACCCTCCGCTGACCTTCACCCTCCCCAGGCGCATTCAGTCGGTGAGGAAGGTGACGTAGTAGGCCGGATCCACATGCACCCCGTTGCACTTGATCTCCAGATGCAGGTGGGGCCCGGTGGACACCCCGGTGGAGCCCACCAGGGCCACCGTCTCCCCTGCCGCCACCGTCTGCCCCTGGGACACGCACAGCTTGCTGCAGTGGGCATAAAAGCTCTTCACCCCGTTGCCGTGGTCAATTTGCAGGTACAGCCCGTGGTCGTCGTTTTCCCCGATATATTCCACGGTACCTGCGGCAAAGGCGCCAATGGGCTCTCCCATCTGTCCGCCAATGTCCACCCCGTTGTGGAACTTATACTCCCCGTCTACCGGGTGGTCCCGGTAGCCGTACACAGAATTGAGGTGGCCCAGGATGGGGTTGACCGTCTCCAACGCCCCCAGGGACAGCTTATCCATGGTGTAGTTGTTGGGAAGAGCGGGACCGTCGTAGTTGGCGGATAAAAGCACAGTGCCCACCGCCGGGACGGTCTCCGCCGGAGCCGCCGCCGTCTCAGGTTGCGTTTCCGTCGGGGTCTGCTGGGTTTCCTGGGTTGTCTGGGAGGCCGCTTCCCCGCTCAGCCAATCCTCCGGCATGTCATCCAGGCGCAGATAGTGGGCGGCCAGATCGGCAGAGGAGGCCCCGGCGTTGAGGAAGGCCTGTTCCTGCTGGGTCTGGGTCTCCTCCGGCATCGTGCCGTCTCCGGTGGGCTGGATGCCGAAGACTTCTACGCAGAAGTCCTCCAGCTCCCCCAGCACGGAGCCTTGGCTCCCCAGAGACTCACCCAGCTTGGCAAAGGCGGCCCGGAAGTCGGTGTCCGCCGTCAGCACGGATACCAGCTTCCCCTGGAGCTGAGCCAGCTGCTGAGGGAATGCCCCCTTGCCCACAAATACAATGAGGAACAGCACCAGGCACACGCACAGCTGTCCCAGGCGCACCCGCTCTTTGGGCGAGAGCCCGTCGTTGTTCCCTCTGCCCCGCTTTTTGGCGGCGGGACGGCCGCTTGTCCGGTATGTGCGATAGGATGCGCTGGTATGCTCCATCCCCACTCCCCCTTTGATGTTTCAGATAAAATAGGATATTCCGAGGTGAATTCCATTATTCCTCTTGACATTATGGGGGAAGGAAATTATAATGTATAAGCTATCGTCCAAGACGAGACGATTGCATCCGGGTGTAGCGCAGTTGGTAGCGCGCATGGTTCGGGTCCATGAGGCCGTGGGTTCGACTCCCGCCACTCGGACCAAGTAATGATAATCCG
>CABVDR010000117.1 GCA_902497145.1 uncultured Oscillospiraceae bacterium
GCGTTGACGGCCACGGCGATGTCGGCGATGGTGGCGTCCTCGGTCTCGCCGGAGCGGTGAGACACGATGGCGGTGTAGCCGGCCCGGTTGGCCATCTGGATGGCGTCCAGGGTCTCGGTCAGGGTGCCGATCTGGTTGACCTTGATCAGAATGGCGTTACCGACCTTCTTCTCAATGCCGGTAGCCAGACGCTCCACGTTGGTCACGAACAGGTCGTCGCCAACCAGCTGCACGCGGTCGCCGATGGCCTTGGTCAGCATAGCCCAGCCTTCCCAGTCGGTCTCGGCCATGCCGTCCTCCAGGGAGATGATGGGGTAGTTGTCGGCGAACTTCTTCCACATGTTGACCAGCTGCTGCTGAGTCAGCTTCTTGCCGGACTTGGGCTGGACGTAGCACTTCTGCTCGTCGTCCCACCACTCGGAGGAAGCGGCGTCGATGGCGATCTTGAAGTCCTCGCCGGGCTTGTAGCCGGCCTTCTCGATGGCCTCAACGATAACCTTCAGAGCGTCCTCGTCCTTCTTCAGGTTGGGAGCGTAGCCGCCCTCGTCGCCAACACCGGCGGCGGGAGTGCCGTTCTCCTTCAGCACGGTCTTCAGGGTGTGGAAGACCTCAGCGCAGCGGCGCAGAGCCTCGCGGAAGGAAGGAGCGGAGACAGGCATGATCATGAACTCCTGGATCTCCACGTTGTTGGTGGCGTGAGCACCGCCGTTGAGGATGTTCATCATGGGAACGGGCAGCTGCTTAGCGTTAACGCCGCCGATATAGTTGTACAGAGCAACACCCAGGGACTCGGCAGCAGCCTTGGCGCAGGCCAGGGAAGCGCCCAGAATGGCGTTGGCGCCCAGACGGCTCTTGTTGGGGGTGCCGTCCAGCTCGATCATGGCCTTGTCGATGGCGACCTGGTCCAGAACGTTCATGCCGATCAGGCACTCAGCGATCTCGGTGTTCACGTTCTTCACGGCGTTCTCCACGCCCTTGCCCTGGTAGCGGCTCTTGTCGCCGTCACGCAGCTCGCAGGCCTCATAGATGCCGGTGGAAGCGCCGGAGGGAACAGCGGCACGGCCCATGGTGCCGTCTTCCAGGTACACCTCGACCTCAACGGTGGGGTTGCCGCGGCTGTCCAGGATCTCACGGCCCAGGACGTCAACGATCTCGATCATCTGCTTCATGGGAATCAATCTCCTTTCCAAAATGCGGCGGTACAAAAGCTTGTCCGCCATGGGGGAAAATGGATTATTTCAACGCGGGGCGTGTCCCCGCTAAAGGGGTAACGAAGAAAATTTAGTTGAGAATCAGGGTTTCCCCGTCCATCTCCTTGGGCTTTTCCAGGGCCCAAACGGACCAGTCCGTTTGGGTTCCCATTCTTTCAAATGCTCGGGCGAAGTGAATTCGCCCTGCGCCAAGGTTTTGTGGCGTTGCCCCAAAACGCTTGTACGGCGCAAGCGCCGCCCCGCCTTTGGCGGGGGTATGGGCCGAAAAGCCAGGTAACATGGCAGGGAAGCCAGATTAAGCAATTAGTTGAGAATCAGGGTCTCTCCATCCATCTCCTTGGGCTTTTCCAGGCCCATGAGGTCCAGCATGGTGGGGGCGATGTCGGCCAGACGGCCATCACGCAGCTTCACGCTGGCGCCAACGATATAGAAGGGAACCAGATTGGTGGTGTGGGCGGTGAAGGGCTGGCCATTTGCGTCCACCATGTGCTCGGCATTGCCGTGGTCGGCGGTGATCAGTGTCACGCCGCCCATCTTGGAGGTGGCCTCCACAACCTTGCCCACGCACTCGTCCACGGTGGACACGGCCTTCAAAGCGGCCTCGTACACGCCGGTGTGGCCCACCATGTCGCAGTTGGCAAAGTTGAGAATGATCACGTCATAGTTGCCGCTCTCAATGCGGCGCACCGCCTCCTCGGTGACGGCATAGGCCGACATCTCAGGCTGCAGATCATAGGTGGCAACCTTGGGGGAGGGAATGAGCACCCGGTCCTCGCCGGGGAACACCTGCTCCACGCCGCCGTTGAAGAAGAAGGTCACATGGGCGTACTTCTCGGTTTCGGCGATGCGCAGCTGGGTCATGCCCTGCTTGGAGATATACTCGCCAAAAATGTTCTCCAGCTTCTGACGGGGATAGGCCACAGTGACGTTGGGCATGGTGGCATCGTACTCGGTGGTGCAGATAAAGTCCACAGACTGGAAGCCAGTCTTGCGCTCCACGTCGGTGAAGTCCTCGTCTACAAAGCAGCGGGTGATCTCACGGGCGCGGTCAGGGCGGAAGTTGAAGAAGATGATGGAGTCGTTGTCCTTCACCTTGGCGTCCTTGCAGCAGACCACAGGCTCCATGAACTCGTCGGTGACGCCGGCATCGTAGGAGGCCTGAACAGCCTGAGCGGCATCCTCGGCAGCGGGGCCGATGCCGCAGGCAATGGCGTTGTAGGCCCGCTGCAGGCGGTCCCAGCGCTTGTCACGGTCCATGGCATAGTAGCGGCCCATCACGGTGGCAATCTGGCCCACGCCCAGCTCCTGGATCTTGGCCTGGAGCTGCTCTACATAGCTCTTGCCAGAGGAGGGGGGCACGTCACGGCCGTCCAGGAAGCAGTGAACATAGACCTTCTTCAGGCCCTGCTCCTTGGCCATCTTCAGCAGAGCAAACAGGTGAGTGATGTGGCTGTGGACGCCGCCGTCAGACAGCAGGCCCATCAGATGCAGGGAGGAATCCCACTCCCGGCAGTTGCCCATGGCCTCCAGGAAGGCGCTGTTCTTGAAGAAGTCCCCGGTCTCAATATCCCGGGTGATGCGGGGCAGGTCCTGGAAGACCACCCGGCCAGCACCCATATTGGTGTGGCCCACCTCGCTGTTGCCCATCTGACCTTCGGGCAGACCCACATCCAGGCCGGAAGCGGACAGCTTGCAGCCGGGGCAGTCCCGGAAAATATGGTCCAGGTTGGGTTTGGAGGCGTTGGCCACCGCATTGCCTGCGTCGGGGGTGGTGAGACCAAAGCCGTCCATAATGATCAAAGTGGTAGGAGTTTTCATGAAAAATGTTTCCTCAATTCTGATCAAAGTTGGAGCAGACAGCATGACAGGCATCCTGCCTGCTCCGTGCCGTAGTACTTAATTACTCCTGATTCGCAGCGTTGATAATCTGCACGAAGTCAGCGGGCTTCAGGCTGGCGCCGCCGATGAGGCCGCCGTCCACGTCGGGCTGAGCCAGCAGCTCAGCGGCGTTCTTGGCGTTCATGGAGCCGCCGTACTGAATGGTGACGGAGCGAGCCACGTGAGCGCCGTACAGCTTGCGGATGACGGCACGGATGGCCTGGCAGACCTCGCCGGCCTGCTCAGCAGTGGCGGTCTTGCCGGTGCCGATGGCCCACAGGGGCTCGTAGGCGATGACCACGTGGCGCATCTTGTCGGCGGGCACGCCGGCCAGGGCGCACTTGACCTGGTAAGCGATCAGCTCCATGGTCACGCCCAGCTCACGCTGCTCCAGGCTCTCGCCCACGCAGATGATGGGGAACAGACCGGCGTTGATGGCGGCGTGGACCTTCTTGTTAACGGTGAAGTCGGTCTCGTTATAGTACTGGCGGCGCTCGGAGTGGCCGATGATGACGTACTTGGCGCCGGCCTCCTTGATCATCTCCGCGGTGATCTCACCGGTGTAAGCGCCGTGGTCCTCATAGTGGCAGGTCTCAGCGCCGATGGCGATGTGGCAGTCCTTAAACAGACGCACGGCGTTGGTGATATTCACAGCGGGCACGCACAGCACCACGTTGCACCACTTGCCCCGGGGCATGATGGGTTTGAGCTCCTCGGCAAAAGCCTTGGTCTGGGACAGGGTGTTGTTCATCTTCCAGTTGCCGGCGATGATGGTCTTACGGTAACGACGATTCATGTTCTTTTTCTTCCTTTCCTTTATACGGGTGCGCGGGGACGATATCAAACCGAACCGCCCGCCGTCCGGCCACACAGGCCGGGACGGACGGTCCGGATAAATCATAAATGGGGAAAATTACTTATCCAGCAGGCAGGCCACGCCGGGCAGCTCCTTGCCCTCCATGAACTCCAGGGAGGCGCCGCCGCCGGTGGAAATGTGGGTCATCTTGTCGGCATAGCCCAGCTGCTGCACAGCCGCCGCACTGTCGCCGCCGCCGATGATGGTGATGGCATTGCTCTTGCTCAGGGCCTCGGCCACAGCCTGGGTGCCCTTGGCAAAGGCGGGGAACTCAAACACGCCCATGGGGCCGTTCCAGATGACGGTGCCGGCGTCCTTCACGGCGTCAGCGTAGGCAGCGATGGCCTTGGGGCCGATGTCCATGCCCAGGCAGTCGTCAGGGATTTGCATGCTGTCCACCAGGATGGGCTCAGCGTCGGCGGAGAACTCCTTGGCGCAGATGGTGTCCTCAGGCAGCAGGAGCTTTACGCCCTTCTCCTGGGCCTTCTTCATCATATCCTTGCAGTAGTCCAGCCAATCTTCCTCCAGCAGGGACTTGCCGATGGAGCCGCCCTGGGCCTTCAGGAAGGTATAGGTCATACCGCCGCCGATGATGATGGTGTCGGCGATCTCCAGCAGGTTGTTGATGACGCCGATCTTGGAGGAGACCTTGCTGCCGCCCAGGATG
>CABVDR010000118.1 GCA_902497145.1 uncultured Oscillospiraceae bacterium
CGCCTGCCAGTCCACCCCCATCTCCTTGGCCATGGGCAGGTACTGCTCCTCATGGGCACGCACGCCGTCGGCCGGGTGTACGTTCAGGGTCACCTTCATGCCCCGGCGGTGAAGCTCCTGGAGCAGGGCGGGCGGGTCGGGGAACAGCTCCCGGTTCCAGGTGTAGCCCGTCCAGCCGCTGCCGTACTTGGGGTCGATGTCCACCAGGTGCCAGTCCATGTCGATCACCCCCACGGTGAAGGGGATGTTCTCCTGCTGGAAGCGGTCCATCAGCTCCAGATAGCTCTGCTGGGTGTAGCGGTAGTACCGGCTCCACCAGTTGCCCAGGGCGAAGCGGGGCAGCATGGGGGTGGCCCCACACAGGCGGTAGAAGTCCTGAAGGGCCTGGGTATAGTCGTGGCCATAGCCCCAGAAGTACAGGTCCTGAATGCCCTTCTTTCGGGGCTTCAACCAGCCATCCGGCAGCAAAATCTGGGAGGCGCTGTCGTCCAGCACCGCAAAGCCGCTGCGGGAGAGGATGCCCGGCTCCAGAGGGATGGCCCCGTTGGCCTCGTCCAGGGTGCGGGCGGTGCCTCGCAGGTCGTCCACCTTCTGGCCAAAGCGCCAGATGCTGTTGTATTCAGTGAAGGCCCCCGTGATCTGGACACTCACACCCTGGGCGGAGAAGGGCTTCTCATCGTACACCAGGTGCAGGCGCTGGGTGTAAATCTCCAGCTTCCCCTGGCCGCGCACCACCCGGAAGTTGGTTTTGGGGAAGTCCCGGTGGAGGACAGTCTGGGTGGGCCGGTCCTCAAAGACCCCGTCCGGGCTGTACTCCAGGCGCAGCAGCCCCTGGGTGAGCACGGTGATGCGGTAGTGCTCACCGGCCACGATGTTGTCCGGGCAGGCGGCGGGTGTGGTTTTCATGCGGTAGATTTCATTCATGGCAGTTGCCCCCTGTTACAAGTTGTCTCCATTGGCGCGGATGGTGTCCCGGTAGAAATAAGCCGAGTCCTTCCAGGTGCGCTGCTGGGTCTGGTAGTTTACATAAATTAGGCCGAAGCGCTCCGAGTAGCCATAGGCCCACTCAAAGTTGTCCAGGCTGCTCCAGGCGAAGTAGCCCATCAGATCCACCCCGTCCTCCGCCGCCCGGCGGTACTCCCGCAGGTAGCGGTGCATAAAGTCCACCCGGCTGCTGTCGTGGACCTTGCCGTCCAGAGCTACCCAGTCGTGGGAGGACATGCCGTTTTCGGTAATCAAGAACGGCTTTTTATACCGTTCGTATAGGAACTTTGGGGCCCAGTACATGCACTCCGGGGTCACCGGCCACTGGATGGCCGTCTTGGGGAAGCCGTCGTACCGCTCCACCCGCTCCGGCTTGCCGTCCTTCCCGGCCCGCACCTCCACGGCGTTATACATGTTCTGGCCGTAAAAGTCCAGGGGCTGGGCGATGATGGACGCCTCCTCCTTGCTGAGCTGGGACAAATCCTCCCCGAAGCGGTCCACCGCCTCCTGGGGGAAGCGGCCGAAGAAAACCGGGTCGCTCCAGGAGGCAATGTTCCAGATGAAGTCATTGACATCGTCGCTGGGCAGGGTAAACATGGCGGTGCGGGCAGCCTCGATATCCTCGGGGCGGTCGCTGGCGGGGTAGTAGAGCGCCCCGCAGGGGGCCGCCCCCACCTGAATGGGTTCCGGGGCGTTTCCCCTTAACGCCTTCACCGCCAGGCCGTGGGCCAGGAGGAGGTTGCGCCAGATGGTGAAAAGATCCCGCCGCCCCACCTTCAGGCCGGGGGCGTGGTCGCCGGTGTAGTAGCCCAGTCCGGCAATGCACTGGGGCTCATTGAGGGTCATAAAGTGCTTCACCCGGCCGGAGAAGTGCCGGGAGACCAGGGCGGCATACCGGGCAAACATTCGGGGCATGTCCAGGTTGAGCCAGCCCCCCTTCTGATGCAGGGCGTAGGGCAGGTCCCAATGGTAGAGGGTGACGTAGGGCTCTATTCCCTGCCGGAGCAGTTCATCAATGAGGGCGTCGTAGTAAGCAAGCCCCGCCTCGTTGGGCTCCCCCTCCCCGTCTGGCTGGATCCGCGCCCAGCTCAGAGAGAAGCGGTAGGCCTGCTGGCCCATAGCCTTCAGATCGGCCACGTCCTGCTTGTAGTGGTGGTACTGGTCACAGCTCACCTCGCCGGTCTGCCCCTGGTAGATCTTTCCCGGCTCCCGGCAGAACACGTCCCAGATGGTCAGGCCCTTGCCGTCTTCATAGGCAGCGCCCTCCACCTGGTAGGACGCGGTGGCCGAGCCCCACACAAAATCCTTCCGAAATCCCATGCTGTTATCCTCCCGTTCCTATGCTCTGTCCCTGCCCCGCAGGGCATTTTTCGGTTTGCATCTTACCACAAAACCACCGGGCCGTCTATGTTCAAAGGGCAGCAAACGGCCGCCGGTACAAAAAAATTGTACCGGCGGCCGTTTGTCTCAAAAATCTATGGTTTTATGTCTGAAAAAGAGGGTAAAAATCCACTTTTTTAGTTTGGGCTCGGTGTTTTAGTTCTCCCAGCGGCCCAGGCGCATTTTAAAGTCCTGATAGTCAAAGTGGGTCAGGCGATGGAGGTTTCCCCCCGCATCCAGCTTCCAGATGTCGGGCAGGGGCATGCCGTTGAAGGTGTTGTTTTTGCAAGTGGTGTAGATGGCCATGTCCCCGAAGAGGACCAGGTCGCCCACCTGCAAGGGGGCCTCAAAGGCGTAATCCCCCACCACATCCCCGGCCAGGCAGGTTGGTCCGGCCAGGCGGAAGGAATGGCCCTCCCCCAGCTGGGTATCCGCCCCCAGAATGGGAGGCTGGTAGGGCATCTCCAGCACGTCCGGCATGTGACAGGCGGCGCTGGCGTCCAGAATGGCGATTTGGGTGCCGCCGTTTTCCACCACATCCAGCACCCGGCTGACAAAATACCCGGCGTTTAGGGCCACCGCCTCCCCGGGCTCCAGGTAGACGGTGACGCCCCAGTGCTCCTGGGCATGGCGGATACACGCCTCCAAGGTATCCAGGTCGTAGTCCGGGCGGGTGATGTGGTGCCCGCCCCCCATGTTAAGCCATTTCATCCCGGGCAGGATGTCCCCGAACTTCTCCTCCACCGCCTCCAGGGTGGTTTTCAGATCGTCGGAGTTCTGCTCACACAGAGTGTGAAAGTGGAGGCCGTCCAGCAGCTCCAGGGTATCCCCGTCCATCTCCTGGTCCCACACCGCCCTCGTCACCCCCATGCGGCTGCCGGGGGCGCAGGGGTCGTAGATGGCGTGGCCCTCCTGGGTGGACCGCTCCGGGTTCACCCGCAGGCCCAGGCTTTTGCCCGCCTGCTTGCCCCGGGGACCAAAGTGTTTGAGCTGGTGGATGGAGTTAAAAACGATGTGGTCGGCGTACTGCAAGAGCTCCTCAAACTCGTCCTCCCGGTAGGCCCCGCAGAACACGTGGACCTCCTTGCCGGGCATTTCTTCTTTCCCCAGCCGGGCCTCATAGAGGCCGCTGGCCTCGGTGCCCGCCAGATAGGGAGCCAGGAGGGGGTAGAAATCGTAGTTGGAGAAGGCCTTTTGGGCCAGCAGCACGTTGCATCCGGTACGCTGGGCCAAGGCGGAGAGCACCTCCCCGTTTGCCCGCAGCCGTGCCTCGTCGATGACATAGGCGGGGGTGGGCAGAGGGGCAAACAGCGCTTGCAGATCGTACTGGGACAGCCCGGCAAACTGGGGGTCCTTTGTGGTTTTATAGCCCATCAGTCCACCAGCACGGGGTTGTGGTTCTCGCTGCGGGGCAGGCCGTACTTGTCCAGGGCATCCAGGAAGGGATCGGGATTAAACTCCTCCACGGTGTGCACACCCTTCTGGGTCCACTTGCCGGTGAGCAGCATGAGGGCGCCGCACATGGCGGGCACGCCGGTGGTGTAGCTGATGGCCTGGCTGGCCACCTCCTTGTAGCACTCCTGGTGGTCGCACACGTTATAGATGTAGTAGGTCTTCTCCTTGCCGTCCTTCTTGCCGGTGAAGATGCAGCCGATGTTGGTCTTGCCGTGGGTGCGGGGACCCAGGCTGGCGGGGTCAGGCAGCAGGGCCTTGAGGAACTTGATGGGCACGATCTGCTGGCCCTCAAACTCGATGGGGGTGGTAGACAGCATCCCCACGTTCTCCAGACACTTCATGTGGGTGAGGTAGCTCTGGCCAAAGGTCATGAAGAAGCGGATGCGCTTGACCTCGGGGATATTTTCAGCCAGGGACTCGATCTCCTCGTGGTGGAGCAGGTACATGTCCTTCTCCCCCACCTGGTCGAAGTTGTACTCCCGCTTGATGCTCATGGGGGGGATCTCCACCCAGTGGCCGTTCTCCCAGTAGGAGCCGGGGGCGGACACCTCCCGCAGGTTCACCTCGGGGTTGAAGTTGGTGGCGAAGGGATAGCCGTGGTCGCCGCCGTTGCAGTCCAGGATGTCGATGGTGTCGATTTGGTCGAAGAGGTGCTTCTGGGCGTAGG
>CABVDR010000119.1 GCA_902497145.1 uncultured Oscillospiraceae bacterium
GCTACGGCCCCAAGCCTACCGCAGGTCAAACCATAAGGAGGGAAGTATTTACTATGTGTATGGATCCGTTACATACCCGCGCTCAGGGCAACACTTACATGATCATATCAAAAGTAGCTTATCTGTCTGGTGTGGACCGGCGCATTTTTGAAAACATCTATGAGCCCCCGAAAATGGAATACTTCCAGCAGCTTGAGCAGAACAGGGAGGCCCGCATCATTCGAAATCTGTGCCGACTGAGAACAGCCATCGAACAAAATTTTTCATCTATCTGTACCGCAATGCAGTACGATCTCAAAAACCTTCATACCCTTCCCCAATATATCCCCGTGGATTGTATTACAGCTCTGGAGAAAGATGGGCTTTCTCTAATTAAAGCAAATCATAAGCTAAATCAATATATCATTGACATCAACCGTCATATCGCTAACCACATCAGCAAATGCAGACCGTTTTTCCCTCTCTGGTTGAACTGGGACTATATTCGGGCACTCTTTATCATGCCTGACGGATACTCCCTACAGGGGATAAAGAGAGCGGCGGCAAAATATTATTCCCACATGTGCCAGTATCCTTATCAAATCTACCTGAACTGGTCTGCTGGCGAGGATGGAAACATTTTTTATAATGATAAGAAATTTGTTACCTTACTGTATGAAAGCCACGGGGACCGTTTTCAGAATTTCGGCCTCGTATCCGACGCCGGGCAGAATACAAAAAACGGCATCTATAACTTTGTGGAGCAACATAACAAAATCATTATTGCTGTGGACTGTGAAAACGCCGACCCTTATAAATTTCACAATATGCTGAGCAGCCTGCAGCAAAAGAACGCGTTGTCCCGTGTGGAAAAGATTATTTTGTATAACGACACACACACCAACGAAGTTTGGAAATTACTGAACCGTTTTACCGATCTCCCTGTGGAGCACCATATGACAGAGCGCATCAAAGCGGAAAAATCGCTGGTCGATTTTGAGTTGATCATTGGGGTATGCCGGGAGTACTATGAACATCAGGTTGACTCTGTGATCCTGGTCTCCAGCGATTCCGACTATTGGAGCCTGATTTCTAAAATGCACCAGCTTGACTTTCTTGTGATGGTGGAAGAAGCAAAATGCGGCCGTGCCATTCGGGATGCCTTGGACGAAGCGGGTGTCATGTACTGTTACATGGATGACTTCTGTACCAATGCCGCCAGCAAGATGATGATTACCGCCCTGCTGGACGAACTGCAGCGCACTTTGACAGCTTCTCTTTCCATCAATCTTCAAACCATTCTTCAGCAGGCATATCATTCAGTCCGTGCCAATATGTCAGAGATTGAGAAAACACAATTTTATGACCGGTATGTAAAACCATTAAAAATTGGCTTTGACCAAAATGGCGAAGCAATTATTTTATTGCAGCAATAATATGATCTAGCCGTTGTGCTGCGTCTTATTTTATGTGAGCATACAGTGGCAAGGCACGTGTGGATCCTCCGCTGCGCCAAAGCCGGTGGAATCTTAAGCAGCCTGTGCAGCCGGACGGCAAATTGTCTAAAAAAGAAAAGCCTTGAAATCCCACGATTTCAAGGCTTTTTTGCTTACAAAAAGCACAATCCACTTGATTCTGTACCGGCTTTTGCGTGCCCGTTAAGCAGAATACTCCGGGCCGTTTTGCTCCGCAGGCAGCTTCATGTCCCAGGGAAGATGGTAGGGGCCGTCCGACCGGGCCTGGAGGTCCCAATAGATATCCGCCCGCTGCTGTACGGAAGCCAGAGCCTGGGCGTCCTTTCCGTCAGAGAGCCGCCAGGCCGTGTAGCCGTCCAAAAAGCCCTGGCAAAGTTCCTCCCAGGAGTGGAAGTACTGCTGCATGATGACGCCCACCTCACAGGAGCGGCGGATCAGCTCCTTCCGGTCACACCAGCCCACCAGGTAGGCGCACCCCAGCAGCTGCATGGAGCGGCACAGCTCCCAGGCCCTGCCGCCCTGGTCCACGCAGTGGAAAAGTCCAGGCCCACGGCTCATATATTCCACCGTCTCCAAAATTCCGTTGTAGTCAGTAATGTCCCAGGAGTCCTTCAGGGTCTCCTTCATCAGCCTCTTGGCCCCAACCACCCGGGGACAGCCCCCAATGTGGATGGTGTGGGTCTTGGCATAGGGCAAACCCATGGCCCAAATGGTATAAAACTGCCCCCAGATGGCGTAGGTGCCAGTCAGCCACAGCTCCAGGTCGTTTTTGGGCTTGGTGTCCTCCGCCAGGATCCAGCTGATCTTTTTCCCCAGCGCCCACAGCGCCATCACCACCACAAGCGTTCCCAACTGGCAGTAGATGCCGTATTGACGGACAAAGTCCTCCTGGGTCATGAGCGTCCACTTGGTGGCCATCATGTCCACATAGTAGTCAGCGGTAGTCAGCTGGGGGGCCTCCCTGGCCAGAATGGCCCGGTCCTGGTCGCTCAGCTCCCAGGGCCGCCAGGTCCCTACCGGCGAACACCAGAATACCCCCTCCCAGGGGTGGTACTGGTACGTTTGAATATCCCAGTTATAGCGGTAGGCCACCACCTCCCCGCTGTCCAGCCGATACAGCCAGTAGCACACGTCGGACAGGTAGACCACGCCCTCTTCCTCATCCTCCGGCTGATATTCCGGCAGGTAGAGTACAAAGCGCTCCGTCGTCTCCATGTCCTGGATGGAGTGGGCCACCGGGGTGTCCTTGGTGGCCATGCTCCCCACTGCCAGGGGCTCGTTTACTCCCATCCACTCCGACACCACCGCCCACACCGGTCCCTTGGCAATCCAACCGCCCACAGGGAACACCGCCAGAAGGCAGAGGATCATGGTAAGTATGCCGATGTTTTTTAATCGCTTCAATAACATGGTTTCATCTCGGCCTCCCCTTCGTTTTCCATCGATTCTCCGGCTATTTTCGCCGGATGGTGAGATGACGCAGCAGGTCGACATCGCCGCCGGTGGGCTCGAAGTAATCCCCCCGCAGATCATCCGTGTCCTGGACCTCTGCCCACGACTCCGGTGTCAGACTGTACAAAGCCATGGAGGAGTACAGGTAAATCCGCGCCGTCTCCCCGGTGGCGGCCAGCACACCGTCCACCCGGGCAAACTGCTGCGTGCGCTCAAAAAAGTTGGGCATCTCCACCGTGCCCCGGGGCTCCAGACGGTACTCCGCCCCGCCAAAGTCAGCCTCTCCCAGGCCGCTTTGCTCCACCAGGTAACTGCACACCGCCGCCCCTGCTCCGTTCTGGTAATAGTCCAAAAGGCCGGTGCTGTCAAAGGGTTCATCTGAGGTGTAGGTGTACCAGATCACATCCTCAAAGCCGCTGTACACAAAATAAAACTCAAAGGGCTCCAGCGGCAGAGTCTGATACCATTCCTCCTGCTGGGTCTGAGACATGAAGCTGCCCAGCGCCGTCAGCAAGTCATCGCCGCCCCACATGGGTAGCTCCAGGCAGTAGGCCTTGGGGACGGAGCGGTCGAACATCCAGGAGCTGCGGGCAGTCTCTCCGTCCAAAAACCACAGTTCACAGTCCTGCTCCTCCGCAAAATCTTCCAGAGCGTGGGTGAGCATGATGTTGCTGAAATTGGTGGTGTATCCCAGCTGTCCGGCAGCCAGGTCGCGCTCCCCCTCGGCCTGTGCCGTGAAGGCAATGTCGGGCTGATCCCACAGCCGGTAGAGATCCTTGTACTCCGGGGTACCATCCCAGATCGATTCCACCTGGCGGCCAATATCCTCCTCCAGGTACTGGCACAGCTGCTCCCGCTCCTGCCTCTGGGAGAAACTGAGCAGGTAGGATACCTTAGACACTACCATCGGCCCCAGACTTACCACCCCAAGGCCAAGGAGTACTACCACCAGAAAGGTCAGTGCAAACCGGAAGGTCCCGGTTTTCCAGGTGGGGACCACGTCAGGGGATTTTCCCGGCTGGTCGGTCTGGGGGGTGCGCCCGGAGAGGATTTTGTGGATGCCGTGCCACACCTGGGGCACCCGCTGGGCATCCATGCCGGAGAAAGCCCGCAGCAGCTCCCCCTTCACGTTATTCGGCAGCCCGGCAGCTGCCCGCAGCAGCTCCTCAAATCCGGCCACAAACTCCGGGTCGCCCTTGATAATCAAAAATACCGAGCTGTGGAGGTAGTCCATCCACTGGTCCAGGGGAGCTGCGCTGTCCATCAGCACCTCCGCCATGGTCAGGGCAGCCTCGATGCGGGTCCACCGCCGTTTGAGCTGTTCCTCCTCCTGGGGCGTGGAGGCGGAAAACTTGTCAAAGAAGGCCGCCCGGCGGGCCTGGGCCGCCTGCTCCCGCTCCTCCGCCCGGCGGGCTTGCTCCGATTCAAAGGCATGGATATCCTCCTGTGCCCCGGCGGAACTCTCTTCCGGCGGCAGCGGCGCTTCCTGGGGCGGCGGGGAGAAGAGCTCGTCCAAGGCGGTACTCTCCTTGTCCGATGGACGTGG
>CABVDR010000120.1 GCA_902497145.1 uncultured Oscillospiraceae bacterium
CCCGCCGGGCCAGCACCTCCGCCTTGGGCTGTCCCAGGGTGGAATGGAGGGCTACGATTTGGCGGTTCAGGTTGCTTTCGGACACAGTGTCGTCGTCATAAAGATGTAAAGTGCCTACACCTGCCCGCGCTAGGGCCTCAACGCAGAAGCCGCCCACGCCCCCCACGCCGAACACGGCCACGCGGGCATTGGCCAGACGTGCCAGGGGCTCGTCCCCCACCAGCAGGCGGGTGCGGGAAAATTGGTCTGACATAGAAAAACTCCTTGCTTTGATGTGGTTTTTCCTAGTATACCACATCGGGGGCCATTACACCAGCTGGTAAAAAAGCCCGTGCTGGACGCAGTACCAATAGAGCTTCCCGTGGCCGATCCGGGGCAGGCGGGTTTGCAGGTCCCACTCGGGGTAGAGCCGCCGCAGGATCAGGGTGTCTCCCGTTACCAGGGCCACGAAGGAGACATAGTGCTCCTTGGTCATGGGGTGGGAAGAGGAGATAAAGTAGTCGTTTTCAATGATTTCCGCGGAAAGGCGACCCTCCTCCGGGGCTTTGACCGCTTCCAGGGGAGAGAGCTTCTTACCGCAGCAGGTGACCGCCGCGCCCATGGCGGATGTAACGATGTTGCCGCAGGTGGGGCAGACGGTAAAGTTCAGGTTTTTCATGGTTCCTCCGGTTTGTTCATTTTCCGCCAGCTCCCCGGCCAGCAGGCCTTCCACCTCCACGCCCAGAGTCTGGGCCAGGCGAGGGAGCAGGGAGACGTCCGGACAGCCCTGGCCGCGCTCCCACTTGGACACGGCCTTATCGCTGACCATCAGCCGCCCGGCCAGCTCCCGCTGGGTCAGGCCCTGTTGGGTGCGCAGGCTTCGGATCAGGTTGCCGATTTTTTCATAGTCCATGATAGCTTCCTCCCAGGTAATGAAATTTGTCCGTCCCACACAGCATACCAGAGAACGGCCTGTTTGCCAACCGACGCCCCGTTTACTTCCTTTTTTCGAGAAAAAAGGAAGCAAAAAAGCTTTGTGCAAAGCTTCGCTTTGCCTCTTGCCCGTAGGAGAGGCAGGCGTATCATGGAGAGTCGGTCCCTCGCCTCCAGATTTCCCTGGCTCCGCTGCACCAGGCGATGTTCGTACAGCGCAGTTGGAAATCAAAGTTCAGACCAGACAGGGCCCAGTGGCCCGAGGCAAGAAGGACAGGCTACTCATAGTTTATCCGCCGGATGAGATTGCCATGAAAACAGGAAGGCGTCCCCCCGTAATTGGGGGTCTGGGGGGCGAGGCCTATGAGCACTGGCGCAGGCCAAGTGCTCATCGAACGAGCCCCCCAGCGGTTCTTTGGTTCCTTTCTGACCGCTCAGAAAGGAACCCGCCCCGCAGGGCGGAACCCTCCCAATAAATAGTATAATAAAAGAACGGTCATGGCGAAAACCATGACCGTTCAAGAACAATAAAGGGAAATTACTTCACAAGCTGACTCATGTCATATAGACCCGGAGCCTGAACCGTAGCCATAAACTTGGCCGCTTCCACCGCGCCCTGGGCGAAGATCTCCCGGGAGAGGGCGGTGTGCTTGATCTCCATAATCTCGTCGTGGCCGGCGAAGATGATCTCGTGCTCGCCCACGATGGTACCGCCCCGGACGGCGGAGATGCCGATCTCCTTCTTGTCCCGGGGATGGCGCACGCTGTGGCGCTCAAAGACGTACTCGGTCTCATGGCCGCAGGAAGAAGCGGCGGCGTCGGCGATCATCAGGGCAGTGCCGGAGGGGGCGTCCACCTTGCGGCGGTGGTGCCGCTCCACGATTTCAATGTCGTAGCTGTCGCCCAGCACGGAGGCGGCCTTCTTCACCAGCTCCAGCAGCACATTGATGCCCAAAGACATGTTGGCAGAGCGGAAGATGGGTACCTTCTGAGCGGCGGCGCCGATCTGAGCCACCTGCTCTGGGGTGTAGCCGGTGGTGGCCAGCACCAGAGGGGTGCCAGTGGCCTGGGCGAAGTCCAGCAGGCCGTCCAGAGCGGCGGGGGAGGAGAAGTCGATCACTGCGTCCGCCTTGCCGGGAAACTGGGCGGGGGAGGCGTAGACGGGGAACTCACCGTCACTGGAGCCCAGCACGTCAAAGCCGGCGGCCACCTCCACCTGAGGATCGGCGGCGCACAGAGAGGCCACCACCCGGCCCATATGTCCATTGCAGCCGGAAATGATTATCTTCAGCATAGTCCGCTCCTTACTTCAGCAGGCCAGCCCGCTCCATGGCGGCCTTCAGAACGGCCTTGTTCTTCTCACCCATCTCGCACAGGGGCAGACGCACCGGTCCGGCCTCCATGCCCATCATGTTCAGGGCCTCCTTGACGGGGATAGGATTGACCTCGCAGAACAAAGCGTCGATCAGGTCCATGTTGTCGATCTGCAGCTTGGAGGCGGCCTCAAAGTTGCCCTCCAGGCACAGATGGCTCATCTTTACCATCAGCTCGGGGGCGATGTTGGACACCACAGAGATGACGCCCTTGGCGCCCAGGGCCATCATGGGCACCACCTGGTCGTCGTTGCCGGACCAGACATAGAAGTCGTCCGGGCAGATGTGGCGGGTGTGAGCCAGCAGGGAGAAGTTGCCGCTGGCTTCCTTGACGCCGTTGATCTTGGGATTCTCAGCCAGGATCTTGTAGGACTCAGCGGTGAAGGACACGCCGGTACGGCTGGGCACATTGTAGAGGATAATGGGCAGCTCCACCCGGTCGGCGATGTACTCGTAGTGCTTGACCAGACCGGCCTGGGTGCACTTATTGTAGTAGGGGGTGACATGGAGCAGGGCAT
Source organism: uncultured Oscillospiraceae bacterium (assembly GCA_902497145.1). Lineage (GTDB taxonomy): Bacteria > Bacillota > Clostridia > Oscillospirales > Oscillospiraceae > Lawsonibacter. The sequence goes on from CABVDR010000120.1 coordinate 2,804, forward strand.
CCGCGCCGGAGTCCTGAGCGTGGAGGGAGAGGTAGACGGCGGCGGAGGTGTCGTTGGAGCCCGCGCCGGCAATGACCTTGACCTGGTGGTTGACCCGCTTGACACAGTAGTCCACGGCAGCGATGTGCTCCCGGATGGTCATGGTGGCAGACTCGCCGGTGGTGCCGCACACGCAGATGGCGTCCACCCCGCCGGCGATCTGGGCGTCAATGAGGCGTCCGAAGGCGTCGTAGTTAATGGTCCCGTTGGCGTCAAAGGGGGTGGCGATGGCGACGCAGGAGCCGGTGAATACGGGAGTCCTCATAAAATCACAACCCTTTCTGATTCAAATTTAGAATAAGGAGGGGAGAGAGGACTCTCCCCTCCGAACAGGTTTTTGGTTTAGCGATCCATGTAGCCCTCAGCGCACAGCAGCTCAGCCAGAAGGACAGCGCCGCCGGCGGCACCCCGCAGGGTGTTGTGGCTCAGGCCCACAAACTTGTAGTCATACTGGGTGTCCTCACGCAGACGGCCCAGGGAGATGGCCATGCCGCCCTCCAGCTCCCGGTCCAGCTTGGCCTGGGGACGGTCGGGCTCCTCAAAGTAGTGCAGGAACTGCTTGGGGGCGGAGGGGAGCTCCAGCTCCTGGGCGCGGCCCTGGAAAGCGGCCCAGTCGGCCTTGATCTGCTCGATGGTGGGCTTGCAGCCCTCCTTGAAGGAGACAAACACGGCGGCGGTGTGGCCGTCAGACACAGGCACGCGCAGGCACTGGGCGGTGATGGCGGGACCCTCAGCCTTAACGATCTTGCCGCCCTCAACCTTGCCCCACACCTTCAGGGGCTCCTGCTCGCTCTTCTCTTCCTCGCCGCCGATGTAGGGGATCAGGTTATCCACCATCTCGGGCCAGCGCTCAAAGGTCTTGCCCGCACCGGAGATGGCCTGATAGGTGCAAACCAGGACCTTCTCGATGCCGAACTGCATCAGGGGATGCAGGGCAGGGGCATAGGACTGGATGGAGCAGTTGGATTTGACGGCGATGAAGCCGCGCCGGGTGCCCAGGCGGGCGCGCTGTGCTGGGATGACCGCCAGATGCTCCGGGTTCATCTCGGGCACCACCATGGGCACGTCGTCGGTCCAGCGGTGGGCGGAGTTGTTGGAGACCACCGGCACCTCGGCCTTGGCGTAGGTCTCCTCCAGGGCGCGGATCTCCTCCTTCTTCATATCCACGGCACAGAAGACGAAGTCTACCATGCCGGCGATCTTTTCCACGTCGGCGGAGGCGTCCAGCACCACCAGGTCCTTGGCCTGCTGGGGGATGGGAGTCTTCATGGCCCAGCGGCCGGAGACGGCCTGCTCATAGGTCTTGCCGGCGGAACGGGGGCTGGCGGCGATGGCGGTGAGCTGGAACCAGGGGTGGTTCTCCATCAGGGTGACGAAGCGCTGCCCCACCATGCCG
>CABVDR010000121.1 GCA_902497145.1 uncultured Oscillospiraceae bacterium
GTCCCTTGCCTTACCACTTGGCTACACCCCTGTATCTCCGTCAGATGGGGAGAAATTGAAAAGGCAAGGACCGGAGCCGACGCTCCGGCCCTTACGCCTTGAGGTCATATGGGGTGGGTAAAGGGACTCGAACCCTCGACCCTCGGAACCACAATCCGATGCTCTAACCAACTGAGCTACACCCACCATATAACAGCGACAGCAGAGGGAAGATGGCACGCCTGAAGGGACTCGAACCCCTGGCCCACTGCTTAGAAGGCAGTTGCTCTATCCACCTGAGCTACAGGCGCATATGGAGCGGGTGATGGGAATCGAACCCACGCGACCAGCTTGGAAGGCTGGGATTCTACCATTGAACTACACCCGCATGGGCGCCTCACTCTCTGTGTCAGCTTGAAAATGATACCACATGGAAGGGCGCTTGTCAATCCCTTTTTTCGATTTCGCCCTGCGGAGGACCTCCGCAGGGCGAAACAGGGATCACTGGGGGTGGGGAGCGGCGGGCTGGGAACGGCGGACCAGCACCCACTGGATCCGGTGGTCAGCTACCTGCTCCACCTGGAGGTCCAGGCCACCCGCCTCTACGTGGGGACGGCTCCCATCTTCCGGAATGGTGCGGAGGCAGCTGAGCACCATCCCGCCCACGGTGTCGTAGTCCGCGTCCTCCGGGGGATCGAATCCCAGCTCTTCCGCCAGAGTGTCAACGCTGAGGCCGCCGCTGCACCGCCAGACACCGTCCTCCAGATGCTCCAGCTCCGGGGGCTCCGCCGGGTCGAACTCATCGTAGATATTGCCTACGATCTCTTCCAACAGATCCTCCAGGCTCACGACACCGGCCAATTCGCCGTACTCGTCGATGACCACCGCCAGATGTACCTTTTTGTGCTGCATATCCCGGAAGAGGTCGTCCGCAGAGAGAGTCTCCGGCACCAGGTAGGCCGGACGCATCAGCTCCCGCACAGTGCGGTGCCGGGAAGAGGCCATATCCAGCAGAAGATCCCGGGCGTTCAGGATGCCCAAAATATCATTGAGATCGCTGCCATAGACCGGGAAGCGGGACAGCCCGGTGGCGCGGATGACGTCCAGGACCTCGCCGGGCGGGGTGTCCACCTGAATAGCGGTGACATCGCCTACCCGGGTCATGGCGTCGCTGACCGAGAGGTCGCCGAATTCAAAGACGTTCTGGAGCAGTTCCTTCTCCTCCGCATCGATGGCTCCGTTCTCGTTACCCAGGTCGATCATCATGCGGATCTCATCCTCGGTGACCTGTTCCTCCTCGTCCTCGGTCTTCATGCGGAGCAGACGGAGCACTCCATTGGTGGACAAGGAGAGAAGGGCCACCACAGGCCGGGCGATGAAGGCAAGCGTGGAGACCACCCGGCAGGAGAGACGTGCCATCTCCAGGGACTTCTGCATGGCGATGCGTTTCGGGACCAGCTCGCCGAAGATCAGAGTAAAGTAGGAGAGGATCAGAGTGATGACGACCACCGAGAAGGTATCCACCACGGAGATGGGGAGGGCGGTAAAGCCAAGATCCTCACAGATCCAGCGGACCAGATACTCGGAGAAGCTGTCCGCCGCAAAGGCGGAGCCGAGGAAACCGGCCAGCGTGATGCCGATCTGGATGGTGGAGAGGAAGCCGGCTGGCTGCTCCAGCATTTTCAGCAGCCTGGGAGCCAGCTTGTCCCCGCTCTCTTCCAACATCCGCAGCTTGTTTGCGTTGAGGGAGATCACCGCGATCTCGGTAGCCGCAAAAAAGGCATTGATCAGGATCAGGATGACCTGGACCAGCAGTTGTATGGCAATAGTTGACACGGATCGTTCCTCCTCAAAATTGGACATCAGGATGCAAAAAAGCACAGCCGGCCCTATCCTGGATAGGGCAGCTGTGCTTTTTTACAGTAATAAATCGGGTCGGGCGCAGTCGCTGTCTGTGTCCATAAACGCGGATAACTCCTTCGAGCCGGTCCGACCCCGAAGGGGAGCGGCCGGCGATCCTTTCCCGCTGAGGGGCGGGATGATAAAAAGGATAAAGGAAAGAGGGGCCTGCGTCAAGAGAAAAGAGGCGGAATTAACGGCATTTTTACAGGGAGAGATCAAATCTTAGCACAGAGCGGCGTCACAGAAGCCGCAGCAGTCCACGCCGCCGATCTTTTTGACCAGAGGCGGGAGATAGTGCTCGGTCTGGGTGATGCAGCGGGGGTTGGTACAGACGGGCTTGGTTCCGATCTCCACAGCGGGAGGAGCGTCATCCCGGGGTTGGAGGGCCAGATGCTCCAGAAGAGCCATCCGGGCAAACATCCCGTAGCGGGCCTGCTGGAAATAGACGGCCCGGGGATCGTCATCCACGTCGATGGAGATCTCATCCACCCGGGGGAGGGGATGCATCACCAGCATGCTGGGCTTGGCCCGTTCCAGCTTGCGCCGGGTGAGGATATAGATCCCCTTGTTGCGCTCATACTCCAGGGGGTCTACAAACCGCTCCCGCTGGATGCGGGTCATGTAGAGGACATCCAGCTGGGGGATGACGGACTCCAGACCGGTGACCTCGGTGAACCACATATTGTTCTCACGCATGAAGACCCGCATATATTCGGGAACGGCCAGATCCCGGGGAGAGATGAGGAAAAACTTGATATCCCGGAACTTGGCCATGGCCTTGATGAGGGAGTGTACCGTGCGTCCGTTCTTCAGGTCGCCGCACAGGCCGAGAGAGAGGCCGTCTACGCCCCCCCGCAGGCGGGTGATGGTGGTCAGATCGGCCATGGTCTGGGTGGGGTGCATGTGGCCGCCGTCGCCGGCATTGACCACGGGGACGGCGGAGTAGAGGGAGGCGGCCTTGGCCGAGCCCTCCCAAGGGGTGCGCATCACCACTACATCGGCGTAGCCGGAGACCATCTTGATGGTGTCCTTCAGGGTCTCTCCCTTGGCAACGGAAGAGGAGTTAGGATCGGCGAAGCCGAACACCGTCCCGCCCAGGCGCAGCATGGCGGTCTGGAAGGAGAAGTTGGTGCGGGTGGAGGGCTCGTAAAACAGATTGCACGACACCCGGCCCTTACACACGTCCACAAATTGGGATGGGTCATCCATGATCTGGCTGGCCCGGGCATACAGGGCGTCCCACTCATGGCGGGGCAGGTCCCCAAAATCGATCAAATGACGCATCGCGCTCCACTCTCCTATCATCCGTATTCTTCGAGTAATCCTACCACAAACCGCCCTTTTCCGCAAGGCATCATGGAAAAGTCTGCCCCACTTTTTCCAAGGATGGACTCAGCTTCCGGGAAAACAGACCGCAGGCAGAAAAAGGCCCGGGACCTGGCCGTTAATGACAAAATTTGCCCGCATGAAAGCCACTCATTTTCGCTACCCTATGTAGCAGAGAAATGGAGGGCTGACCTTTGATCTGGGTTTGGAACTTTATCCTATACAGCTTTTTCGGCTTCCTGCTGGAGGTGGCCTACGCCCGGGCAACTGGAGGGCGGGGGGACCGAAAAAGCCTGCTTGTGCTCCCGCTGTGCCCGGTGTACGGCGTGGGGGCCTGCCTGATCCTGCTGCTCCCGCGGACTGTCATCCAGAATCCCTTTACGCTGTTCCTGCTGGGGGGCCTGGCGGCCACGGCGGCGGAATATGGGATGGCAATTTTGTACGAGCGGGGACTGGGCGTCTCCTTCTGGGATTATACCGGCCTGCCGGGCAGCATCCAGGGGAAGATATGCCTCCCCTTTTCCCTGGCCTGGGGGGCGCTGGCCCTCCCACTCATCTACTTCGTCCATCCGGCGGTGGCGCGGTTGACCGCCCTGATCCCGCCTGGGGTGACCTGGACGGCGGCCGCCACGGTGGCAGCGGACATGGCGGTGTCTGGGGTGCTGATGAAGGTGACTGGGAACCGGGACTGTCTGCGGTGGTATCAAAAGCGGGCGGAAAAGGCACGGGAGGGTGGTTGACAGCCCCCTGAGAAACCGGTACACTGAAGCTGACCGCGGAAGCGGGATCGGAGCTGGAAGGACTGGAGGGCCGGAAATGGAGGCAATTTACTATACAGTGAGCAATATTAATGGAGATTATGCTGAAATGGTATCGGATGATGGGCAGAAACACTCCCTGACCATGTTTCTGCTCCCGGAGGGGACCACGGTGGGGAGCCGGCT
>CABVDR010000122.1 GCA_902497145.1 uncultured Oscillospiraceae bacterium
CCAGACCTTTTTTGTGCTGCCGTAGGGAATGGTTGCAGGGGTAAAGGGAAGGTTTTTGTCTACTACCCATTCATTCAGTAGCTCCTGCCACTTTTCCCGTATGCAGAAGTCGTATAGGCTTTCCTGCATGGGCAGTCCCCCTTCTATGCAGAATCAACATTCTGAATAGAACTTTTTCCATTCTTCCCACTAAATGGAATTAACGGGCACAAAAAATCGCCCGTCTTTTTTGTGGAAAGAGGGCGAAAGGGCGTGGGAAGCCAGGCCGCAAATGCAGATTATGCTTGCGGCCTATATTTTTGCGCTCAAAATCTGGAAGTTTTCTTGTTTTCGGTGTCCGTGCCTGCTATAATAACGATATATTATTCCAGTATGTAGCAAATATTGGGACGGAATGTTGATTCTGTGACTACAACACAAGTCCCAGCCGATCAATTTCCCGCTGGTGCTCTGTGCCGGAAGTAACCAGGTAGATGCGCGTGGTTTCGATGCTGCTGTGGCCCAACAGGTCGGCCAGCTTTGCGATATCCCGACAGGCCCGGTAGAAGACCGTGGCAAACAGGTGCCTCAGATTATGGGGGAATACTTTTTCCGGCTCCACACCCGCATGCTTGCAAAGCCCTTTCAGCTCCGCCCAGATCTGTCGGCGACCAAGTTCTTTTCCGCTTTTGGTGCGAAAAATTGCGCCGGAGGCGGTTTTCTGTTTTTTTGCGTACTTCAGCAGCTTGCGGCAGAGCTTTCCGGGGAGCAGGATGGTGCGGATCTTGCCTTTAAGGGTGATTTCTGCCTTACCCTGTTGAACCGCTTCCACGGTGATATATGGTACTTCGCTGACCCGGATACCAGTGGCTGCGATGGTTTCCACCAGAAGTCCCAGCCGTTCCCGCCCTAACTTGCGGGCTGTGTTCAGAAGACGCTGGTAGTCCTCCTTCGTCAGTTCACGGTTGGCATCCCGAAACAAGCGGCGCTGGATCTTGAGAAACTTTACCCGGCACTCCCGCAGGTCAAGAAACCCCAGCAGGCTGTTCAGGGCAGAGAGCATCGCATTGACTGTCGTCGGGGCATAGTCCTGGGCCACAAGATGGGATTTCCACTCCGAGGTCAACTCCTTGCTGATGTCGCGGCCATCAAGCCAGCAGGCAAATGCCCGGACATCCCGCAGATATTTCTCCATGGTTGCGCTGCTCTTTTCTTCCGTCAAAAGATGATGGGCGTATGCTCGGATTTGTTGTTGTGTTAATTGATAATTTTTCATAGAGACCCTCCCATTGAAACTATATTGCTATTGTACAGGAAGTACGGAGATAACAAAGCCCACAGCGGCAGATACCACTGTGGGCTTTGCTGCGTCGTAATGATAGGTTTGCCACTGGTACAGGAAAGATATACGCTTACCAGGTCCTTTCCTCATCGTATTCCATCCTCAGGCACTGTACTGTGCGCCTGACCATATAAAAATCAGGCATCCCTCTCCGCTTCTTCCGTTGGAAAGAGATGCCTGTCTGTTTCAAAGTGATTCAGTTGGGGCTTAACCCTTGGCACGCGTCTTTTTATGTCTGGGCCCGGGCCTGCTTCAGGGCCCGGAGCAGGCGTTCCCGGTCCGCCTGCTCCTGCTGGAGGGCCTGGGGAGCGGGCCTCTCCCCTTCCCGGGATTGGCGGCGCTCCAGGGCGGCCTGCCGGCGCTGCATCCAGCGCTGGGTGTCACGGTCTGCCGCGGCGGCCATGAACTGAAGGGTTGTCCGGGTCTGGGGGCTGAGGGGCGGATAGCGCTCCAGAATTTGATCCAGCGATTCTCCATCCCCACAGCTCAGCTGTTGTGCGTACTCGATCAGGGCGGTGATCAGCCACCCACGTTGGTCCGGCGGCAGCTTGATGAGCATAGGATAATTGTCAAAATAGATGATAAAGCCTCGTTTTGGGTTTGCCATGTTCATTCCTCCTCTCGCCCTTAGGAAAAATCCCGCCTTTGTTGTACGGTCTTGTGCGAATAGAGGCCACGTTATAGTAATAGTAAAAGGAAAAAGTAAAAGGTCAATGTTATGGTTAAGGTTATGTCAGGTCAAGTTATGTTACCCGCCCCGGAAGCGGGGCCGCCGGGAGAGAAAAAAGTTTTTTAAAAAATTTTTTTGTCCCGTGCAATAAAATCCCCTCTCCCCGCATTTCATAGTCAGAAGCGCAAAACAAACACGCTACGGAAAGAGAGGAACCATCTATGAAAAAGAAAACTTACGCCGTCGCCGCCCTGGCCCTCACCAGCTGTCTGGTGCTGGGAACCGCCGCCGCCAGCCAGGCTTACAACGTCACCGCTACCTTCCGCCCCGACATGACCCTGAAGGTCAACGGCACCGCCTACACCGTCCGGGATACCACCGGCAAGGAGGTCGCCCCCCTGGTCTACAACGGCACCACCTACCTGCCTCTGGCCAACCTGGGCCAGCTGCTGGGGGCTGAGGTCTCCTGGGACGCCGCCACCCAGACCGTGCTCATCAACGACGCCGCCTCCGCCGCCTCCTCTATCGGGGAAGCCAAGGCCAAGGAGATCGCCCTGAACCACGCGGGCCTCACCGCCAGCCAGGTGACCTTCCTGCAGCTGAAGCTGGACTGGGAGAACGGCCGTCAGGTCTATGAGGTGGAGTTCTACTCCGGCAACAAAGAGTACGACTACGAGATCGACGCCGCCAGCGGCAGCATCGTCAGCTACGACTACGACATTGAAAACTTTGTCCCCTCCACTGGCACCAATACTGGCACCAGCACCGGTACCAACACCGGCAGCAGCGCCGTGATCGGTGAGGCCAAGGCCAAGGAGATTGCCTTGAATCACGCGGGTCTCACCAGCAGCCAGGTGTCCTTCGTCCAGGCTAAGCTGGACTGGGAGAATGGCCGCCAGGTCTATGACGTGGACTTCTACTCCGGCAATAAGGAGTATGACTACGAGATCGACGCCGCCACCGGCAGCATTGTCAGCTACGACTTTGACATCGAGAACTACACCATCCCCTCCTCCGGCACCAATACTGGCAGCAGCACCGGCAACTATATTTCCCGGGAGAAGGCCCAGCAGCTGGCCCAGGCCAAGGTCCCCAATGCCACCCTGGTCAAGCTGGAGTTCGACTTTGACGACGGCCGGGCCATCTACGAGGGCGAGCTGCGGGACGGCCGCACCGAGTATGAGTTTGAGATCGACGCCACCACCGGCAGCTTCATCAAGTGGAGCCAGGATTGGGACTAAAGTTCAATCAAGTGGCTTTGCCACTTGATTGAGAAAAGCTGCACGGGGAATGGGTCTCGATTCCTTGTGGAAAAGTCAACCCATTCCCCGTGAGAAGTGTCATTTCCGACGCGCATGTCGCCGGAAATGACGGGATTTCATTTTATTCCACCGCCTGCGGGCGGCGGAACTCCTTGCAGGAGGGCTAAAAAGGGACCCGCCGTTTGGCGGGTCCCTGCGTTTTGCCTGATGAAACAGAGGCGAAACGAAGTTTCGCACAAAGTTCTTTGCCAAGCTTTCTTTCAAGAAAGCGGTTAGTCCTGCTCCCAGTTATGGTAGACGTTCTGCACGTCGTCGTTGTCCTCGAGGGCGTCGATGAGCTTCTCCATGTTCTTGATGTCGGCCTCATCGGTGAGCTTGACGTAGTTCTGGGGCACCATCTGCACGGAAGCCTCCAGGAAGGTGTAGCCCTTCTTCTCCAGCGCCTCGGAGACGGCGGGGAAAGCGTCGGGATCGGTGTAGATCTCAAACACGTCGTCGGAAGCCTGCATGTCGTCAGCACCAGCCTCCAGGGCATCCATCATCACGGTGTCCTCGTCCAGATCCTCGCTGTCCAGGACGATGACGCCCTTGCGGTCGAAGCTCCAGGACACGCAGCCGGTGGCGCCCAGGCCCTTGCCGTACTTGTCCAGCAGGTGACGCACCTCGGGAGCGGTGCGCTGACGGTTGTCGGTCAGAGCGTCCACGATAACGGCCACGCCGTTGGGGCCGTAGCCCTCGTACACCACGCTCTCGAAGTTGTCGGTGTTGCCGGCGCCCAGCGCCTTGTCGATGGTGCGCTTGATGTTGTCGTTGGGCATGTTGGCGGCCTTGGCCTTGGCGATGACGGCGGCCAGGCGGGAGTTGTTGGCGGGATCGCCGCTGCCGCCGG
>CABVDR010000123.1 GCA_902497145.1 uncultured Oscillospiraceae bacterium
ACTTTTTTGTTATCGGGGATAGGGGGACGATATTGGGGTCAATCCCAGCAGGTAATCCACACTGGTGTGATAAAATGTGGACAATTTGATGAGGACAGCGGTGGGAATATCATTTTCTCCCGTCTCATATTTGGAATAGCCGGTCTGGGACATGCCCAGTATCTCAGCCACTTGTCGCTGACTTAAGTCCCGGTCCTCCCGCAGGGCGCGGATGTTGGGATACATATTGCCTCACCTCAGGTTCAGTATAGCGGAACAAAAAGAAAACAGCAACGGCCCCGGCAAAACCTTTGCACAGAAAGCGCTTCATCGGTGTAAACCACAAAAATTTTTTTCTGAAAAGATGGAAATACCTGTTTACCTTCACGCTTTAATGTGTTAATATAAAGGGAAAGCCGGGAAATTCCGTCCGTCCCGGAGGAAAGGAGATACCCTATGGCGAAAGCGGAGCGTAAAGAGCGCAGCCAGGCCCTGTATGAGACGATTTTGAAGCTGAAGGACCTGGACGAGTGCCGGAAATTTTTTGAGGATCTCTGTACCCCCACGGAACTGCAGTCCATGGAGCAGCGGTTCGACGTAGCCGTCTACCTCCAGCAGGGCCTGGTCTATCTGGACATCCTGGAGAAGACCGGAGCCAGCAGCGCCACCATCAGCCGGGTTCGCCGGTCCATGCTGGAAGGCGGCGCCGGCGGCGTGGTACGGGACATCATTATCCGGGAAGGCCTGGACAAAAAAGACTGAATTGGGAAGAAAGCAGGGAAGACTATGAAACAACTGATGCTGGGCAACGCGGCTGTTGCCCGTGGACTGTACGAGGCGGGGTGCTCTGTGGCCTCCAGCTACCCCGGTACTCCCAGTACTGAGGTCACCGAAGAGGTGGCCAAGTATAACGAGATCTACTGCGAGTGGGCCCCCAACGAGAAGGTGGCCATGGAGACCGCCTTTGGCGCGTGCCTTGCCGGCAAGCGCTCCTTCTGTGGTATGAAGCATGTGGGACTGAATGTGGCTGCTGACCCCCTGTTCACCATCTCCTACACCGGTGTGAACGCGGGTATGGTCATCGTGGTGGCCGACGACGCGGGGATGCACTCCTCTCAGAACGAGCAGGACTCCCGCCACTACGCCATCGCCGCCAAGGTGCCCATGCTGGAGCCCTCCGACTCCGCCGAGGCCCTGGCCTTTACCAAGCGGGCTTATGAGATCTCCGAGGAGTACGACACCCCGGTCATCTTGAAGATGTGTACCCGTGTGTCCCACTCCCAGTCCCTGGTGGAGCTGGGGGAGCGCACCGAGGTGGAAAAGCCCTATGAGAAAAATATTGCCAAGTATGTCATGATGCCGGGCAACGCCATCCGCCGCCACCCCGTGGTGGAGGAGCGCACCCGTAAGCTCACCGAGTTTGCCGAAGTCTGCGACCTCAACCGCCTGGAGATGGGCGGCACCGCCATGGGCGTCATCACCTCCTCCACCTCCTATCAGTATGTGAAGGAGGTCTTCGGGGACAGCGTGTCCGTGCTGAAGCTGGGCATGGTGAACCCCCTGCCGGTGAAGCTGATTCTGGACTTTGCCAGCAAGGTGGATAAGCTGGTGGTGGTCGAGGAGCTGGACTCCATCATCGAGGACCACTGCCGCAAGCTGGGCCTGAAGGTGTGGGGCAAGAACGTGCTGCCTCTGGAGGGCGAGTTCTCCCAGAACCTGGTGGCCTCCAAGCTGGGCGGCACGGTACATACCGGCAAGACCCTGGAGGACGCCATTCCCGCCCGGCCTCCCGTCATGTGCGCCGGCTGCCCCCACCGCGGATTGTTCTACACTCTGAATAAGAATAAGTGCACCGTCCTGGGCGACATCGGCTGCTACACCCTGGGTGCGGTGGCCCCCCTGTCCGCCATGGACATGACCCTGTGCATGGGCGGCTCTGTCTCCGGCATCCACGGCTTCAACAAGGCCCGGGGCGAGGAGAGCGAGGGCAAGACGGTGGCCGTCATCGGTGACTCCACCTTCATGCACTCCGGCATGACGGGCCTGGCCAACATCGCCTACAACCAGTCCAACTCCACGGTGATTATTCTGGACAACTCTATCACCGGCATGACCGGCCACCAGCAGAACCCCACCACCGGCTACAACATCAAGGGCGACCCCGCCGGCAAGATCGACCTGGAGTCCCTGTGCAAGGCCATGGGCTTCAACCGGGTCCGGGTAGTGGATCCCTACGACCTGAAAGCCTGCGACCAGGCGGTGAAGGAGGAGCTGGCGGTGCAGGAGCCCTCTGTGATTATCTCCCGCCGGCCCTGCGCTCTGCTCAAGTACGTCAAGCACAATCCGCCCCTGAAGGTGAACAAGGATAAGTGTATCGGCTGCAAGAGCTGCATGAAGATCGGCTGCCCCGCCATCTCCATCAAGGAGGGCAAGGCCCACGTGGACAACACCCTGTGTGTGGGCTGCGGCGTGTGCGAGCAGCTGTGCCCCGTGGGGGCCTTTGAGAGCACCGGCAAGGAGGGTTAAGGCAATGGAAACCAAGAATATTATGATCGTGGGCGTAGGGGGCCAGGGCTCCCTGCTGGCCAGCAAGCTGCTGGGCCACCTGCTCATGGAGCAGGGATATGATGTGAAGGTGTCCGAGGTCCACGGCATGTCCCAGCGGGGCGGCAGCGTGGTTACCTATGTGCGCTACGGCGACCGGGTGAATTCCCCGGTCATTGACAAGGGGGAGGCAGACTTTATCGTCTCCTTTGAGCTGCTGGAGGCCGCCCGCTGGCTGGAGTACTTAAAGCCCGACGGACAGATCGTCACCTCCACTCAGCAGATCGACCCCATGCCGGTCATCACCGGAGCTGCCAAGTACCCCGAGAACCTGGTGGAGAAGATGAAGGCCACCGGGGCCAAGGTGGATGCTCTGGACTGTCTGGCCCTGGCCGAGCAGGCTGGCAGCAGCAAGGCGGTGAACATCGTGCTGATGGGACGGCTGTCCCACTACTTTGACTTGCCGGAGGAGGCCTGGCAGGCCTCTCTGGAGGCCATGGTGCCCCCCAAGTTTTTGGAGCTGAACAAGAAGGCCTTTGAACTGGGCAAGAACGCCTGACGCGTTCCACCGCTTTCTTGAAAGAAAGCTTGCAAAGAACTTTGTGCAAAGCTGCGCTTTGCCTCTGCGCTTCCCCGAGAGGGAAAGGGAGTTTGGGTTCGTTTTCTTACGGGGAGAAGCAAGATCCATTCAAGCGTGAAGTAAAAGAGAGGGATGATTCCATTGGAACGGTACTATCAGCCGGAGATTGAGTGCGCCAGCCGGGAGCAGATCCGGGCCTGGCAGGATGAGCGCCTGGTCAAGCAGGTGCGCAACGTGTGGGACAACGTGCCCTATTACCGCAAGAAGATGGAGGCCAAGGGCCTCACCCCCGATGACATCAAGGGCGTGGATGACCTGCACAAGCTGCCCTTCGTCACCAAGGCCGACCTGCGGGAGGCCTATCCCTACGGCCTGGTGGCCCGGCCCCTGAAGGACTGCGTCCGCATCCAGTCCACCTCCGGCACCACCGGCAAGCGGGTGGTGGCCTTCTACACCCAGCACGATATCGACCTGTGGGAGGACTGCTGTGCCCGTGCCATCACGGCCGCCGGCGGCACCAACGAGGATGTGTGCCAGGTGTCCTACGGCTACGGCCTGTTCACCGGCGGCCCCGGCCTCAACGGAGGCAGCCACAAGGTGGGCTGCCTCACCATCCCCACCTCCTCGGGCAACACCGAGCGTCAGATCATGTTCATCAAAGACTTGAACGCCACCATCCTGTGCTGCACCCCCTCCTATGCCGCCTACATCGGCGAGACCATGAAGGAGATGGGAATGAGTCCGGAGGAGATCCCCCTGAAGGCGGGCATATTCGGTGCGGAAGCCTGGTCCGAGGAGATGCGCCAGGACATTCAGAATACCCTGGGCATCAAGGCATATGATATCTACGGGCTCACCGAGCTGTCCGGCCCCGGCGTCTCCTTCGAGTGCTCCGCCCAGAGAGGGATGCACATCAACGAGGACCACTTCATCGCTGAGATCATCGACCCGGACACCGGCGAGGTGCTGCCCGAGGGCAGCGAGGGCGAGCTGGTATTCACCTCCATCACAAAGAAGGCG
>CABVDR010000124.1 GCA_902497145.1 uncultured Oscillospiraceae bacterium
GGACCGTCGGGCGGTGGATGTGCTGGTGGCCATGCGGGAGAAAAATGCCTTCTTCCGGGCCCTGTCCTCCTGGATCGGCTTTGAGACCGCCCAGGTGGAGTTTGAAGTGCAGCCTCGGGCGGCGGGGGAGTCCAAGTGGTCCATCCGTTCCCTGGTGCGCTATGCCATTACCAACCTGGCCGCCTTTTCCACCGCGCCCCTGCAGATCGTCACCTTCCTGGGTGTGCTGGTGTTTTTGTGCTCCCTGATTCTGGGAGGCTGGTCTTTGTGGCAGAAGATCAGCGGGCAGGCTCTGGAGGGCTTTACCACCGTGATTTTGCTCCTGCTGCTCATCGGCAGTATTTTGATGATCTGCCTGGGCATCATCGGCTATTACATCGCCAAGATCTATGAGGAGATCAAGGATCGGCCCCGGTTCATCATCTCTCAGGAGTGCGGAGGCAAGCAGGATGATCAATAACCTGAAAAAGATCTTTGATCCCACCTTCTTCCGCTTCATCGTGGTGGGGGTCATCAACACCCTGGTGGGCTATGGAGTCATGTTCGGCCTGTACAATCTGGCCGGGCTGCACAGCTGGGGGGATGCGGGTTACTGGATCTCCTCGGCGGCCAACTACATCATCGGCAGCATCGTCAGCTTTTTCCTCAACAAGCACTTTACCTTCCGCAACCAGGAGAAGGGGGCGGGCGTGGTGCTGCGGTTTGTGGTGAACATCTCGGTGTGCTGGCTGGTGGCTTACGGCCTGGCCAAGCCTGCCGTGGCCTGGATCCTCTCAGGCTGGGGGCTGAGCGAGCAGCTCCAGGGCAACCTGACCATGCTGGCCGGTTCGGGTCTCTTTGTGGTCCTCAACTACTTTGGCCAGCGCTTCTTCGCTTTCAAGCAGCGCTGAATACTTTTTCATACAGAAACAGCGGACAAACCGACTTTTCGGTTTGTCCGCTATTTTTTACTTGGCCAGGGCCTCCTGCTCCGGCGGGGCAAATTCTGTCATATCTCCCCAATACCGCTTGGGCATGTGGGTCATGCGGCACTTGGGATTATACCGCCCCTCAATGGCGATGGTGTGGTAAAAGGTGCGCCACATCTTCCGGTAGGCCAGCTCCTCCTGACCGGCCTGGCCCATCTGAAAGTCCTCCATGGGCAGGATGGCCCACCGCCCCGGGGTGTGCACCAGGGCCTCCCGGTGGGTCTTGTCGTAGAGGAGAAATTGCTCCTGGGGCAGGCGGGAGCAGAAGTGAAGGCGCAGCAGGGGCAGCACCCGGTTCTTTGGGGTGATGGTCCCCACCAGCACTCCCTCCAGCTGGGAGAAGCGGACAAAGCCGGTAAACTGATGGGCCTCGCTGTTGAGGGCCAGCACCGCCTTGTGGATTTGATTTACCGCCGAGTTGGTAAGATCCCGGGTGAAGCCGGGACCTTGCCGGTATCCCAGACGGAGAAACCGCCATAGCCAAAGCTCCCGGTCAGGTAAGCAGGTGAGAAAGCCCCGCAGCAGCCAGTCCTTGCCTGTTTTGCCCAGCTTGGCTTCTAGGGAGCGGTATACCCGCTGGGCCTTGGCCTGGTCGGTCTCAATCGAGCGCTGGGCATAGAAGGAGGCGCAGGCCTGGTCGAAGGGGGTGAAATCCGCCGGTTCCTCCCGGTGGGTGTAGGCCTCAAACACACAGGTGAGAAACCCCGCCAGGGAGCCGTCGTAGAGGTAAGATACCTGGATCCAGCTCATGACACACCTCCCATGGAGAAGAGGGACAGCTGCTCCGGTTCCTGTGGGGCCAGGTTGGGGGCCTCCAGAGCCACCAGATGGCGCAGCAGCCCATCCGGGTTCACCCGCAGACCCCGCTCCATCCGTCCGGAACAGGTAATAAAGTACTGAGCCCGCTTGAGCACCACCCCCAGCTGCTTGAGCCCCTGGAAATTCAAAGGGCCGAAGCGCCGGGCAGCCAGAATCCGCCGGGCGCTCTTCACGCCGATGCCTGGCACCCGCAGCAGAGTCTCGTAGTCCGCCCGGTTCACCTCCACCGGGAAGTGCTCCAGATGGCGCAGAGCCCAGCCGCATTTGGGGTCCAGACGGGGGTCCAGGTTGGGCTGGTCTGCGTCCAGAATCTCTTCCGCCTGAAAGTGGTAAAACCGCAGCAGCCAGTCGGCCTGGTAAAGCCGATGCTCCCGCAGCAGAGGGGGCTGAAATCCCTGGGGGGCGGGGAGGAGAGGACTGTTGGACACGGGTATATAGGCGGAGTAAAAGACCCGCTTGAGGCGGTAGGTGCGGTAGAGCCCCTGGGTGAGAGCCAAAATCTGCCGGTCGCTTTCCCCGGTGGCCCCCACGATCATCTGGGTGGACTGTCCCGCGGGGGCAAACCGGGGGGCGTGGCGGTATACCTTCAGTTCCTGTTTGGAGACCGTGATCCCGTCCCGAATCTGTTTCATGGGGGCCAGGATGGCCTGTTTCTTCTTGTCTGGGGCAAGCAGCGCCAGGCTCTGGGCGCTGGGCAGCTCGATATTCACGCTCAGCCGGTCGGCCAGCAGCCCCAGCTGTCGGGTAAGCAGAGGGTCGGCACCGGGAATGGCCTTGGCGTGGATGTAGCCTCCAAAGCGGTACTCCTCCCGCAGCAGGCGCAGGCACTGGATCATCCGCTCGGTGGTGTAGTCCGGGTCCCGGAGGACGGCAGAGGAGAGAAAGAGCCCCTCGATGTAGTTGCGGCGATAAAAGCCCATGGTGAGCTCGCACAGCTCTCGGGGAGTGAAGGCGGCCCGGGGCAGGTCGTTGGAGCGGCGGTTAACACAGTATTGGCAGTCATAGACACACACGTTGGTCATCAGCACTTTGAGAAGGGAAATGCACCGCCCATCGGCAGAGAAGGAGTGGCAGCAGCCCCCCAGAGTGGTGCTGCCGATGGTGCCTGGGCGCCCTGCCCGGTTCAGGCCGCTGGAGGTGCAGGCGGCGTCATACTTGGCCGCATCGGCCAAAATCTCCAGTTTTTTCAGCAGCTCCATGCCCATCACCTCAAAATAGAACATTTGTACTATTATTATAGCGTAGGCATGGAAAAAGTCAAGCGGGACTTTTTGGATGAAAAAGGCCCTGACCGCCGATTCAGGCGGTCAGGGCTTGAAACGTGGCTTATGGTTTCAGCAAGTGGACATTCAGGTGGTTGTAGGTCATTTCAATGCCGTGGCGCGCAAAGGCGGGACGTACCGCCTCCAGCAGGGGGTAATAGACGTTCCAGTAGTCATCGGCGGTGGTCCACACCCGTACTACATACTCAATGCAGCTGTCCTTGTAGGCGTTAAGCCAGATGGCAGGGGCAGGATCGGAGAGGATCTGGGGGAACTGATCTACCGCTTCCCGCAGTGCGGTCTTTACGGTCTCGGTAGGGGCGTCGTAGGAGGCGGAGAAGAGCAGCTCCATCCGCCGCCGGCCCAGCCGGGTGTAGTTGACCACTTTAGCAGCGGAGACCTGACTGTTGGGGATATAGATTTCTTTGTTTTCCGGAGTAACCAGCATGGAGTAGACCAAACCTACCATGGATACGGTGCCGCCCACGTTGTCGATTTCTACATAGTCCCCCAAAACAAAGGGCTTGGAGACCATAATGACGATACCGCTGGCCAGGTTGGACAGGGTGTTCTGCAGTGCCAGAGACACAGCCAAACCGGCTACGCTGAACACTGCAATGATGGAGGTCACAGGGACATTAATGGAGCTGAGGACGATGACCGTCAGCAGCGACCACAGCAGGATACGTACGGCGGAGCGGATGTAGCCCCGTACCGCGGTTACCGCCTTGCTGCGGCTCAATGCCCGGTCCACCAGCTTCATCAGGATCTTTACCACAATGATCCCGATGATCAGGGTTATAGCGCCCCGCAGGATAGTAGACAGGGTGAGGGCCTGCCAGGAGACCCCGCCGGTCACCTGGGATAGGATCGAGTCAAGGGACATGGAGATTCCTCCTTTGCGTAAATGATGTTACAAAAAGCGCGCGGCGGGACAAGCCCGGACGCGCGCCTGTTTATTGGGGATTATTTTGATGGACGTGCCGCTTGAGGCACTCGAAGGTCTCGGGGCTGATGTCGTGCTCAATACGGCAGGCATCCGCAGCGGCGG
>CABVDR010000125.1 GCA_902497145.1 uncultured Oscillospiraceae bacterium
CCTATGAGATCCTGCTCATCGTGGTCATCGGCGGCATCGGCTCCATCTCCGGCTCTGTCCTGTCCACCTTCCTGTATGTGGCCTGCTCCGAGTGGTGGCTGCGCGGCCTGGACATGGGCTCCTTCCTCGGCATCAAGCTGGGCCTGTTCCGCAACGGCTTCCGCATGGTGGTATTCTCCGTGGTCATCATGATCGTGGTGCTCTTCTTCCGCCAGGGCATCATGGGCAACAAGGAGATCACAGACCTGCTCAAACCCCGTAAGAAAACCAAGGAGGTGGCGAAATGAGCCTGGAACACATCCTCCAACTGGAACACATCACCATGCAGTTCGGCGGCGTGGTGGCCGTCAATGACCTGTCCCTGGAGGTAAACAAGGGGGAGATCGTGGCCCTCATCGGCCCCAACGGCGCCGGCAAGACCACCGCCTTCAACTGCATCACTGGCGTATACGAGCCCACCAACGGCCGGGTCTCCTTCTGCGGAGAGCCCATGGTGGAAAACTTCCCCAAGGGCAAAATGCAGAAGCTGTACGCCGGGGAAAATAAGGGCAAGTATACCCATACTCTCAATCCCACCCCGGATAAAATCACCCAGCTGGGCATCGCCCGCACTTTCCAAAATATCCGTCTGTTTTCCAAGCTGTCGGTGCTGGACAACGTGCTCATCGCCAAGCACATGCGGGCCAAGCAGAACGTCTTTTCCGCCACCTTCCGGCTCAACGCTGCGGAGGAAAAGCGGATGCGGGAGGAGTCCCTGGCCCTGCTGGAGGAGCAGAACCTGCTGCATCTGAAGGACGAGGTGGCCGGCTCCCTGCCCTACGGCCTGCAGCGCCACCTGGAAATTGCCCGCGCCCTGGCCACCCAGCCCAAGCTTTTGCTGCTGGACGAGCCGGCGGCCGGCATGAACCCCCAGGAGACCCAGGAGCTGGCGGAATTTATCCACCGCATCCGGGACGAGTACAACCTGACCATTCTGATCATTGAGCACCACATGGATCTGGTCATGCAGATCTCCGACCGCATCTACGTGCTGGACTTCGGCAAGCTGATTGCCCAGGGCACACCCAGCGAGGTACAAAACGATCCTCGGGTCATCGAGGCATATTTGGGGGTGGCAGACGATGCTGAAGATTGATGAACTGAAAGTAAGCTACGGCGGCATCGAGGCCGTCAAGGGCATCACCTTTGAGGTGCCGGAGCGGAAGATCGTCACCCTCATCGGGGCCAACGGCGCCGGCAAGTCCACCACCCTGCGCACCATCGCCGGACTGGTGAAGCCCGCCCACGGCCGTATCCACCTTCAGGGGGAGGACATCACCTCCCTGAGCCCCGACCGCATCGTCTCCAAGGGTATCACCCTGGTGCCGGAGGGCCGCCACGTCTTCCCCGACCTCACGGTCCTGGAGAACCTAAAAATCGGCGCTTACCTGCGCAAAGACAACCTGGACGACGATCTCAACTGGGTCTATGAGCTCTTTCCCCGCCTGAAGGAGCGCTCCTGGCAGGCGGCCGGTACCCTGTCCGGCGGCGAGCAGCAGATGCTGGCCGTGGGCCGCGCCCTGATGTCCCGCCCCAAGATCATTATGATGGATGAGCCCTCCCTGGGTCTGGCCCCCATCGTGGTCAAGGGCATCTTTGACATCATCCAGGAGATCAACCGCCAGGGCGTCACGGTGCTGCTCATCGAGCAGAACGCCAACATGGCCCTGCGCATCGCCGATGTGGCCTACGTGCTGGAGACAGGCAAGATCACCCTGTCCGGCTCCGGACGGGAGCTTCTCAACAACGACCAGGTGAAGAAGGCCTATCTGGGCTGATTCCCCCTCAAACGAAAAACTGCCGCCTGCGGAAGGTTCCGCAGGCGGCAGTTTTTCTTATCCTTCGGTCAATCTGGGGCCGACAGCAGGCAGCCTGGACAGCAGCCAGGTTGGGGGAATGCTCAGCAAAAACAGAATGAGCGCCCCCAGCGGCACCCGCACTAGGTCGGGCAGCCAATCCAGCCCCACTCCCAGGCGCTGGAGCACCAGCACCCAGATCTGGTGAAACAGGTATACCCCAACTACAAACTCACCTAAGTGGTGTACCTTGCTCTGCCTGGCCCGCTCCTGGCTCACGGACAGGACGTACCGCAGCAGCACGCACACTGCCGCGGCCGTACAGGCCACGCCGGGTGCAGTATAGCCGTACCACAGGGCCCGGCTGCCCCCCACCAGGCGGTCCCCCCACAAGGTGAGCACCAGGCCCAGAATGCCCAGAACGTAGAGAATCAGCTCCTCGATCCGGCCAATGGTGTAGTGGCTGAAAAACCACCCGGCCAAATAATAGCCCACCCAGCCCAGCACCAGATGGATCTCCAAACGCCCGGTCAGGGTCACCAGCACATGGTTTGGGTGGAAGTTGGTCCAAATGGGCAGCACCCCGGCCAGCAGGAAGGCCAGGGCCAGGATGTACACGACCTCTCCCCGGCTGGCTCCGGCGGCGAAGCGGCCCAGCACCGGCAGCACCAGCCGCAGGCCCAGCAGGGGGAAGAGGAGCCACAGGTGGGAGGCCACCTCGCCCCTCAGGGCAGCCGCCAGAGCCGCTCCCAGGCCGCCCAGGGACAGAGTGCCGCCCCCCAGGAGATACCCGGCCAGGGCATATAGAAAACCCCAGAACACCAGCACGCCCAGGCCCCACAGGACCTTTTTCCAGCTTCCGGCGCTCTTGCCGCCCTCCAGATCCTCCATGCCCCAGGCCATAAACAGGGCAGGGATCGACCAGCGGGTGACCCCCTCCCACAGGGAGAACATCCCCCAGCTGGGGCTGCTCACCGAAAGCCCCTGCTGGGCGCTCTGGGAGAGCACCAGCATGATGGCACAGAAGACAGCGACGGTACGAAATGTTCCCGTCCAGCCGCTGTTTTTCTCTCCTGCCATTACTTCTTCTCCGGTACGATCTCGATCCAGTAGCCGTCCGGGTCAGAAATGAAATAGATCCCCATGGCAGGGTTTTCAAAGCAGATGCAGCCCATCTCCTGGTGCTTCTGGTGCAGCTGCTCGTACTCGTCAGTGTGGAAGGCCAGGTGGAACTCGCACTCGCCCAGATTATAGGGCTCGGTGCGGTCCCGCAGCCAGGTCAGCTCCAGCTGAAACTCAGTGATGCCGTCCCCCAGGTACACCAGGCGGAAGGAGCCGTCCGCGGCGTCCTTTACCCGCACAGGCTCCAGGCCCAGGGCCTGTTTGTAAAAGTCCAGACTCTTGTTCAGATCCAGGACGTTAAAGTTAAAGTGGTTAAACTTGATCATGCTGTTTCGCTTCCTTTCCATGTGTCTTAAGCTGCGGTTTTATTCCTCGTCCAACTTGAGTACGGCCATAAACGCCTCGGTGGGCATCTGTACGGTACCCAAGCTCCGCATTTTCTTCTTGCCCGCTCCCCAGCGGATTCATCCGCCGGGGGCCCCAAGTGCGATTTTTATGCTCGGGCGAAATGAATCCGCCCTCCGCCAAGGTTTTGCCCTTTGGGCGAAACACTTGTACGGCGCAAAGCGCCGCCCCGCGCTGCGGGGCCCCTAGGAAGGCAAAAGAAAATGCCATTTTATTCTTCGTCCAACTTGAGTACGGCCATAAACGCCTCGGTAGGCATCTGAACTGTGCCCAAGCTCCGCATTTTCTTTTTGCCTTCCTTCTGCTTCTCCAGCAGCTTCTTCTTTCGGGTAATATCGCCGCCGTAGCACTTGGCCAGCACGTCCTTGCGCATGGCCTTGACGGTCTCCCGGGCGATGATCTTGCCGCCGATGGCCGCCTGGATGGGCACCTCGAAGAGCTGACGGGGGATGTTCTCCTTGAGCTTTTCGCAAATCTTCCGGGCCCGGCCATAGGCCTTTTCTTTGTGGGCAATGAAGCTCAGGGCATCCACCTGATCGCCGTTGAGCAGCAGGTCCACCTTCACCAGCTCACTGGGCTGGTAGCCCTCCAGCTCGTAGTCCAGGCTGGCATAGCCCTTGGTGCGGGCCTTCAGGGCGTCGAAGAAGTCATAGATAATTTCGCCCAGGGGCATGGAGTAGTGCAGCTCCACCAGGTTGGTGTCCAGATACTGCA
>CABVDR010000126.1 GCA_902497145.1 uncultured Oscillospiraceae bacterium
CACGGAACAACAGAATACTTTTCCGAGAGAGGAGCAATATTTTATGCTGGAACTGGAACACATCCAGAAATCCTTTGACGGTGTGCCGGTGCTGAAGGATATCTCCCTGCAGGTGGCAGACGGAGAGATCGTTTCCATTCTGGGCCCCTCCGGCTGTGGAAAGACCACGCTGCTGAATTTGATCCTTGGCATTGTGGATGCTGACAGCGGCCGGATTTGTTACGACGGGCAGGACCTGACCCGTACCCCCATGGAGAAGCGGGGCTTCAACATTGTCTTTCAGGACTATGCTCTGTTTCCCAATCTGAACGTCCTCCAGAACATCACTTACGGTCTGCGCAACAAGCCGGGGATCTCTACCAAAGAAGAGGTGGAGGAGCTCATCGACCTGCTGGGCCTGCGGGAGCACTTGAGCAAGCGCATTGACCAGCTCTCCGGCGGTCAGAAGCAGCGGGTGGCCCTGGCCCGGACTATGGTCATGAAGCCCAAAATCCTGCTTCTGGATGAGCCGCTGTCCGCTCTGGATGGAGTGATCAAGGAGTCCATCAAGGACCGGATCAAGACCATCGCTCGGGAGTATCACCTGACCACCATCATCGTCACCCACGACCCGGAGGAGGCCCTGACCCTCTCTGATCGGGTACTGATCATCGAGCAGGGCACCATCTCCCAATACGCCAAGCCGGAGGAAATTGTTCACCAGCCTAAAAACGACTTCGTGCGTAAGTTCATCCTCAACCAGTTGGAGATCAAGCGCAACAACATCTATGCCCTGTTTGGCGACCGCCCCACATGGGCCGTCCAGGCAGGATAAGGGGAAACCATGACACGGACCAATCGTGAACTGAAACTGATTTTCGCGGTCATTGTTGCCCTGTTTGCTGTGTTCCTGGCCGGCCCAATTCTGATCTTGTTGGGGAAGTCCCTGTGGGACGGGGGACTGACCGGAGAATTTTATGCCTCTGTACTGTCGCAGAAGGGATTTCTCCCGGCCCTGGGCAACAGCTTCGCGGTGGCCGGGGCCTCGGCGGCAGCGGCCACGCTGCTGGCCTTTCTGCTGGCCTATGGGGTGCACTACACCAGTCTGCCCAAGTGGAGCAAGCGGCTTATCACCTCTGTGGCTACCCTGCCTATGTTTTTGCCCACCATTACCTATGGCTTTGCCATCATCTATTCCTTTGGCAAGCAGGGCCTCATCACCCGCCTTCTGGGGCGGCAGCTGTTTGATATTTACAGCTTTTTCGGCCTGATGGTGGGCTATGTGATCTACACCATTCCCGTAGCCTTTTTGCTCATCCACAATACCATGGGATTTGTGGACAAAAAGACCCTTACCGTCTCCAAGGTAATGGGTGACAAGGCTCTGTCCACTTTCTGGATCGCGGTGCTGCGCCCCCTTCTGGGGACCTTTGCCGGAGCCTTTATCCAGGCCTTCTTCCTGTGCTTTACCGACTTTGGTATTCCTGCCTCGGTGGGCGGAGGCTATGAGGTCATTGCCACCCTGCTCTATAACCAGATGCTGGGCGGGATCCCCGACTTCAACCGGGGCGCTGTCATCGCCATGGTAATGCTGATCCCCTCCATCGGCAGCATCTGCATTCTGCAGATCCTGGAGCGGTTCAACATCCGGTATAGCCGGATTTCCAATGCGGATCTGCGGAAAAATTCTCTGCGGGATGTGGGATGGGGCCTGTCCGGTACCGTAATTTCCGCGGGAATTCTGGCCATTTTTGCCGTAATCTTTGTGGTTCCCACGGTGGAGGAGTGGCCCTACCAGACCGAATTCTCCTTGGAGCACTTCCAGACGGTCCTCTCAGACAGCAGCCTGCTGGCCGCCTATGGGCATTCCCTGCTCATGGCACTGCTGACCGCTGCCGCCGGTACGCTGATTGCCTACGGAGCGGCCCTCATCACCGCCCGAAGCAGCCTGGGCCGGAGATATAAGCGGACCATTGAGAGCATTGCCCTGGTGACCAACGCCATCCCTGGTATGGTGCTGGGCGTGTCCTACCTGTTCCTCTTCTCCGGCACCAGTTTGCAGAACACCCTGCTGTTGATGGTTTTGTGCAACATTGTGCACTATTTCTCCACCCCCTACCTGATGATGAAGAACGCCCTGTCCAAAATGAACGCCGGGTGGGAGACCACCGCCATGCTCATGGGGGACAGCTGGCTGAAGACCATTTTGCGGGTGGTCACGCCAAACGCCCTGTCCAGTCTCATCGAGGTGTTCAGCTACTACTTCATCAACTCCATGGTCACCATCAGCGCCCTTATCTTCATAGCCGGGGCCAGGACCATGGTCCTTACCACCATGATCAAACAGCTGCAGTATGTCAACCGCTTCAATGAGGTGTTTGTACTGTCCCTGTTGATTTTAGCCACCAATCTGGCGGCCAAGGCGCTGTTCTCCTGGCTGGCCGGGTATCGATCCAAACACAGTTCTAAAACGACAAAAAAGGAAGGGATTCTGTGATGAATTACAAAAAAATGATGTCCATTGGTCTGTCTGCCGCCCTGAGCCTCTCCCTGCTGACCGCCTGCGGAGGAAACAACAGCGCCGGAAACAGCAGAGAAAAGCAGGTGGTGATCTACTCCAATGCCGATGAGGAGGCGGTCACCGCCATGAAGAACGCCTTGGACGGCAACGGTTATGAGGGCAAGTACATTTTCCAGACCTACGGCACCTCCGAGCTGGGGGGCAAGCTGCTGGCGGAAGGGACAAATCTGGAGGCCGACCTGGTGACCATGAGCACCTTCTACCTCCAGAGCGCCCAGGAGCAGAACAGCATGTTCCTGCCTCTGGACTTTGAAGTGAATACCCTCACTGAGGTTCCCGACTACACCGCCCCCATCACCTCTCAGGAGGGCGCCATCATCCTCAACACTGAGCTGATGGCCTCCGAGGGCCTGCCCACTCCCACCAGCCTGAAGGACCTGGCTGACCCGATCTACGCGGGTCAGGTGGCGGTCACGGACATCCAGTCCTCTTCCACCGCATGGCTGCTCATCCAGGCCCTGGTGGATGCCTACGGGGACGACGGAGCTCAGGAGGTTCTGTCCGGAATTTATGACAACTGCGGAGCTCACATCGAAACCTCCGGTTCCGGTCCCCTGAAGCTGTGCCGGGCTGGTGAGGTAGCCATTGGCTTCGGCCTGCGCCACCAGGCGGTGGCCGACAAGGCGGAGGGCCTGCCCATCGACTATGTGGACCCTGCCGAGGGCAACTTCTCCCTCACCGAGTCCGCGGCCGTGTTGGACAAGGGGGAGAGCACCAATCCCCTGGCCATGGAGATGGCCCAGTGTATCATTGAGAATGGCCGGGAGGAGCTCCTCCAGACCTACCCTAACCCCCTCTATGAGGGTGAGACCGCCGATCCTGCCAACCAGTCCGCCAACCCTTCCGTCTTTGACGAGCCTCTGACCTTTGAACTGTTCCAGGCCCACCAGCAGCTGTCCGAGTCTGCTAAGGGCTGATCGAAAGGAGCTTTCATACCATGAATACCTATAAACTGCTGACCCCCGGCCCTCTGACCACCACGGATACCGTAAAGCAGGAGATGTTGGTGGACCGCTGCACCTGGGATGACGACTACAAGGCCGTCACCCAGAAGATCCGCCGCCAGCTGCTGGAGCTGGCCCATGTCTCCGAGGATGACTACACTGCCGTGCTGATGCAGGGCAGCGGCACCTTCGGCGTGGAGAGCGTGCTCACCAGCGTGGTGGGCGACCAAGACAAGGTGCTCATCTGTTCCAACGGCGCTTACGGAAAGCGTATGACCGACATCTGCACCCACAGCCGCATCCCCTTTGTCCAATATGCTCAGGACTACGACAAGGTGCCTGACGCCGCCCATATGGCCCAATTGCTGGCCCAGGACTCCTCTATCACCCATGTGGCCATGGTCCACAGTGAGACCACCAGCGGGATCCTTAACGATATCCAGTCGGTGGGCAAAGTGGTCCGGGACGCGGGCAGGACATTCATTGTGGACGCCATGTCCTCCTTCGGCGGGGTGGATATCCCTGTGGCCGACTG
>CABVDR010000127.1 GCA_902497145.1 uncultured Oscillospiraceae bacterium
GCGGTTCCATGACCTCCGCCACACCTTCGCCACCCTGGCTCTGCAAAACGGGGTGGACATCAAGACAGTGTCCGGCATGCTGGGGCACTTCTCTGCTGGCTTCACCTTGGACACCTATGCCCACGTGACCAGCGCCGTCCAGCGCCAGGCGGCACAAACCATGGGCAGTGTCCTCTCCGGTGCAGTATAGACCTTTCCCGACCTTTCCGCATTTGGGTCACGGTTTGGGTCAAACATAAGCCGCAAAAATGGTGCATCCAAAAAAGTGTTGAAAAACAAAAATAATCCGCTGAAATCGTATGATTTCAGCGGATTTCTGGTTGCGGGGGGCGGACTTGAACCACCGACCTCCGGGTTATGAGCCCGACGAGCTACCAACTGCTCTACCCCGCGATATGGTGCCGGAGACCGGGGTCGAACCGGCACGGGATTACTCCCACGGGATTTTAAGTCCCGGGCGTCTGCCAATTCCGCCACTCCGGCATTAAGAGGATGTGGCTCCGATCTCGTTTAAGTGCTCAATTAGAATACCACATCCAAACGCCGGTGTCAAGAGGGATTTTTACTTTTCTGTCTGGAGGTCCAGCGGGCGCAGTTCCCCAGTGTTGGAGTCGATGATCAGCCCGTGGATGGCCACATCCTTGGGCATGAGGGGATGGGAGCGCAGCATGGCCACACTGTCCCGCACCGCCTGCTCCTCTCCGGCAAACCCGGTAAACCAGGCGTCCAGATCCACCACGCCCTCCCGGTCAATGGCCTCCAGAGTCTCCGGAGAAATGCCCCGGGCCAGCAGATGTTCCCGCATCACCTCCGGACGCATACCGCACACGCCGCAGTCGGTGTGGCCGATGACCAGAATCTCCTCCACACCCAGCTCCAGCACCGCCACCAGCAGGCTGCGCACTACTCCGCCGTAGGGGGCCAGCACCACGCCGCCGGCGTTTTTGATCATCTTGACCTCTCCGTTTTTTAGCCCCATAGCCGCTGGCAGCAGGTGGGTGAGCCGGGTGTCCATGCAGGTGAGGATGGCCAGCTTCCGGTCGGGATATTTGGTAGTCTGATAGGGAATATAGCTCTCCTGAGCCACAAATTCCCGGTTAAAGTTCAAAATTTCGCTGAGCATGGGAAGGCTCCTTTCTTTAATTTAAATATTGTGGATATGGGAACGCCGCCTCCGGGCGGAGGCGGCGTTCCCAGGTAGAAGGGACTGGGCTTACAGAACAATGACGCCCAAAAGGAGACCGGAGATGAGGCAGCAGATGCTCACGCCCCAGATCCAGAAGAAACTGTTTTTGATGTGGTCCTTGATTTCCACACCGGCCAGACCGACGCCCAGGAAGGTGGCGGGCACCACGGGGCTGATAAAGGTAGCGCAGTTGCGGCAGACCACCATGGCGATAGCGGTGTGGGCGGGGTCCACGCCGAAGTTGTTGCCTACACCGATGAGCACGGGCAGCAGGCCGTAGAAGTAGGAGTCGGTGCAGAACAGCAGGGTGAGGGGCACAGACAGCACACCGATGATAATGGGCAGGAAGCGGCCCATGGAGGCGGGGATGAAAGAGGCCAGGATGTTGGCCATGTGGTTCATGATCTCGCTCTCCTCCAGCACGCCCAGGAACACGCCGGCGGCCAGAATGGTGGAGGCCATCATCAGACCGGCGGAGGAGTGGGACTTGATAATCTTATTCTGCAGCTTGGCGCCGGGATAGTTGACGAACAGGGCGATGACGCAGCCGATCATGAAGGTGCAGTAGGAGGGGATCTTGACAAACACCAGGGCCAGAATGACCATCAGGGTCAGGACCAGGTTAAACCAGAAGAACTGGGGCCGGGCCAGCTCACTCTTCTCCGCCTCGCTGACGCCGGTGTCATCGCTGTCACCGTAGTCGATAACCAGGGTGCTGTTAATGCCGGCGCCCCGGCGCTTTTCAATGTTGCCCCAGATAAACGCGGTGGCCAGGGCAATGACAATGCCCACAGCCTGCATGGGCATGAGCTGAATCCACAGCTGGTTGGCATCTACCTCCAGCACGGAGGCGGAACGCATGGTGGGGCCGCCCCAGGGCAGCAGGTTCATGACGCCCATGGCGGTCACGCAGATGAGCAGCAGGGTGGTGGGGCGCATTTTCAGGCGCTTATACACCGGCAGCATGGCAGGGATGGTGATCAGGAAGGTGGAGGCGCCGCCGCCGTCCAGGTGGCCGATCATGGCGATGATGCAGGTCATCATGGCCACGCCCACCACGTTGGTGCCCACCTTTTTCATCAGGGCATTGATGATGCGGTCAAACATACCTACATCGGTCATGATGCCGAAAAACAGCACCGAGAAGATAAACAGGGCCGCCGTCTCGTGAACACCCTCCACACCGGCAGCAATAAAGTCGCCCATCTCCTTAATGGTAAAGGTGCCGGTGAACACCAGGATGATGGTGGTCACCGTGGACACCCCCACAAAGGCCAGGGCCGGGACGGTGACATTCCGCAGCAGCAGGACGATGATGGCGATGATGGTGGCAAAGCCCAGCAGCGCCAGCATGGCTTCATTCATTGTAATTTCCTCCTCATTTTCGTTTCTTCTCCCGCTCGGTTTTGGTGATTTTTATTATAGGGAGGAAAGCTTACACCATCCATGCAATCCGCTTACAGTGCTGTAAGAGTCGCCTTACAGTTTATTAAGAAAGGGCGCAAAAACGGACTGGGGAGACCCCCAGCCCGTAAAAAATGTCCTTGAATGTTCCTAATATGCCGCCCCATCGGGGAGCCGCTCCCCCAGCAGCCGGCGCACCTCGTCCAGAATCGCCCCCGCCGACACCGGCTTCTCCAGCCATCCCTGGAGGATGCCCCGGCTTTTGGCCTCCAGCACCTCCCGGGTGGGGCGGTCCACCAGCAGGAGCTTGATGAGCTCCGGGTACTTTCCCTGGAAGGACAGGCAGAAGTCCAGGGCCCGCTCCTCCTCCAGGCCGCCGTCCGCCGCTAAGATGTCCACCGGCCTCTGCTCCAAAACGGCGGCCGCCTCGTCCCAGTCCCGGGCCGTCTCCACCGGGATGTCCATCCCCCGGAAGCTGTCGGCAAGCATCTGGAGCACCTTCGCGTTTCCGCCCATCAATAAAATGGAGGGATTCTCTCCGTCCAGAGCGGGGGTGGAACCACTCTCCGCCTGGGCCACCGGCAGCAGGATGTGGAAGACGCTGCCCTCTCCCACCTTGCTCTCGGCGGTGATGCTGCCCTTGTGGGAGCGGATGATCTGGTCGGCCAGGGACAGCCCCAGTCCGGTGCCCTGCCCCGCCTTTTTGGTGGTAAAGAAGGGGTCAAAGATCTGAGCCAGAGTGGCGCTGTTCATGCCGCAGCCGTCGTCCCGGATGTCCAGGCACAGGTACCGCTCCCACAGGGGGGAGGGGGGCGTCAGCCCCCGCTGCTCCAGTTCATTCTGGCTGACAGAGCGGCCAATAATGGCAATATGACCCTCCTTCTGGCCGATGGCGTGGACCCCGTTGACAAATACGTTGAGCAGCACCTGGCTCAGCTGGGTCTCGTTGCCCAAAAAGGCCGCCCCGCCAAAGTCCAGGTCCATGTCCAGCTCCACATTGTCGGGACAGATGGAGCGCACCATCTTCATCACCCGGCCAAAGGCCTCCTGGGCGTCCAGGCGCTTGTAGACCGTCTCCACATTCTTCCGGCTCAGGGCGGACAGCTGCTGGATGATCTCCTTGCAGTGTCCGGCGGCCTGAGCGATCTCCTGGGCGCTGTCGTAGAGCTCCGAGTCCTCTGGCAGATCCATCAGCATCAGCTCCGCGTGGCCCAGGATGGGGGTGAGGAGGTTGTTGAACTCGTGGGCGATGCCTCCGGTCATGGTGCCCATAATTTGCAGACGCTGCTGGTGAGAGATGGCCTGCTCGCTGCGGTGGAGCTCCTCCAGGGCCTGGTTCAGCTCCCGCAGGTCGGAGATCTCCCGCACCCGG
>CABVDR010000128.1 GCA_902497145.1 uncultured Oscillospiraceae bacterium
GGATCTGTCCACCCTGAAGATGCCGCTACTGGTCGGCGGTGTAGTCGTCATCCTGGCGGCCGGCGGTGTGTTCGTATTCAAGAAGCTCAAGGAACGGAGGTGAGTTCCGATTGAAACTGCGCGTCTTTCTGCTGACGGCGATGATGTGCGCCCTATGTGTTGGTCAGGCCAGCGCGCTGGAATACACAATGGACGCCCCGGAGGATCACCTGTTCGGCAGGCCCACCAGCGATGATACCATCTACGAGTGGGACGATCCCAATGTGGACCGGAGCAAAAATGTGGCCCTGATCCCGCCCAGCTTCGGTAGCCCCACTAGCTATCTCCCCGGCTCCGGCACTGCTCTGACCCCAAACCTGGTTCCAGGAGCGCTGGATGGAGGGCTGGTGTCGCAGACCGGAGCTGTGAACTATCCTGTCATTGACAGCGGCACATCCTCCTCTGTTTCGGCGTCCACTTGCTTTACAGAGGTCACATCAGACCTCTACTACTCCAACGGCAGCCTGGGAACTCTAAAAATTCCGGCCATTGGCCTGACGGTCAAGGTCTATGAGGGGACCGGCAGTTCTACGCTGGCCAAGGGCGCGGGCCACTTTGAGGATACCAGTATCTGGGCAGGCAACGTGTGTATCGCCGGCCATAACCGGGGCGTCCGAAATGACTTCGGCAAGCTCCATACCCTGGAGATAGGCGATACCATCACCTGGACCACCAAGCTGGGGACTCAGACCTATGAGGTGACCAGCGTGTCCAAGGTAAAGGAGACCGACACCAGCGGTACCACCCCCACCAGCGATAATCGACTGACACTGTACACCTGTGTACGAAACCAGCGGGACTACCGCTGGTGCGTCACCGCCGTGGCTAGGTAACGCTGTCTGCCGATTGGGCTCGACTTTCTGCCAAAGCTGTGATATGGTTCGGAGTGTAGACCCCACACCATACAGGAAACGGAGGAAGCGAGCATGAAAGGCAGAAAATTGGCATCCCTGCTCCTGGCCGGCGCCATGGCCACAGCCATGCTGACCGGCCCCGTCCAGGCGGCAGAAGTCCCCAGCCCCCAGGAGCTGGCCGCCGCCCGGCTGCAGTCTGAGGGGCTCATGAAGGGAGATGAAAACGGCGAACTGCACCTGGAGGACAGCCTGACACGGGCAGAACTGGCCTGCCTGATCAGCCCTATCGTCCTGAACCCGGAGCACGTGGCCTGGGAAACGGATTGGTACACCCGGATGTGTACCACCAATTTCAACGATGTCCCCGAGTGGGCGCAGGTGGCCGTGGGCGTGTGCGCCTCCATGGGCACGATGGAGGGATACGGAGACGGACGGTTCGGCCCCTCAGACCCGGTCAGCCCGCAGATGGCCTGCACGGTCATGCTCCGTTACCTGGAACAGGACGGCTGGGAGTACACAACCGCCTGTGAGACGGCGGCGGAGCTGGGGCTTGCCCCAGCGGAAGCGCTGGAAGGAGACGCCATCACCCGTGGGGATATGGCCCTCCTGCTGACCGGCTCCCTGGACTACCTGGCATACCTGCAAACCCTATAGCGAAATACCCCATTCCCCGCAAGCGGCCCCCGGTGCGTATTGCACCGGGGGCCGCTTTTTTTCGTTTCGGGCAGATGAGCGGAGCTCTCTCCCCAGCAAGGCGCTAGGGCTGGGATCGGCTCCAGAGGAGCCTCTGGCGGAAGAAGCCACGACCAGAGGAAGCACGGCTGTCCTGCTGAATAGTATCCTGCCCCACCTGTGGCACCTTAAAACCTATAAAAATACTATGTTGTTCCAACAAACGGCCCCCGGTGCAGCACGCACCGGGGGCCGCTATTTTGCGTTTAAGGAGGAAATTTCGACCATGAAACGGCGATTACTCTCCCTGTTCCTGGCTTTTGTAACCATGTTCAGCCTCCTCCCCACGGCGGCCTTCGCTGCCGACAGCGTGGAGGCCGCGCTGGGCGAAGTCAACATCTACAACGGCGAGTATGAACTGGGGTATTTGTCCATCAATGGCGCCGTCAAAAAACAGGTTTATACCTATTTTCTCTACGAGGCCAACGACGGGATCATGAAGGAAGCCCCAGCCTATTGCGTTAACCCTACCACCCCCGGCGTCCCCCAGACCGTGGGCCCCGGCGAGAGCATCAAGTATCTGGCAGAGGAACGGGCAAGCGACCCAAAGGTGGTGGGCATTATCTCCAACGGCTACCCTCACCGCAGCCTGGGTGAGTTGAAGCTGGACAATAAGTATCAGGCGTATTACGCCACGAAAATGGCGCTGTGGTGTTATCTTTTGCCCAACTGGAGCATTGCCAACCTGAAGGTGGCCCCCGGCCTCTCCGGGAGCGAGTTGGACATTGGCAACCGCATCCTGGCCGCCGCCAAGGACATCTACAAGCGGGGCACTACCTATAACTATATGCTCACCCCCCGCATGACCGCCACGGCGGAGACCTCCGTGGCCTATCCCGTGACCATCGGCGGCGAGGAATATAAAGAGCAGGTGTTCACCGTTTGGAGCGAGACATGGGTCTATGACTACGACGTGTCCGTAGCCTTTTCCAATCCCGATGAAGTGCCGGAGGGCACGAAGATCGTGGACATGGACAACAACGAGATCACTGCTGTCACCACCGAGGGCACCAGCGACGGCTACGCCGGGCAGTTCAAGGTGCTGTACCCCGCTGAAAGTGTGGCGGGCCAGAGCGGCAATGTCCAGTTATCCCTCTCCGCGTCCGTGGCCCAGTATGCAGCCATGTA
Source organism: uncultured Oscillospiraceae bacterium (assembly GCA_902497145.1). Taxonomy (GTDB): domain Bacteria; phylum Bacillota; class Clostridia; order Oscillospirales; family Oscillospiraceae; genus Lawsonibacter. The sequence continues at coordinate 2,754 of CABVDR010000128.1, forward strand.
TGCCGTGTGCCAGGAGAAGGACCAGTACGGCAATTTGCAGAATTACATCTGCGACTTGGACAACAATGTGCGGCTGGATGTGGCCGCCGTCAGCAGCTACTCCGACAGCGGGGAGCCAGCACCGGATGAGACGGCGCTGAAGATCGTGAAACTGGAGGAGGGCACAAAGACCCCGCTGGAGGGGGCTGTGTTCAGCGTGGTTGACCCGGAGGGGCGCAAGGTGGGCTCCTACTCCACCGGGCCGGATGGGACGGTGTTGATCCCTCTTACCCTGGAGGGCCATTATACCGTGACGGAGGAGATCCCGCCCCGGTATCACCTGCTCCCGGAGGAGACCACCCAGCACGCCGATGTGGAGTATAACAAGACCGCTGCCCTGACCTTCTGGAACGCCCCCTACGGCTCCCTGCGGGTGGAGAAGCGGAGCGACACCGGCGACGCCCTCTCCGGCGTCACCATCCAGATTAAGCACATTGAGACCGGGGAGACCCGGACGGAGCAGACCCGCAACGGCGTGATCGTCTTTGATGAACTGGCCCCTGGCGGCTGGGAGGTCCGGGAGGTGGCTGGTATTGAGGGCTGGATCGCGGACACGGACACAGTGCAGACCGTGGCGGTAGTGGCTGGAGAGGAATCCAGCGCCACCATAGTCAACAAGGAACTGCCTGGACTGCGGATCACCAAGTATGAGCGGAGCAGCATGAAACTCATGCCCAACGTGTCCTTCGAGATTTTCCGGGACGCCGAGAGCCTGGGCATCTTCCAGACGGACGAGTTCGGCCAAATCCTGCTGACAGACTGCGAGCCCGGCACCTACCGGGCCGAGGAACGGGACACGGGCGGGGACGGCCATGTGCTGGACACCACCCCCCAAGAGGTGGAGCTGAAGGCCGGGGACGGGATCAAGGACCTGGTTTTCTTTAACGACCGCCTGCCCGGAATCCATTTAATCAAGGTGGACAGTTCCGACCTCTCCCAGCCCATCGCTAACGCCCGCTTCCGTTTTGAGGCGGTGGACGGCAGCTTCGGCCCAGTGGAACTGACCACTCTGGAGGACGGAACCATCGACCTGAGCAAGCTCCCCGCCGATACCGCCTACATCGTGACGGAACTGGAGTGCCCCGGCTATATC
>CABVDR010000129.1 GCA_902497145.1 uncultured Oscillospiraceae bacterium
TGGAGTGGCTGGTACCGGTAAAATTGAACGCCTTGCCAAGACTGGTACAGATGATACAGTGGTCCAACGCGTTCGGAACGGCGGCATAGGGAACCATCAGACCGGGCTGCCACACATGCTCGGCAAAGATCTCGTCCGCCACCACCAGCACATGGTGCTTTTGGGCCAAAGCCGCCACTCGCTCCAAATCCTCCCGCTCCCATACATCCATAGTGGGGTTATGAGGGTTACAGAGGAGCATCAGTTTGTTTTCCGGTGCGGCCATTTTCTCCTCCAGGTCGGCAAAGTCCATCTCATACCGGTCACCCCGCAGTTGCAGGGGACTGTCCACTAATTTCCGACCGCAGTTGGCGATGGCGCGGGCATAGAGCAGATAGACCGGCTGCTGCACAATGATGCCGTCGCCGGGCTGAGTAAAGGCGCGGATGGAGGCACACATGGCCTGAAGGATCCCGTAGGACGGCACGATCCAGGAAGGTTCTATCTCCCAGCCGCGGACCTTTGCCATCCAGTTGACAACAGCCCGGATGTACAGGGGGTCATCGGAGTCGGTCCAACCATACAGACCACTCTGAGAAAACCTGGTCAGCGCGTCGATAATGCAGGGGGCGGTTTTTACATGCAGCTGTGCTCCGGCCATCACGGTATAGTCCGGTCGGAACCCGGTGCCGAAGCCGTAGTCAATGGCGTCGGCCAGAGTTTGAAAGTCAAAAGACATAGCTCAGTTCTCTCCCTTTCGATGTTCAGGCCCCAGAACCGTGCCGCTGCGCACATGGGTATGGACGCCGTGGTCCACGGCGATCTGCCCGGCCACCAGCACATAGTCCAGTCCCTGCGGGCCATGTCGGGGATCAGCAAGATTTTCCCTGGCAGAGAAATGCTCCCAGTCCAGTACCAACAGATCGGCAGCCAGACCTTGGGAGACAAAGCCCCGGTCGGTCAGTCCCAGGGTGCGGGCCGCATTGCCGGTAAGCTTGCGTATCGTCTCTTCTATGGCAGCGCCCTTGTCCCGCTCCGTCTCCAGAAACACGGTCATCCCCTCGTATGTGGCGGGCGAGCCGCACTCCAGCGGCAGGTCGCCCTCGGACAGGGCCGCGTCGTAGTCCAAGGTCCAGGTATCCAGACCAATGGTGGCCTCCGTTCGGGCCACAAAGGCGTCCCGGTCGGGGGTATGTTCCGGACGGCGCCCCAGGGAAATCATAGCGGCGTAGGGGTCTTCGGTCAGCACATCCAGCAGCAGCTCCAGGCTGTCTGCCCCCTGCGCTGCCTCTCGAATCGTTTTGCCTACACAGCCTGCCCGCTGCACACGGGTAAACCGGTAGCGGGTGTCCCAGGCTGGGTCGGCCTGCGGATCAAAGCGGGTAAAGACCCCCTGAGACGGATGGCGTCCGGTCCGGATCTCCTCAACAACCTGCCGCCGAAAGTCAGGCAGGGTCAACGCCCGGGAAAAAGCGGCACAGCCCCCACACCGCTCCACGTAGGGTTGGAACAGAGAGGCGGCCATAGGGTAGTGGAAGGGACCATAGGCGTACTTGGGGATCACATCCCAGGTGACGTTTACACCCGCCTGCCGGGCTCGGTCCAGCTCCTCCAGCGTCTTGGCCACGGCGGCACGGATCAAACCGTCGTGGGCCGGGGTGACGTTGTAGCCGTTTTGTATGTGGCTGACATGGATGCGGACGCCGCTCTCCCGTCCCAGGTCCAAAAATTCCCGCAGACCGTCCAGGAAGCTCTGAGCATGGCCATAATAGGGGTGGCTGCGGCTGCGGGTGTGAGCAGTGACGATGCCGCCCCGGGCAGCCACCAGCTTCATCAGGCGCAGCAGTTCCTCCCGCCCGGCAAAGAGGCCCGGCTCATAGTCCAGGCCCAGACTCAGTCCCAGCGCGCCGCCATCCATGGCCTCGCTGAGGGCGCCCTCCATGGCGGCGATCTCCGTCTCAGTGGCGTCCCGGTGATAGTCGGTGCCCATGGCCTGCAGACGGATCTGGGCCTGCCCGGCCACCACAGCCAGGTTGGCACCCAGCCCCACTCGGCGCAGATGCTCCAGGAACTGGCCATAAGTAGTCCAGTCCAGCTCCTGACCGTAGGTCTGGGCAAAGGGCTCCCGCAGCCGCTGAGTGGGAACGAGATAGGCGTTATATGGGTTAATACCCCCAGGCGGCTCAGGCATGACCTTGGTGAATGCCTTTTTCTCTGGGAACATGTAGAGCCAACTATGCTGTACTGGGGCGACCCCCAGGCCGCAATGTCCGGCAAATTCCGTGGTAATGCCCTGGCCCAGCGTGCTCTCCATATTGGGGTACATGGCGGCGGAGCAATCGGAATGGGAGTGCATGTTGATAAATCCCGGGGTAATCAGTTTCCCTGCGGCATCCATCACCTGGGCTCCCTCCGGGGCGGAGAGGTCAGGGCCCACGGCGTCTATTACGCCGTCCCGGATGCACACATCGGCCTGGAAGGGCGGGGAGCCGGTCCCGTCTACCACAGTCCCGCCCCGAATCAAAGTCCATGCCATGGCGGGCCTCCTGTCAGACCAGCCCGCCGATGCGGGTGACCTGAACGCCCCGGGCCTCCCAGGCGTCCAGGATCTGGTTAAAGCCAATGGAGTCGCTGGCCATGTGGCCCATACACAGCACGTTGCAGCGGTTATCCTCCCGCAGGGCTTTGACAATGTCGGCATCCATGTGCATGCAGATAAACGTGCCCACCCCGGCGGTGATCAGGGCTTTGAGCTCGTCCAGCTCCGCGCCCAGGCCGCCGGCAAAATCCACCATGGCTTTCCCGGCGTAGCTGTCCGGCTCGCCCACCCAGATGGCGGGGCGCTGGCCCTCGGGGGCCTGGGCGTACTCCCGAATGGTCATCAGGTGGTCCAGGATCTCCTGGACGGTGGGGTTGTCGTTGGCGGCATAGACCTCGGCCACCTTGGCCTCCACCGCCCGCTCGCCCAGCAGATCGGCGGGGGTGTGCAGACCGAGATAGGGCATGTCCAGCAGCCGGGCCACCGACGGCCCGCCATCCAGGTTGGCGCCGTGGAACATGATCTCCGTGGCCCGCTTGCGATGCTCCAGCAGCTTCTGGGCTACGTTGACAGGCACGCCATACTGTACCAGCTTCTCATAGTGGCTCTGGGCAACCAGATCTCCCAGCTTCCCCAGGCGGGGCACCATGTTGTGGTGCCGGGCCACACAGTCGTAGCCCAGCTGGCGGGCCAGGGACAGCTCGGCAGCGCCCATGTCGATGCCTGCCAGCACGCGGGTGATGTTCTCTCCGGGGACAGAGACGGAGGAATCCAGGGGCAGTTCCTCCAGCTGGGCCAGATCCAGGGCAATTTGAACCATTTCTGTTGTATTCATTGGTAGCGTTCCTCCTTAATCAAGATGATGGCAGGCGGCAAAGTGTCCGCCGCCCAGATCCCGGGGCAGCGGAGTTTCTGTGCGGCACTGCTCGGTGGCTCGGGGACAACGGCCGCAGAAGCGGCAGCCCGGCTTGGGGTTGATGGGGCTGGGCACTTCGCCCTCCATGGGGATGCGGTGGTGGGTCTTCTCATAGTCCGGGTCGGCCACCGGCACGGCCGAGAGCAGGCCCTGGGTATACGGATGGGCCGGGTGGCCGTAAACTTCTTCGGTGGGGCCGTGCTCCACCATGCTGCCCAGGTACATGACTGCCGTCTCATCGGCGATGTGGCGGACCATGGACAGATCGTGGGCAATAAACAGGT
>CABVDR010000130.1 GCA_902497145.1 uncultured Oscillospiraceae bacterium
TGCCCCGCTCCCGCTCCAGATCCATGTTGTCCAGCAGCTGGGACTCCATCTCCCGGGCGGTCACCGCGTGACACTGCTCAATGAGCCGGTCAGACAGGGTAGACTTGCCGTGGTCGATGTGGGCAATGATAGAAAAGTTACGAATTTTGGATTGATCGGTCATAAGCAAATACCTCCGTGGAAATCCGCCTGCGCGGGATCACAATGCAGGCAGAGAATATTTACAGGGGGAGGCGAAACGAAGTTTCGCATAAAGTTCTTTGCTAAGCTTTCTTTCAAGAAAGCGTCATCCGCGTCCGGCAAAGAGCTTGTTCATCCGCTCGCCGGAGTTGTGGATGAGCTGAAGCATGGACTGGTAGAGCACCGGATAGTCCCGGGCCAGGGCGGCATGATCCATCTCCGGCATCTTCCCCTTCTCCTTGACATGCTGGGCCAGAGCGTCCTCCAGCTCCACCCGGGACAGCTGCATATCCGCCTGGGCCAGGCCAGTCTGTGCGTGCCGCTGGGAGACGGAGAAGAAGTCCGGGTTGTTGGCCGGGTTGGCGTGGTAGAGCTGGCGGTAGACGGAGTAGACCGCGGAGGACAGGTAGTTGGAAGCGGCGCGGATCGCCTCCCGGCTGCCGGTCTTGCCCAGCAGGTCGAAGAGCATTCCCACCGAGTTCACCAATAGCTTCTTGCTCAGCAGCGCCAGGACGGAGCCCCGCATGGAGTTGTCCTTTTCCTCGCTGATGTCATAGAGCTCCTCGGTGCCGATGGTGGTGCCGTCCCGGGTCATGGTGCGGCCCAGCAGGTAGTCGGCGGATACTCCATAATAATCACAGGCCTTTACCACAAAGGACAGTCCGGGCTCCCGGATGCCGTTTTCGTAGTGGGACATGAGGGCCTGGGAAATGCCCAGCTGCTGGGCGGCGGCGCGCTGGCTGACCCCTTTCTCCTGGCGCAGGAGGGACAGGGTGCGGGCAAATTCTGCGTTCAAATTGTTCACCTCTAACAGGGCGGCCAAGCCCGCTGAACTCTCAGCCCGGCCGCCGCCCCAAAAATCAATACACTTGGTATAGTATAAACGATGGAATACCTGTCGTAAAGAGAAAATTCTGTTTTTTCTCCGTTTTTTTGTGGTTCTTCCAAGAAAACATAGAAAATGAAATTGCAGTTACTCTTGCATTTTTCGCGGGAAAATGCTACCATAGTCCCAGAAAAGAGCGTAAAGCAAGGGTGGCTTTATCCGCCCCCAACGCCCAAGTTTGTGTTTTGGAAGGAATGGTTCACATGTTCAAGAAACTCATTAACATCCTGAAGGCCCACCCCCGTAAGATCGTGTTCACCGAGGGCACTGATCCCCGTATTCTGGAGGCCTCTGCCCGCCTGCTGTCCGGTACGTTCCTGACCCCCGTGCTCATCGGCAACGAGGCCGACATCCAGGCCTCCGCTGAGGAGTGCGGCTTCAACATCCGCGGCGCCATTATCGTAGACCCCGAGACCTACGAGAACATGGACGCCATGGTGGCCAAGATGGTGGAGCTGCGCAAGGGCAAGATGACCGAGGAGGAGTGCCGCGCTGCTCTGAAGAAGGGCAACTACTTCGGCACCATGCTGGTGGCCATGGGTGAGGCCGACGCCCTGCTGGGCGGCGCCACCTACTCCACCGCCGATACTGTCCGCCCCGCTCTGCAGCTGGTGAAGACCAAGCCCGGCAACAAGATCGTCTCCTCCTGCTTCATTCTGGTGCGTCCTTCCGCCACCGGTGACAACGACGTGCTGGCCATGGGCGACTGCGCCATCAACATCAAGCCCAACGAGGACGAGCTGGTGGAAATCGCCGTGGAGACCGCCAAGTGCGCCCGGATCTTCGGCATCGACCCCAAGGTCGCTTTCCTGAGCTACTCCACCTTCGGTTCCGGCAAGGGCGAGGACGTGGACAAGATGCGCAACGCCTGCGAGAAGGCCAAGGCTGCCATGCCCGACGTGCCTGTGGACGGCGAGCTGCAGTTTGACGCCGCCGTGTCTCCCCGTGTGGCTCAGACCAAGTGCCCCGACTCCAAGGTGGCCGGTTACGCCAACACCTTCATCTTCCCCGACATCAACGCCGGCAACATCGGCTACAAGATCGCTCAGCGTCTGGGTTCCTTCGAGGCCTACGGCCCCATCCTGCTGGGCCTGAACGCCCCCATCAACGACCTGAGCCGCGGCTGTAACGCCCAGGAGGTCTACTCCATGGCTATCATCACCGCCGCCCTGGCCGACAACTAATTGATCTCTCTAAGGACCATCTTCGGATGGTCCTTTCTTTTTTGCCATAAAAAATGACCGCCCGCAGGCGGTCATTTTTATGGATTGCTTTACACGCCGGACATCTGATCCTGATCCAGCACTTTAATCTCTCGCTGAGCCAGGGCCTTTTCGGCGGCCTCCACATCCTGGACCCGGAAGATCATGTAGGCTGAGTTGGCCAGCTTGCCGCCCAGGAAGGCGTACATATACTCCACGTTGATCTTGGCGTTGGCCAGGACCTGGAGCACCCGGTTCAGGCCGCCGGGCACATCGGGGATGGCCACGCCCACCACCGGGGTGATGGAGTGGACATAGCCGGCATCCTTGAGGACGGTGGTGGCCTTGTACACATCGTTGACAATGATGCGCACGATGCCGAACTCGCTGGTCTCGGCCAGGGACAGGGCCCGCAGGTCCACCTTGTTCTGGGCCAGCACGCCAGTGAGGCCGTACAGGGCTCCCGGCTTATTTTCCACAAAAATGGAGATCTGCTTGATGCTCATGGCAAACCCTCCTTAAATTTTCCGCTTGTCGATGACCCGGACCGCCTTGCCCTCGCTGCGGACAATGGACTTGGGGGCCACCAGGGTGACCTTGGCGGCCAGACCCAGCATGGAGCGCAGGCCGTCCACCAGCTCCTTCTGCCGGCGGTCGATCTCGCCCAGATTGTCGGTGAACATTTCGGGGGTCATCTCCACCTGGACGTCCAAGGTGTCGGTGGACTTCACCCGGTCCACAATAATCTGGTAGTTAGCGGGATAACCGTGGTTGAGGAGTACCGTCTCGATCTGAGAGGGGAAGACGTTGACGCCCCGGATGATAAGCATGTCGTCGCTGCGGCCCATGGGCTTGCACATCTTCACATGGGTGCGGCCGCAGGAGCACTTCTCATGGCTGAGCATGCAGATGTCCCGGGTACGGTAGCGCAGCAGAGGGAAGGCCTCCTTGGTGATGGAGGTGAAGACCAGCTCGCCCTTGCTGCCCTCGGGCAGCACCTCACCGGTCTCAGGGTCGATGATCTCGGCGATGAAGTGGTCCTCGTTGATGTGCATGCCGCTCTGGGCGGAGCACTCAAAGGCCACGCCGGGGCCGGACAGCTCAGTCAAGCCGTAAATGTCGTAAGCCTTAATTCCCAGAGTATTCTGGATGTCCTGGCGCATCTCCTCGCTCCAGGCCTCGGCGCCGAAGATGCCAGCCTTCAGGGGAATCTGGTCGGGGGTGAGACCCATCTCCTTCATGGTCTCGCCGATGTAGGCGGCGTAGGAAGGGGTGCAGCACAGGATGGTGGCGGACAGGTCCCTAATAAACATAATCTGCCGCTCGGTGTTGCCGGAGGAGGTGGGAATGGTGAGACAGCCCACCTTGTGGCTGCCGCCGTTGAGGCCGGGGCCGCCGGTGAACAGGCCGTAGCCGTAGGACACCTGGCAC
>CABVDR010000131.1 GCA_902497145.1 uncultured Oscillospiraceae bacterium
GGGCGGCGTCCATCTGGAACTGCCTCCGGTGCTGGGGGCGGAGTCCCCCCTGCGCTACCGCAACAAGGTGCAGTTCCCTGTCTCCCGAGGAAAGTGCGGGCTGTCCATCGGCTTTTACCGCCCCAGGAGCCATGACGTGGTGGACACGGAGGACTGCCTGCTCCAGCCGGAGGCGGATACGGCCCTGCGTCTGGCCTTCAAGGGCTGGATGGAGGACTTTCAGATCCCCGCCTATGATGAGTGCACCGGCCGGGGGCTGATCCGGCACCTGTATATCCGTACCAACCGGGCGGGGGAGGCCCTGTGCTGCGTAGTGGCCAACGGGAGGGAGCTGCCCCACGCCGGAGAGCTGTCCGGTGCCCTGCGCGCCGCTGTCCCCAAGCTGGCCGGGCTGGTCCTCAATGTGAATCTCCGGGACACCAATGTGATCCTGGGCGATGCGTCCCGCACCCTCTGGGGCCGGGACTGGCTGGAGGAGGAGCTGTGCGGGCTCACTTTCCGCCTGTCCGTTCCCTCCTTCTTCCAGATCAACCGGGATCAGACGGAGCGGCTGTACCAGCTGGCGCTGGAATTCGCCGGGCTCACCGGGGAGGAGACGGTGCTGGACCTGTACTGCGGCATCGGCACCATCTCCCTGTGCCTGGCCCGCCGGGCCGGGCATGTCATCGGGGCGGAGGTGGTCCCCCAGGCCATCGAGGACGCCAGGGCCAACGCCCTGCGCAACGGTGTCACCAACGCGGAATTCTTCTGCGGGGACGCGGGGGAGGTGGCGGCCCGCCTGGCCGGCCAGGGCGTGCGTCCCCAGGTCATCTGCGTGGACCCGCCCCGCAAAGGGCTCGCCCCGGAGGTGCCGGCGGTGCTGGCCTCCATGGCGCCGGACCGCATCGTCTACGTCTCCTGCGACCCGGCCACCCTGGCCCGGGATGTGAAACGGCTGGAGGAGCTGGGCTACCGGGCCGTCCAGGCCCAGCCGGTGGATCTGTTTCCCAGGACCGCCCATGTGGAGACGGTGCTGCGGATGGAACGAAGGAATCGCTAACACTTGTAGGGAGGACAAGCATGAAGCTCTCTTTTAAACAGAAGTTCAACACTCGTCAGGAAATCAGCGTCCTTTTGGGCGGTGATACTCAAAAGGGGATCGCAGTATCTGCTCAAACAGATACTATTCTTCTATTTATGAACGATGGCGAGATCTATACAGATTATTTTTATCCCACCGGTTCTTATTCCCACTGTATGTACACCGGGATAGGTCGGAGAGGACATCAGGATAGTCCTGACGAAAATAAACATATGTACCATCTAAATATCGAGGTTTTGTCCCATAGAACCAACAAAAAGCATCTTCTTGTTTTTGAAAAGAAAGATAAAGCAATGTATTTTGTGGGAGAGTACCGCCTAACAGAGATGCACCAAAATGTACAGCCAGATGAAAATGGTATGCTACGCCGGGTATTTGTATTTCATTTAACACAAGTGAGCGACTATTTTGAGTGGTAAAAGGCAAAGACCTTTTGCGCGGGAAAATGAAATGACGGACACCGGCGCGCCTCGGAAGCAATGCCTTAAAACAGAAAATGCCCCCTCTGGGCAGGAGGAACTTTTATGACAGACGCTGTTGTGACACTGAAAAAGGGAGAGGGACGGTACCTGCAGAAAGGCGGCCCCTGGATCTATGACAATGAGATCGCGGATATCTCGCCGGGGGCGGAGGACGGCGGCCTGGTCCGGGTCTGCGGCGAGAACGGCTGGCCGCTGGGCCAGGGCTTTCTGAACCGGCGCTCCAAGCTTACCGTTCGGATGCTCACCCGGGACCCGGACGCGGAGATCAACGAGGATTTCTTCCTCATGCGGCTGAAAAACGCCTGGGAGTACCGGAAAAAGGTGGTGGACACCAGCAGCTGCCGCCTGGTTTTCGGGGAGGCGGACTTCCTGCCGGGGCTGGTGGTGGACAAGTTCTCCGACGTGCTGGTGGTAGAGTCCCTAGCTCTGGGCATCGACCGCTTCAAGGTCACCATCGTGGAGCTGCTGAAGGAGCTGCTGGCCCAGGACGGCATCGCCATCCGGGGCGTCTATGAGCGCAGCGACGCCAAGGTCCGCCTCCAGGAGGGGATGGAACGGTACAAGGGCTTCCTGGGGGCTCCCTTTGACACCAAGGTGGAGATCGTGGAGAACGGGGTCCGCTACTTCGTGGATGTGAAGGACGGCCAGAAGACCGGCTTCTTCCTGGACCAGAAGTATAACCGCCAGGCGGTGGGGCGGCTCTGCCGGGGCGCCCGGGTGCTGGACTGCTTCACCCATACGGGCTCCTTCGCCCTCAACGCCGGTATCTGCGGGGCGGAGCACGTCATCGGGGTGGACGCCTCCGAGCTTGGGGTGGCCCAGGCCAGGGAGAACGCGGCTCTCAACGGGCTGGAGGACCGGGTGGAGTTCCTCTGCGCGGATGTGTTCGACCTGCTCCCCCAGCTGGAGCAGCAGGGGGAGCAATTCGATGTGGTGATCCTGGACCCGCCTGCGTTCACAAAGTCCCGCAGCTCGGTGAAAAAGGCGGTCAAGGGATACCGGGAGATCAACCTGCGGGCCATGAAGCTGGTCCGGGACGGGGGCTTTCTGGCCACCTGCTCCTGCTCCCACTTCATGGACTATGAGCTGTTCACCCAGACCATCGGTCAGGCGGCGCGGAACGTCCACAAGCGCCTGCGGCAGGTGGAATACCGCACTCAGTCGCCCGACCATCCCATCCTGTGGGCGGCAGACGACTCCTATTATCTGAAATTTTATATCTTCCAGGTGTGCGACGAAAAGTAACTGTTTTGACAGGGCCCGGTGATGAAGGCGCGGCAGCGCTCCGTCACCGGGCTTTTTTGTTCCGTCCAAACAGTGAGGCCGTCGGCCCGGCCTGTTCCAAAAGGCGGCTTCTATGGAAAAGTCCAGGGGACCCTTTCGTCATGTGGTCCCCCCGCCGCAGGCAGGGCGCGGCGCCCCAGTACGCCGTGACAAACGACGGGGTATTTTTTTGCCGGGTCGCTCTCCATATCCCGCGCTTCTCCATAGCCCCAGCTCTCTTCCGAAAGTGTCTTTTTTGGAGGTGGAATTGCGAGGATTTTTGTCGTTTTATGTCTCTTACCATCTGTTTCCCGGAATTTACTTTATGATAGGGGCATATTCCAGGGAAAGAATAGGTCTTTATGACGAAAACAGAAACTGTTATCCGCTCTATTTTCGGGGCCGCCGGGATCGACACCCGCCCCTTGGCCCGTGCTGTGGACATTGCCGCAGAGCTACTGTTCACCCACAGACAGACTATCGATGAGCTCCACTTCACACGGGACATCTATTCTCCGGTGGCTGTGCTGCTCCGTGGCAAAAACGGGGAGCCGCAGTCGGTAAAAACCATCTCGAAAAGCATTGAGCGTCTGTCCAACCAGTGCTGGGACATCCTGGTCGCCAGAGGATTGGTGGGCAAGTACATCGGCGCTGAGATCGGCGACATCCACGCACCCAGGGATATCATCATCTATCTGGCCTTTTACAGCCATCTCGGCGTCCCCTTCTTCACCGCCATGG
>CABVDR010000132.1 GCA_902497145.1 uncultured Oscillospiraceae bacterium
CCCCGCCGCAGTCGATGACCACCAGATAGGGCTCGATGTGGGCCACAGTGCCGCTGAGATAATAAAACATAATTTCCTCCATAAACCGTCCAAAGGACGGCATTTATTCTTTGAGCAAATACCGGAACTCTCCGGCGTAGCAGATATCCAGCTGAAACTCCAGACAGCGCTTCCCCAGATGGAGAAAGCCATCCAGCTTCACCTGGTGATATCCGTAGGTCTCGTCCATGATGTCCAGCGTCGCCTCGGAAAACTCCCGCAAAAAATCCTCCACCGTCATTTTCTGTCCGGCAAAAGAGCCGTAGTTGCCACACAGGACGTCCTGATACTCCATCACATACACGCAGGAGAAGTCCCAGTCGATCCCTGTGATCTCCACGTCACCCTCCACCTGCCCGCAGGGCTCCGCCGTGCACACATAACCGCACTGGGTGATGAGGCGCAGGGTATCCCCCTCCACATGTATCTCAGAAATGTAGGCGTCGTGGAGGCTGTAAGGCGGGTCTGGGTTGGGTTGTTTGACCACAGTCTTCATGGTACTTACCTCGTGTCGTATTTCTTGGGGTCGAAGACCCGCTCGGTATTCAGCAAGGACGTGGCAGAGCGGCCGTGGCAGATAGCCAGAGCCAGGGCGTCAGCGGCGTCATCCGGCCGGGGGATCTGCTTCATATTCAAAAGCCGCTGAGTCATCAGCATGACCTGGCGCTTGTCCGCGCCGCCGTAACCCGCCACCGCCTGCTTGACCTGCATGGGGGTGTACTCAAACACCGGCACCCCCAGTTTTTCCGCCGCAAGAAGGATCACGCCCCGGCCGTGGGCCACGGCAATGCCGGTGGTAATGTTTTTGCTGAAGAAGAGCTCCTCCACCGCCATCTCGTCCGGATGAAAGGTGTGGATGAGCTCTTCCATGTCGTTGGAAATTTGCAGCAGCCGGCTGGACAGAGGGATGCCCGGCGGCGTGGTGATAACTCCATACTGGATGAGGGTGTTTTTCCCCCGCTGGGCCTTGATGACCCCGAATCCAATGGTAGCTACTCCGGGGTCAATGCCTAAGATGATCATGGGTGCCTCCCACCGAAAAAGATACACCGTCATTGTACCACGATTTGTATCAAATGAAAAGGAAAACAAATCGGCGGGAACCATTTGCCGCCTTTCGCGTCTAAAAGGATAGAAATGCAGCATGATGGGAGGCATTTAACATGAACACATGGATCACACTCGGGCTGGCCTGCCTGCTCACCCTGTCTCTGGCAGGCGGTGGCGGCACGGACTCCTCTATCCCCGATAAAGTGGGCGGCAGCTCCTCTGTCCAAACGGAGGAGGACCCCTGGGGCCTGTCCTTAGGGGTGAAGGACGTAACTCCCACCGGCTTGACGCTGGTCATCACTCAGCAGGGCGGAAGTCCTACCGGACAGTTACAGTACGGCAGCGACTACACCCTTGAGGTTTTCACCGGCGACACATGGCAGGAGGTCCCCGACATTGTGGATGGGAACTTTGTCTGGAACGGTATGGCCTACCTGGTGACTATGGAGGGCCAAAGGGAGGAGACCATGGACTGGGAGTGGCTCTTTGGTCCTCTCTCCCCCGGACACTACCGCCTGAGCAAGCGTTTTGTGGATTTCCGGTACACGGGGGACTATGATACCCAAATGTACCAGGTGGAATTTGATATCCCATAACATTCGGGGCGAGGCACAAAGCGCCTCGCCCCTTGACATTTTTCCTCCCGGGGTCTACCATGTTTTTATTCTCAGACCCACAGGAGGAAATCATATGGACGCTCAGACCTGTATTCTCACCCGGCGCAGCGTGCGCCAGTTCACCGACCAGCCCGTGCCCCACGAGCTGCTGGAGGATGTGGTGGCCCTGGCCGCCTATGCTCCCAGTTGGAAAAACACCCAGATCAGCCGCTACCTGGCCATTGAAGATCCTGCCGTGCGGGAGACCATTGCCGCCGAGTACTGCCTGTCTGGAACCAACAACCCCGCCATCATCCGCAGCGCTCCCCTGCTGGTGGCCCAGACCTTTGTGAAAAACCGCTGCGGCTACGACCGGGACGGTACCTACACCACGGACCGGGAGGACGGCTGGCAGTATTACGACTGCGGCATTGCCGCCCAGACCTTCTGTTTGGCCGCTCACGACTTGGGACTGGCCACGGTCATCATGGGCGTCTTTGACCGCAAGCGCCTGCAGGAGTACCTCCAGGTGCCCGAGGATCAGGAGCTGATGGCCCTCATTGCGGTAGGTTACCCCGCCCAGGTGGGCGCGGCCCCCAAGCGCAAGGATGTGGACGTGCTGTTGTCCTGGAAGTAATACGAAAAGCAGCGGCGGAAGATTCCGCCGCTGCTTTTATGTTGTCAAAAGGAATTAATCTCGCTGGGTTCCCAAAAACCGCAGCAGATACAAAAAGAGGTTGATAAAATCCATATAAAGCTGTAAGGCGGAGAAGATAGACGCTTTCTCCATCATGTCAGGGTAGCCGGAATAGTAGTAGTAGAAGTCCCGAATGCGCTGAGTATGGTAGGCGGTGTAGCCCAGGAAGATGGCAATGCCGAACAGGCTTAACAGGCTGTCCAGAGCGGTCATGCCGGGGATAAAGAGGGACAGAACCCCAAACAGAATGAGGAAAATCAACCCGGAGAGCAGGATCGACCCAAACCCCGCCAGATTGCGGTGCGTAAAGTGGCCATAGGCGGCCAGTACGCCGAAGTAAGCGGCAGTCACCAGGAAGACAATGACCACACTGGTCAGATCATACAGGTATAGCCAGGTGGACACGGTAAAGCCCATCAGGACCGAGTAGGCGATAAACATCCCCTGGGCCGAGGCCACTGACATCTTTTCGACCCGGCTGGCCATTGTAATAGACAAAAGCAGGGTGGCAAGCAAAACCACCAGATGGATCATGGGGAAGCTCACCAGGAGATACAGGGTTATGTTGGTAACCCACCCAAGAATGGCCACGCCGAAGGAGACCATCAGCCCCAGCATCATCCACAGGAAGGTGCGGGTGGTATACTGTTCCTCCGTGATCACGCCGCTGGGCGCGCCGTAATCCCGATCTATTTCACGGGGATCAAAACTCATAAAAACAGCTCCTTTCCAAAGGGACAGAAACGATCCCTCAGCCCTTTGCTGAGGCTGGCCTTATTATATCTGCTTTTGGATGAAAAATCAATCGTGGCCTCTCCTCCCCTGCGGTCGAAACCGGCGGAACCGACGGCAGAAGTTTTTCTTGCATTCCCGGAAAAATTATGTTATAGTATTCAGGCAATCAAGTTGCAGGTGTAGTTCAATGGCAGAATGTCAGCTTCCCAAGCTGAACACGGGGGTTCGATTCCCCTCACCTGCTCCAA
>CABVDR010000133.1 GCA_902497145.1 uncultured Oscillospiraceae bacterium
CCCGGTAAGGCGGCGGTTCTTCTCATGCTCCGCCAGGAGCTGGTCCGCAAAGGATAGCAGGATCTCCGGGTGCCTGGCTGCCTCCTCCAGCAGGGAGGGCGTCATGTAGCCCCCGGTCCTGCGGATCGTGGGAAGCACCTCATCGAACACCCATTTCTCAAACCGCTCCGCGCCGGGCAGCCGGCTATGAACGATCAGGCGGTAGACGTCGCCCTCCGGGAGGAAGGTCATTGTCTGGTCACCGCTTGCGGTGGGGATGGAACGTTTCGTTCCACCCCTCGCATGGTCACGGACAGCCTTTCGGGGATTGCTGTACCCCAGGGCCTTTGCCACATCCGAACCGCAGAACAGGTATTTCCCGTCCTCCTCGATCACGCGGATACTGCCAAATTCACTGTTTCTGAATATCTCCATGTTCATATTCACGCCTCCGTTTCCGCCGCGTGCTCCACCTCGCTGGGCTTGGTGGTGAGCAGCTTGTAAAGCTCCGTGTCCTTGGGGAAGTCGTCCGCAAAGGGCAGGATCACATTGTTGAAGAACAGCAGCCCATGGCCCGGCTCGGAGTTGGTCACATAGGCAAGCTGTTCCGCTGAAATGCCCAGCCGCTCCGCCAAAATCTTGCGGTCTCCGGCGGCCTGGTTGAGCATATAGATGAAATCACTGTTTTCCAGGATGTTCTCGATCTCCGGGGAGGAGAGGAGGTCCTTGGGGTTCTGGGTCGCCCCCGTGGGAACCCCGCCCCACTTGCGGAAGCGTTTCCAAATCTCGGCGCTGTAAGCCGCGGTCTGCTCCTCCTTCAGCAGAAGGTGGAACTCGTCCACGAAATACCAGGTGGAGCGCCCGATGGCCCGGTTGATGGTGACGGTGTTCCACACCGCGTCTTGGACAATGAGCATCCCCGGCTTTTTCAGGTTTTTCCCCAGGCCCTTGATGTCGAAGCAGACCAGCCGGTTGCGGATGTCCACGGTCGTGCGGTGGTTGAAGAAGTTGAGGGAGCCGTTCACGTACAAATCCAATGCCTGGGCCACCCGGTCGGCCTCCGGGATATGCTGGGCTAGCAGGGCCTCCATCAGGTCGCCCAGGATCGGCATATTTTCCGGCCGTGGGTCTGCGAAGTAATTCTGATAGATTTTCTGCACCGCCCGGTCGATGACCGTTTTTTCGATGGCCTCCAGCCCGGTCTTGCTCCCCATGATGAGCTCGCAGAAGGAAAGCACGAAGTCACTTTTCAGTGCCAAAGGGTTCTCCTCATCCGAATAATTCAGGTTGATGTCCAGGGGGTTCACATAGTCGGTGCTGGACGGGGACAGCCGAATCACCTGCCCGCCCAGCCGCTTCACCAGGGGCGAATACTCATCCTCCGGGTCGCAGATGATGACATTATCTTTGGTGGTCAGGATGATGAAGGTGATCTCCCGCTTGCAGCTCATGGATTTGCCGCTGCCCGGCGTGCCGAACACCAGCCCGTTGGGGCTCCTGGACTGTTTACGGTCCAGAAGGATCATGTTGTTGGAGAGGGCGTTCAGGCCGTAGTACATGGCGTCCCCGCCCATGAACAGCTCCTGGGTGACGAAGGGAACGAACACCGCCAGCGCCGAAGTGGTGAGACTTCTCTCGATCCTGATACGGTTGAGCCCCAGGGGAAGGCTGCTCATCAGCCCGTCCTCCTGCTGGAAGTCCAGCCGGGTGAGGAGGCAGTTGTAGGTCTGCGCCACGCTGGCCGCCTGGGACACGGCGATCTCCAGCTTCTGCTTTGTCTCCGCCATGTGCATGACCAAGAAGGTCAGGTTGAACATTCGCTCATTCCGGCTTTGCAGGTCCTGGAGGATGGTCTTTGCCGCGCCGCCGTAGGTGGCAAGGTCGCTGGGGAGTATGTCCATGTCATATCCGCTGCGCACCGCCCGCTTCTGTTCCGCGATCTTCATGGCGTCCAGGTCGGTGATCTTGCGCTTGACCATCTTGATGGCCTCGTTCTGGTTGATGCCCCGGATGTGCATGGTCACCAGGATGTTGCCCTCGGTCTCCATGAACTCCGCCAAAATGCGGTCGTGGATCTCCGGGGCGGTGATCTGCAAAAAGCTGACAGCCCCGTACATCTCGCCGATGCGGAAGGTTCGGGTCTCCCCGAAGTGGAAGGAGGACGGGGCGATGAAGTCCTTGACCGAAAGGCCGCTGGGCGCCAGCCAGTCCCAATCGAAGGCGAACTTCCCGCCCTCCGGACGGCGGCCGTCTGCCGGGTGGAGGATGCCGTGAAGCAGCTCCAGCCGCTCTTTCCCGTCCAGCACATGGGCGGCGGCGCCCATGACCTTGAAGCGGTTGAGGGTGTCGGTCTCAATGCGGGCGAACCGGGCCCGCGCCGCCGGAAGGTTCTCCGCCTCGATGGTCAGGGTCACATACTTGGTTTTCACATAGCCGTTGCTGCCCCGCTCATACTGGAAGCGGAGTATTCCGGCCGCGTCCTCCCGGACAGGGTCCAGGTCGTCCCCCTGGGGACGGATGCCGAACAGGTCCTCCTCCGGCCCATGCTCCACATACCGGCTGCTGAGCGACACCTGCACCCCGATGGTGGGGTCGTAGCCGTTGTAGAAATCGCAGAGGTGTTCAAAAATATCCCGCTGATCCTCCGGCGAAGCCAGGCGGTAGTTGACGTCCTCGAAGGCGATGGTCTTGGAGAAGGCCCCGCCCTCCAGCCGGCACAGGCCGTCCGGGAACATATTGCGGAAGGGGATGCTCTCCTGCACCGTATGGGCTTTCCCGTCCCCTTTGGCCTGGCGGACCACTGCCTCGATCTGTTTACGCTCGGCGCGGGTCAGCTTACGCCTTGCTCCTGCCGGTTTTGCGGGTCTTGCCGTTTTTGCCTGCAATCGCTCTCACCTCCTGTTCCAATTCATACTGCCGCGCCAGGGCGGAGTACAGGTTGTTGGTCTGGTAGATCCGCGTCTTTGGTCGGATAAATTTATTGTCGATGAGGTGCCCCAGGAACACCTCCAGGGGCTGCCCGTTCTTCTCATACATGGCGAACAGGAAGAAGGGCAGCATCACCAGGATCATGCACAGGGCCGCCGTGGTGGTGCCCAGGGCGCCCTTGTTCAAAAAGAAAAGCGGCACGCCTACCAGCGCCGCCGCTCCGAAACAGATCACTTGTCGTTTGGTCAGCCCGAACAGGACCTTGCTCTGTACCTTGCT
>CABVDR010000134.1 GCA_902497145.1 uncultured Oscillospiraceae bacterium
CGCCGGTGAGCTGGTCCCAGGGAGTGGTGAGGATGGCGGCCTTGGCGTTTTTCTCCCGCAGCAGCTTTACCGCGGTATTCAGCTTGGCCTCGTCCATCTTCTGGGTGCGGGAGAGGAGAATGGCGCTGGCGTGCTCCACCTGGTTGTTGAAGAACTCGCCGAAATTTTTCATGTAGATCTTGGCCTTGGTGGCGTCCACCACGGTGACAAAGCTGTTGAGATGTAGGTCCGGGGCCTCTTTCTGGACCCGCTCCACGGCGGCGATCACGTCGGACAGCTTGCCCACGCCGGAGGGCTCAATAATGATGCGGTCCGGGGCATAGTCGGCCAGCACCTGCTTGAGGGCCGCGCCGAAGTCGCCCACCAGGGAGCAGCAGATGCAGCCGGAGTTCATCTCGGTGATTTGCACTCCAGCGTCTTTCAGAAAGCCGCCGTCAATGCCGATCTGGCCGAACTCGTTCTCAATGAGCACGATCTTCTCGCCACGGAATACCTCGTCCAGGAGCTTCTTAATGAGGGTGGTCTTGCCGGCACCCAGGAAGCCGGAAACAATGTCAATTTTGGTCATGGTGAATTCGTCCTTTCTATGATAAAACACTTGAATTTATACGTTCCAAAGCAGACCAGAGGCCTGCAGGAATTGGCAGATCATGTGGGCGGCCTGGTCCCGGGTGGCGGGAGCCTGGGGGGCGGTGAGATCCACGTCCACCCCCAGAGTGGACAGCCGCCAGGCGGGAGCCTGAGCCCAGTCGCTCAAAACGGCGTAGGCAGCCTGCTTGCTGGCTGGCACCGGCTCATCGGCGACGGCGTAGCCCTCCATGCACGCCCAGGAGGAGATGGCCGAGAGAATGGTGGCCATTTCCTCATAGGTGAGGTTGTCCTGGGGACCAAAAACCGTGCTGCTCCGGCCAGCCAGGAAGCCCTTGGCCACCATCGCGTTCACCGCACTGGTGTACCAGGCGTCGGCGGGGACATCAGTAAAGCCCGCCGAGCCGCTCTCACGCAGATTCAGGGCGGCGGCCAGCAGAACGGCGAACTCGCCCCGGGTGATGGCCTGCTGAGGACGGACGGTGCCGTCCGGGAAGCCGCCCAGCAGACCGTAGGTGGCCAGGGTGGCCACATCGTCGGCGTAGGTGCACTGATCCAGGTCGGTGAAGGCCCAGCGGCAGTGGTAGCTCAGTCCCAGCCCCTGGGTAGCCTGAGCGGGGGTCACAGAGGCCCACTGTCTGCCTCCGGTGCCCTGGCTGAGCTGGGCAGAGGGGGGCAGGGCCTCCAGCAGCGCGGTAAAGGCGGCCTGATATTCCTCCTGAGCCGCCTGCTCCTGTGAGATATAGAAGGTGCAGCCGGCCAGTTCCAGCTTCCAGTATCCCTGACTGTCGGCAGGCTGGGGGCAGGTGAGAAGCAGTGCTGCAGCCGGAGCATACTCCTGGGACAGGAGCAGGGTGGGGATCACGCCTACCGTGTCGTTGGTGGTCCCGTCAGGGGAGAAGAAGCGGTAGGTGGTGATTTTCAGGGCATCCCCGTCAAAGAGGTCGGGGTTAGTGTCCTCGTCCAGTACGATCTGGGCCACACCCTTGCCGTAGGTGCGCCCGCCGATGGAGATTCCCGCTTTGTAGTCCCGGATAGCGGCGGAGAACAGCTCCGAGGCACTGGCGGAGTTTTCATCTGTGAGGATGATTACGGGCTGATCGGTA
Organism: uncultured Oscillospiraceae bacterium; assembly: GCA_902497145.1. Lineage (GTDB taxonomy): Bacteria > Bacillota > Clostridia > Oscillospirales > Oscillospiraceae > Lawsonibacter. Next base: position 1,695 of record CABVDR010000134.1, read on the forward strand.
AGGTCGGGGTAGTCCTTGCCAGTGTAGACAGTGGTATATTTTCCATCCCCATCCCGGAAATATACCATGGTACCGCCCCCGGTGAAGGAACTGGCGCTGCCCGCCGCGGCATTGGTAGCGCCGCCAGGGTTGGAGCGGAGATCCAAAATGAAGGGACGGTCCAGGTCGTTGTACTCGGTCACGGCCTGGGAGATAGTCTGGGCGGTGGTATCACCGAAGCTGACGCACTCAATGACAGCCGCCCCGTCCACCAGGGAGTAGGTCACAATGGGGATGGGGACTGCGCGGCGGGTGAGGGTGAGCTCCCGGGTCTCTCCGGTGCTTCCAGACAGTACCGTGATGGTGACCTGGGTCCCCTCCCGTCCGGTGAGAGCGGCAGACTGCTCTGAGGCGGTGACGGCGACGCCGTCAATGGAGAGAATGCAGTCTCCTTCCGCTAAACCGGCTTCCTGGGCGGGAGAGTCGGGGAGGATAGACAGGATCAAAAAGCCCTGGTCCGTTACCGCGCTTTGGATGGATACGCCGATACCCACCACGCTTCCGCCGTTGACCGAATTGAGGAAGGACTGATACTCCTCCTTGGTCATGTAGACGGTATAGGGGTCGCCCAGGGCCTCCAGCATGGAGTCCAGGTCGGTCTGAGACAGGACGGAATCGGAAACATCGTCCACGTAGTATTTGTCCAAAAGCATACCGGCCTGTTGGACAGTGAGGGCGGAGGCGGGGGTCAGGCACAAAGAGGAGACCAGAGCCAAAGACAGGCCCAGGGAAAAGATACGTTTCATAAGTAGATACTCCTGATCCTCAAAATGGGACGCCGGATGCCACAGAAGGCGGCATCCGGCGCAATGTGATCGCTTTAGATTTTCGGGGTGCGGTAGGTCATTTCATCACGCTTGGGGCCGGAGGACACCATGGTGATGGGGGCTTGGATGTGGGCCTCCAAAAAGTCCACATAGTCCTTGGCCTGCTGGGGAAGGGCATCGTAGTCCTTGCAGCCGCGAATATCGCACTTCCAGCCGGGCAGAGTGGTGAAGACAGGCTTGGCCTTCATCAGCAGGGGAGTGACCGGGAAGACATCGGTGACCTTGCCATCGATCTCGTAGCCGGTGCATACCTTGATCTCGTCCAGATAGCCCAGCACGTCCAGACAGGTGAGGGCCACCTGAGTGGCACCCTGGACCATGCAGCCGTACTTGGTGGCCACGGCGTCAAACCAGCCCACACGGCGGGGACGGCCGGTGGTGGCACCGAACTCGCCCTTATCGCCGCCACGGCGGCGCAACTCATCGCCTTCCTCGCCCAGCAACTCGCTGACGAAGGGCTCGGTGTGGGAGCCCACGGAAGAGGAGTAGGCCTTGGTGACGCAGATCACATCCTCCACGGCGGTGGGGGGCACTGCGGCACCCACACAGCCGAAGCCGGCCAGGGTGT
>CABVDR010000135.1 GCA_902497145.1 uncultured Oscillospiraceae bacterium
CCCGCAAGGCGGTGTCGGCGGGCAGATCGGCCTCCACCGCCGCCCGGCCCCACACAAAGCCTGTCTCGCCGCTGTCTACTGCCGCCAGGCAGTAGAGACCGGTGGAGGCGCGCCCGGGGTCCAGGCGCAGGCCGTCCCCCCAGGGTTCCACCTGGTGAAACCAGCCGCCCATCCACTGCTCCGCGCAGCAAAAAACCATCTGTGCCTGGATCGGCTCCATGGCGCGTTTCCCTCCTTTTCGTATCCGTTATCCCAGGGTTCCCCGGTCTGGCAGCCGCTCCACCCGGAGAACCCCCAGCCTGGGGATGGCCCGCAGGGGCAGGCGGATGTCCCCCTCCTCGCTGCGGCAGCACCCCGGGTGAGCGGTGTGCAAAGTGACCTCCCGCACCTGGACCACACCGGGCGCCCCCTGGACCAGAGCCAGGGCGTCGTCGGAGCGTACCGTGCCGCCGATGCCGGTGCCCTCCAGCCAGGCGGAGAGCTGATCGTTCAGGATCTGCTCCAACCCCTCCGGGCCGCCCCGCAGGGTCACGTCCAGCTGAATATCCACATAGATGGGGGGCACCACCTTTACCTGGGTACCGATAGGCCGCACCCGATCCATCTGGGCCTGGACCGCCGCCAGGAAGCGCTCGTCCGGCAGGGGGCGGTCCCCCGAGCCGGCAGGTACTGCCACCACGGTCACGGTGGGCAGGCGGCTCACGCCGGTGGGCTCCTCCGGGTCGTAGCCAGGCAGCGCCTTGGCCGCCGCTACCCGCAGGCCGGGAGTCTCTTGGGCCAGGCGCTCATAGTCGGCCTGGGAGACGCACTTATGGGTGCGGCTCAGCTCCTGAAGAAGCCTGGCCTGGGCCTGGGCGGTGGTCTCTTTAGCCCGCCCGCCTCGGGCGGCCTGACTGGATACCACGGCCCCGTCGGTCTGGAAGGTGAGGGGGGTACCGCCGGGGATGTTGCCCCCGTCCCCCTGGGTGAGGGCCAGGCTGGCCACCAGCACCGCCCCCTCTCCCCGGTGGAGCAGAGCGCCGTGCTCCCCGTCGCCGAAGGTGATGGTCTCCCGAATAGGGTCGTAGGTAAACACCCGATCCCGGGGGCCGCAGGCGTACAGGTCGTCCACGCACCGCCACAGGGCGGGGCGGACCTGGCCATCCCGGTCCAGGGTGTCACAGAATAAGGTAAAGGACTCTTCCAGGGCGATGCGTCCCTCCAGGTCCAGGAAGAAGGTCTCCCCGGGCAGCCCCTTGGCGTCAAAGAGCAGGCGGCTGCTGTGTACGCCGTCCAGGGCGATCACCAACACATTGTCCGCCCCGTCCTGAGCGGCCTGGGAGGTGTCCACCTGAATGAGCCGCCCGTCCTGGGTGGCGGCAGCCTGCCACGATCCGGTCTGATTCCACTGCCCGTCCCAGCGGACAAAGACCGCCAGATCGCCGTCCCGGGCCAGGGCGTCGGGCAGACAGACCGCCCAGTCGCGCAGGGCCGGGGCCTGGAAGAAGTGACTTCTGGCCCAGGTCTCCTGCTGCAGGGCGGACCAGCGTCCGGCGGACAGACCGGACAGCCGCACCTGCTCCTCGCACCCCGGATCCTCCAGGGTGAGGACCAGCCAGAATAGGCCGTCCTGGTCCGCGCTCCAATTTCCCTCCGGCCGCAGGGTAACAGAACCGCTGACACTGAGGGCGTGGGTCTGGTCCTCCACTAGGGTGGTTGCCTCCGCCCCCAGGCAGGTCCAGCGGATCAGCCGGGGTACCTGGTCCGGAGAGGCGAAGGGATTGCGGGCCGCCCCCGCGGGGGCCTCCACGTCAAACCATAGTTGCAGATCCCCCTCTCCCAGCTGGGAGAACCCTATGTGCAGCTGAGAAAATGTGCTGTTTTCTTCCACAAAGGGCTGGAAGGTGACCCGGCGGTTTTCCAGCAGCTCCCCCACGTCCATTCGCCGCTCCCCCTGGACCACCTGGATCCGGGCAATGGCGGTGCGCCGGGCGGGAATGGCCTGGGAGAGCTCGAAGGGGATCCCCTCCCGGGTGGTCAGCCGCTCTCCGGCCAGATAGCCGGGACCCTCCGGCCCCAGCTCCAAGGCACACCGGGCGGGAGCTGCCGGCTGGAGGGAGACCCCCGCCAGCTTGAGCAGCTTGCACCGCAGAGGGTCGGTAAACTGGTTCATGTGGTACTGCTGCATCTCTTTGTACCAGGCCATCAGCTCCAGAATGGTGATGCCTGGGTCGTGGGCATTGTGATCCGTCCACACCGGACACAAAAAGGGCAGACGGCCCTCTGCCGTTTTTACAATTTCCTCATAGGTCTGGTCGTCCAGATTTCGGGCGCGCAGCATGGGCCGTCCCTCCCTCTCGTCATTTATGATCTCTTACTCCACCTGAATGAGGTGCAGTCCGCTTTTTACTGTGGCATAGGGGAAGAGGCCGTCCTCCTCCAACGGGACCATCCGGGAGACCCCGGCCTGGTCAAATTGCCCCTCCAGCAGGATGCTGCGTACCAGATGTACGTTGGGGGTGTCCCGCACCGTCTGCCACACCTGGGCGATGCGGATCTGGTCGCCGATGTCCCGCTCCCGCCAGCGCACGTTGATGAGCTCCTCCAGCCGCTGGGCGATGGCCTGCTGGGTGGCGGCCCCCTGGTCGGGGTCCACTATCTCTACTGTCACCGTGCTGCTCACGGTGATGACGGTGGAGGCCACCACGTGGAGCCGCCCCTGGGCGGCCATGACGCAGTCGCACTGCTGGGACAGGGCCTCGTAGATCCGCTGGCACAGGTCCTCGGTGACCCGCGGATTGTCCAGGTCGCACCCCTCCACCACCACGCTCACATGGCCTGGGGCGTAGGAGCCGGCGGCGTCCCGGCTGGGAAAGCACTTCACGTGCCGGGCCTGGGGGAAGTTTTGATACACGATCTCCTCAAAATCCCGAACTCCGGCGGCCCGCTGGCGGTGGCGCAGGGCCTTGCTGCCGATGGCGTCCACCTTCTCCGGGGTGAGGCGGTCGGTGCCGCCGCTCATGGGGGTGAGGTTTTCCACATGGCTGATCCGGGGCAGGGAGCCCACCGGCTCGGTCACCGTCCCGGCGGGCCGG
>CABVDR010000136.1 GCA_902497145.1 uncultured Oscillospiraceae bacterium
TCCACCGCCACGAGCTGTCCGGCGCCCTCCACGGCCTGTTCCGGGTGCGCTGCTTTAGCCAGGACGACGCCCACGTGTTTATGACCCGGGAGCAGATGAAGGACGTCATTCAGGAGACCGTGCGGCTCTTCGACGAGGTGTACTCCACCTTCGGCCTGAGTTACACTATCGAGCTGTCCACCATGCCCGAGGACCACATCGGCACCGTGGAGGAGTGGGAGCAAAACCAGGACATCCTGAAGAACGCCATCACCGACATGGGCAAGGACTTTGTCATCAACGAGGGCGACGGCGCTTTCTACGGCCCCAAGCTGGACTTCCATCTGGCCGACTCCCTGGGCCGTACTTGGCAGTGCGGCACCATTCAGCTGGACAGCCAGCTGCCCGAGCGCTTTGAGCTGGAGTACACCGGCGAGGACGGCCAGAAGCACCGCCCTGTCATGATCCACCGGGTGGTGCTGGGCTCTATTGAGCGCTTCATCGGCGTCATCACCGAGCACTTTGCCGGTGCCTTCCCCGCTTGGCTTGCCCCTGTCCAGGTGAAGATCCTGCCTGTCACCGACCGCGCCGCCGACTATGCCAACGAGCTGTCCAAGCAGCTGGATGAGGCTGGCTACCGGGTGGAGGTGGACCACCGCAACGAGAAGATCGGCAAGAAGATCCGCGAGGCCACCATGGAGAAGATCCCCTACATGATCGTGGTGGGCGACCGGGATATGGAGAACCACACCGTGTCCGTGCGTCTGCGTACCGGCGAGGATCTGGGCGCCATGTCTCTGGCGGACTTCACTGCCAAGCTCAAGGCTGTGGTGGATTCCAAGTCCCTGGAGCTGAACTAAATCGCTTTTCAAATGGCCGGAGGACGGTTCCCGCCCTCCGGCCATTTTCCACATTAAGGAGGTTTTCCCTTCATGCAGCAAATCACCGGCACCCTGGTCAGCCTGGCCACCTATCTGGCTCTGGTGGCCGTGGGCGCCTTTCTGGGGTCCCGCCCTGTGCTCCGTTCCCGGACGCTCGCCTGGCTGGGCCGCTTTCAGACTGCCGCCCTGCTTCTGCTCATCTTTACCTTAGGTGCGGAGCTGGGCGCGAACGAGGAGATCGTGGCCTCTCTGGGCGTCATCGGCCTCAACGCCTTCCTTATCACGGCCGCTGCCATGGCGGGCAGCCTGCTGGCAGTACATATCCTGCGCAAGTATATTTTGAAGCTGGACAAACACGGACAACCGGCAGGTTCCGCCCAGCCCCAGGAAAAACACGGAGAAAAGGTCAAGGTGGACCACACCCTCACCCTGCTCATTGTCTTCACTGTGGCTCTCGGCATGGTTCTGGGCCGCTTTGTCCTGCCCGATGCCCTGGCCGTCCACTGCGGTCAGATCATCCAGCTTGGCCTGTACCTGCTGCTGTTCCTGGTGGGCCTGGACCTGGGCCGGCAGGAGGGTATGCTGTCAAGCGTGCGACAGGCCGGCCTGCGGGTGGTTCTGGTCCCGCTGGCGGTCATGGTCGGTACCTTTACGGTGACCGCCTTAGTAGGGCTATTACTCCCCCTTGGTCCCAAGGACTGTGTGGCCGCCGCAGCCGGCTTTGGGTGGTACTCCCTGGCCCCCACCCTGCTGGCCCCCTACTCCCTCACTGTATCAGCCACTGCCTTTCTCTCCAACGTCCTACATGAGCTGTTCGCCATCGTCCTTGCTCCCATTGTAGCTCAGCGGCTGGGGTATATTGAAACCGTGGCCCTTCCCGGCGCCGCCGCCATGGATACGGTGCTGCCCGTGGTCGTCAGCGCCACCGACCAGCGCATGGCCATCTATTCCTTTACCTCGGGGGTCATCCTCTCTTTGTCGGTCCCCCTGTTTATTCCCGCCATCATCGCCCTGCCCTTCTAAATTTTTGCAACCATTCCATCCCCTTTGCGTCTATATGGATAGAGAACCCATTAGAAGAAAGGAGACTGCCATGGAAGACCAGCAGATTATCCAGCTGTATTGGGACCGGCTGGAACAGGCCATTGTGGAGAGTGAGCGCAAGTACGGTTCCTACTGCCGCTCCATCGCCCGGAGGATCCTGGCGGTGGAGGAGGACGCGGAGGAGTGCGTCAACGACACCTGGCTGCACGCCTGGAACGCCATGCCCCCGCAGCGCCCCAGCATCCTCTCCGCCTTTTTTGGAAAACTGGCGAGAAATCTGTCCCTGGACCGCTGGCGGCGCAACCGGGCGGCCAAGCGGGGAGGCAGCCAGGTGGAGCTGGCCCTCCATGAGCTGGGGGATTGCCTGCCTGCCGCCGGCGGGCCGGAGCAGGCCCTGGATGAGAAGGAAACGGGCCGGGTCATCTCCCAATTTCTCCGCACCCAGCCGGAGCTGGACCGGGCCCTGTTCATCCGCCGCTACTGGCACCTGGAGTCCATGGCCGCTCTGGCCCAGGACTTTCAGCTTCGGGAGAGCCAGGTGAAGTCCCGGCTATTCCGCACCCGGCAGCGGCTGAAGGCCGCCTTGGAGAAGGAGGGGATTTTTGTATGACCGAGGAATTTTTGCTCCAGGCCGTGGGAGAAATTGAGGAGGAGCTCATCGTCCAGGCCGAGGAATACCGCCCAGCCAAACGTCCCTCCCTGCGCAGGCCCCTGACCGCCCTGGCCGCCTGCGTGGCAGTGGTGTTTGTCCTGTACTGGGGAGCGGACAACCTGAGAATGGGCAGCGCCAACAGCGGAAGTACCAGCGCCAGTACAGGCAGCGGCGGAGCTGACGCAGAGTCCCAGGAAAACGGATCCGGGATCACTGAAAGTTCTGGAAATTCTACCGGCGACTGGTGCCCTGCCATTATGGTGGATGGACAGCTCTACTGGTCCAGCGGGCAGGTGCTCTCCTCTGTGGACGAGAGTGCGATCCTGGGCACCACCACCTACACCGACGGCGTGCCGGACCAGGACGGCCAGGCCAACTTTGAACGGGAAGGGACCCGCTACGCCCGTACCGACGGCGGCATCGCGGTGGAGATGGATGGAGAGTGGGTGCTCTTCACCACCAAAGGTCCTTAACAAAA
>CABVDR010000137.1 GCA_902497145.1 uncultured Oscillospiraceae bacterium
CTCCGCCCGGCTGCGCTGCCGGTCCAGGGTCAGCTTGCCCAGATAGAGGACCATGGCGGTGACGCACACCGTCAGGGCCAGAAACACCAGGGCCAGGCGGGTAAAGCCCTGGGCCACCGGGACATAGATGTCGCTGTAATCCATCACCGCGCTGACTACCAGAAAGTCGTCCCCCACATGCACCGGGGACCAGGCGGCCACCTTGCGCACCATGGGCAGGTCAGGGTCCATCCACCAGTAGGACTCGTACTCCATAACCCCCTCGCCCCCCTGGTTCTGGGCGTCCACCAGCTCCTGGAGGCTGGTGAGGTCCACTCCGGGGTAGAGCTCCTCCCGGCCAGAGATCACGTCGATGCCCAGCTGGTCGTCCTCCGGGTACATGAGCACCACGCCGTCGGAGTTTTTCACCAGCACATAGCCGTTGGTGCCCACCTGGAGCTGGGCGATCTGCTTTTCATAGTAGTCCCCCAAATCCATCAGCAGGCGCAGCCGCCCCCCCTGGGACAGCTCCCCCTCCAGCAGCAGACACACCTTCCCGTCCTCCAGCTGGACCTGGGAGAGCTGCTGACCGTTCTGGGTGGTGGAGCGGAACACCTGGGCCACCCGGCTGTTCTGCACGCTGAAGCACTCGCTTCCGTCCGACCCCAGCACTTGTGCATCGTAGGCCCCGTCCCGGCTCTCCACGTAGGTCTTCAGTTGCCTCCTGGCCCCCTCATCCAACGCCGGGTCGTTCAGCCCCTCCGCCGTCTGGGAGAGCACCTCCAGGTCGGCCTGGGCGTCCAGGATATACTGCTCCAGGTTTTCACTGATGGCCTGGGTGGTCAGGAGCATCTGCTCTTTCTGCTTGTCAATGATGCTGTTGCGGTACTGCATCCAGGTGGCCACCCCCAGATACAGCAGTCCGGCCAAAAACACAGCCAGCACCAGGGCGGTGCCCAGCATCACCGGATGCTTTTTCAGGCGGCTCTGGGTTTTCTCTCTCATGGCGGCTTCCTTTCTCCCGGGGAATTGACTGGCATCCCTCCGGACAGTATAATAAATTCACGAAAATATACAGGGCGTTTGTACAGTTTGCTCCAATGCCTGGAAGGGGGAACCAAATATGGCGGATCAGGTGCTCATTGTGGACGATGACCCGGCCATTTGCAAACTGCTGGAAAAGGTGATGCGCAGCAATGAGATGGACTCCTATGCCGTGGGCAGCGGGGAGCAGGCCCTGCGGGCCCTGGAGGAGCACACCTTTGACATCATCCTGCTGGACGTAAATCTGGGGGACATGGAGGGCTTTGACGTGCTGCGCAGGCTGCGGGAACGGGGGATCAAGACCCCGGTCATCATCATCAGCGGCCGCAACGAGGACTACGACTCCCTGTACGGTCTGTCCCTGGGGGCGGACGACTATGTAACCAAACCCTTCCGCCCCGTGGTGCTGGGGGCCAAGGTGAAGGCCCTGCTGCGGCGCAGCCGGGAATTTTCCTCCGCTGCTTCCCAGCAGCTGCGCTGCGGTCCCTTCCGCTACGACGGGGCCACCATGCGCTTTTTTAAAGGGGAAGAGGTACTGGACCTGTCCTCCCGGGAGGGGGCCCTGCTTTTGTTGTTCCTTCAACACCCCAACCAGGTGTTCACCAAGGACATGATCTACGAGCGGGTGTGGGGCACGGCGGTGGCGGTGGACGACAACGCCATCATGGTCTACATCAACCGCCTGCGGGGCAAGATCGAGCCCGACCGCCAGCACCCCGTCCACATCCGCACCGTCCGGGGGCTGGGCTACCGCTTTGTGCCCTGACATTTGCTTATCACAACATAGAGATTATACCATATGCGGGGCCTCAAGGCCCCGTATTTTTTGAAAAGGGAACTGGGACTAATCTGGTTCCTAATATTTTTGCGCGAAACCACAGATTGAAAAAACCTATCGGTTTCTTTTCCGTCTAACAGGATAGAAGAGCACAAAGGGATCGATTCTCATGGAAAGGAGTCATGGCAATGAAATTATTTAAAAAACTTCTTTTGGCCGCCGTGCTTGTGGTAGTAGTTGGCGGGTGCTATGCTGCCTATCGAGTGCATCAGGTCCAAACCAGTTATTATGCGATGGCGGGAGAGGTCACAGTCATGGATAAATTTGTATCTGGGTCTGACCACTATATTGTCATTGAGGAGGCCACACAGCAGCAATTTACGTTATCCTGCAGCCAGGACGACTACGACCGAGTCAATGTTGGAGATCGGGTAAACTGTGAGCGGCATCAGAGCATCGTAACCCATCAAGGTGAAGTTCATAGCATCCAATAACACGCCCCCTCTGACTGCAATCCGGATTCTGGAAAATTTTAGTCCCTTGGGTGTACAAAATCCGGCACATATTGCGCCCTGCCCGACATATACTGGTCTGTATGCCGGCAAACGCCGGACAACATATCCCAAGGAGGCGAAACCAAAATGGAAGAAACCATGTACAATACCCATCCCCATGTGCAGGCCCCTGCGCCTGCGCCCAAGGATTTGGATGACCTGATTTTCCAGGGCGAGGTATGGCTCATCAGCGATCGCTGAGGGCGGTCTCCCTGTGGGAGACCGCCCAATCTCGTTGAAATACAGGAGGGCATTTTCCCCTGTTCTCTTATGAAAATCCCTGATTTTTCCGCCGGGGCTTTACTTTTCTTTCCGGTTCAGATATAATATTTTAGCTGAATTTTCATATTTCCCCACCGGGAAGTTTATTTTCGTTAAAGAGAGTGAGGATCCTATGCTTCAATTCGACGAGTACAAAGTCAAGCTGCATAATTTGGCCCCCACCCTGGAGAAGCTGGGCCAGGCCCTGGACCTGGAGAGCGCGGAGCGAGAGCTGGACATGCTCCAGGCCGAGTCGGCCTCCGACGGCTTCTGGAACAACCTGGAGAAGGCCCAGAAGGTGCAGCAGCGCATCAAGACCCTCCAGACCAAGGTGGACAA
>CABVDR010000138.1 GCA_902497145.1 uncultured Oscillospiraceae bacterium
TTTCTGTTGTCAGATCCAAATGGCGCAGTTCTTCCCGGATCAGCCCCCGGATGGCGGACAACAGGGCGTCCTGTTCATGGGCCTTACAGACCATCCTGCACACGGTGTCTGTCCGCTGCCCCACTGGGATGGAACTCAGGATGCGCCAAGCTTCCCGCTGCTGGGGCGATGTCAGAGAAAAAGAAAGGTTGAGCCGCCGCTTATCCGCCATGGCCGACACCCCGCGACATCTGCCCCACAAGGCGCTCATACCCTTTGGCGTTCAGGGATACGTCGTCCAGGATAAGCGGGCGGCACAGGCCGTCTGTGGCCGAAAGGTGGCGTTTTAAGAGCGCCGCTCCGCCGCCCAGGAAAATGGCGGGCATGGCTCGGATGTCCAGGCCGCTCTCTGTGACTGCCGAGAGCAGGTTTCGGGCGTACTTGCCCGCCTGGGTGTGGATGACCGCTCTGATCCGCTCGTCCATCCCGCCGGAACTGCCCCGCAGGGCGCTTTCGATCTGAGCGGTCGTCATGGACAGCCCGAACAACCGGCGCACCTGTTCGCTGATCTCATCAATGCAGCGGATCATGCCAAGTTCCAGGCTCCGGCAGGAAGCGGCGTTGGGGATGCGGTTATCCAGCCGCATCAGATCCACCGTCCAGCCGCCAATGTCCGCCACAATGACGGACGGCTCGTCCAGCAGTTCCGTCTGGGTCAGTACGGCGGCATAGCCCTGGGGAAACAGGGACACCTCCTGGATGGTGACGGTGTAGTCCTGCCCCTCGTAGCGAAAAGGGATAGCGCTTCCATCCCGATACAGGTATGAACGGAAGGACTTCTTGTCCCGGCCAAAGCTGGTCAGGGGCAGGCCCGCGGCCAGGTGGACGCTGGCGGTGTGCTCCGCACCCCGATGCTCCAGTTCCTTGGCGATGGCTGCCAGGGTGAGCAGATAGTAGTCCTCCGTCTGGGTCTTATCCCTCTGAAGCGGCTGGCGGCCGCTGCCCACCACATAATATCTGCCGTTGTACTCCAGTACGTCTTTCTGGGTGTACGGCTCATGTTCGTACTCTACCAATCCAGTGGGGAACGAAAAGTGTACAGTTTTCATGGCTGCGTAGCCATGATCCACGCCGATCACAATTACATCTTTCATCTGGTACTGTGCTCCTTCCGATCATGTTGTTTCTGAGGATTCAGATGGTAGTCGTGCAGGACCGCTGTGTACAGCTTCTGCTCGAATGCCCGATATGCCGGCGTGGTGCGGTCGAGGGGGAGAAGGACAGCCCGTTCATAGCAGGTTCCAGGCACGATCTCCCACCGAACCGCATGGAACTGATCCGCCAGCAGATAGCGCATGAGCTGGTGGCCGTTCATCATTTCGAACATCCCGCGGGCATCCTCATAAGGGAACTGCCCATATAGATCAAAGCCAGTCATCCTCTTGGCCGTGAAGTACAGCTTGAAGCCACCTGGGTCCAGTTTTGGAGCGATCTGCTCATAGAATGTCTTGGCATCCATCTCAACCAGCCCTTCTCCACTTGCGGGCCAGCCGTTCCAGAACCGTCAGCCTGCCGGACACTTTCCGCGCCGAGAGATCCAGTCCTTTCATCTGGTTCTGGATACGGCGGCGGATCTGCTTGAGCTGCCGCCTGTCGCCGCAGCCCTCCAGCACTACATAGCTGCCTTTTCCGTTGGCCAGCACTTCACGCTTGCCGCCCTCGTCTCGGAGACTGGCCATGAGCCGCTGGCCCAGGCGCTTGCGGTAGCTGTCTTGGAGGGCCTCCACATCCCCGCACACGCCATGCTTTTTCAGGATCGCGGCGATCTCGCTGGAATGGATCTCCATTCCCTCGAACAACGCCTCCAGGATCTCCTGCTCCGCCTCTGGCGGCAGTCTGGGCGGAGCAGTCGGCTTGGCGCCCGTGTTTTCCCGGTTCATCGCTCTGCCTCCTTTCGCTTCTTTTGAGGAGGATGCATCGCTTTTTCGGGCGGCGGATTACCACGCCAGGACTCTGGGGCCATGGAATTGATATGGCGGAGCATATCCCGCACGTTTCCACAGGTGAATTCCGGCTGCTCAAATCCATGGCGCTCTGTGTAAAGCGTCCACTTATGGGCCTCATGGGGACTGTCCCGGATGACCACAAAATACTTCCCGCTGCGGTCGCCATGCAGCGGTTCAAACCGTATGTCATCATAGAGCGGGCCGGACAGCGGGCAGTTGTTCTTGAACCAGACATAGTAGTGGTCCAGGATATAGGGGTCGGTGATCCCCATAACCACCTTGCTCAATTTCTGGAGCCGTCCGGCCAGGGCGACATCCTGACAGAACCAGTCATACCACCCGGCCTCACATTGAACAGCACGATCCTTTGAGGAAAAATCCCCGGCACGAAACCGCTCCTGCCACTGGCGGACACTCATTTCCGTCATAGCGTCCCCCTATCCGGCAGGAAACGCTCCATGAGGTCGGCAATGGTCCGAAACACCTCCGCCAATTCACGGGATTCTTTCACCGTATCTTCCATCTCGTCCCTGGTCATGCGGGTGCATTTAGCCCAGATCCGGACATTTTCCTCTGTGGGGTCCAGCAGCACCGCCTTTTCATACGCCTTGCAGAAGACCCCGGCGATCTTCCCCTCGCGGTCAATCTCCGCGTCCTTTTCCTGGATCTCCTTTTTCGCCTTGGCCAGCTCCACCGCCTCCAGGGCCGCCTGCTCCCGCTGCCCCTCCGGCAGGTTCTCCACTTGCTTGGTGATCTGGTAGCCCTGGTGGATGGACAGCTCCTTCTTGTCCAGCGCCTCTTTGACCGCTGCGGGGGCGTGCTCGTCGATCTGCATCACCTTGCCCATGGTGCGCTCACCCAGGCCAACGGAGTCCGCCAGTTCTTTGCGGGTATCAACAGGAGGAAGGTTCGGCAATGTTGCCGAACCTTCCTCGGATGGG
>CABVDR010000139.1 GCA_902497145.1 uncultured Oscillospiraceae bacterium
GGGCTGTGGCTGGGGCCGTCTGGGCCGGCCGAAAGCACATCGGCAAAATCATTGCCGTCATTGCCATTCTGCTTTTGCTGCCTGTCCTTTTCCTCCTGATGCTGCCCGGCCTGATTTTTGGAGGGCTGGTCAATGCCTTTTCACCAGCTGATCCTGACACGCCTATCCTCAACAGCGAAACCGCCATCGTAGAAAACGCCAACGACATTACCTTTGCCATCAACGCCATTCTGGGTGAGGCGCTGGATGATGTGATGGCCCGTATCGAAGTGGACTTTGCCTCTTCTGGCGCCGACAAAATGGAGGTCAAAAACCCCTATTCTTCCGGCCTGGTCTACAACGCCAACCTCATCGTTTCACAGTATTGCGCTGCCCGGGATGAAGACTTTGAGAGCATTTCGCTGGATGACCTGTCCACTGTCCTGCGGGAGAACAAAGAGCATCTATACTCTTATACCAGTGTGCGGGAGAGCCGTGAGGTCACATCCGAAGATCCGGAGACCGGTGAGGAAACCATCTCCACCGAGATCTGGATGATCTATACCATTCGCTACAACGGCGAGTCTTATCTTGCCGACCATGTTTTCGCGCTTACGGATGAGCAGAAAGAACTGGCGTCCGATTATGCCTCTAACCTAAGTCTCTTTTTAGGCGACGGCCTGCTGCAAAATGTGGACGAGTGGACAGGGAACAGTATCCCCTCCCTTGGAGATGTAACCTTTACCGACGGCGGGACCCCGGTTGTTTATTACAATCAGCTGGATGAACGCTATGCCAGTCAACCCTATGGCACCGATAACATCGGCGGCTATGGGTGCGGGCCCACCGCCATGGCAATCGTGGTTTCCTCCCTCACGGACGATATGGTAGACCCGGTGGAAATGGCAAAGTGGTCATATGACAATGGCTATTGGTGCAAAAGCAGCGGCTCTTATCACGCATTGATCCCTGCTGCTGCGGAGGAATGGGGCCTTCCGGTATCCGGCTGCACGACTTCCGAGCCCCAGCGGATTCTGGACGCTCTCGCAGATGGCAAGCTGGTCGTGGCAATTATGTCCGAAGGCCATTTTACCTCATCCGGCCACTTCATTGTTCTCCGTGGCGTAAAAGACGGCCAGATCATGGTGGCTGACCCGGCCAGTTACAAGCGAAGCGGGCAGTTGTGGGATCTGTCCATCATCTTAAATGAAGCAAGCCGCCGTGCGGCAGCAGGCGGTCCTTTCTGGATTATTGGCTGACCGCACCGCACCCCGGCATCAGAAACGAGGTAATACATGAGCAACAAGAATGACCATGATATTTATATCATACCGCCGAACTTTATAGAAACAGGCACTTTTTTTGGCGGTATGTTCCGTGCGCGGAATGTGATTGAAGCCGGCATCCTGGCATTTGCCATCGGGACGCCGGTTTTTTTGTTCCTTCCATTTGGATTGACTGCCCGCATTATTGCTTTATGCCTGACTGCGCTCCCGGTGGCATTGGTTGCCCTCATTGGCATTTCAGGGGAAAGTCTCTCGCAGTTTCTGATCACTTTTCTGAAATACCTGCGGAATCGCCGCGTTGTCGGCGGTGACGGTGAACAGCCCTGTGAAAAAACGGCTCCCTCCAAATCAGCCGGCAAGCATCTCAAACAGAAGCCTCCAAAGGAGAGAAAGCCCAAGGCGCCGAAGCGCCGGCGGTCTGGTGAAGCAGATTTCCCCGCTGAGTTTGATGAAGTCCGCGGATATGAAATCCGTGAAAAGCTCCGGCCCAAGAAAAATGCTAAAAAGGATCGTCCTGCCAAGGGCAATAAGGCAAAAAAGAACGCAAAAAAGCGCCATGAAAAGGAACGCCTGCCCAAACGCCCCGCCCGTGTCAAGGAGCAGAAGCCCGCCTGCCTCAATCCAGTGGCGGATTATCTGCCCATTGAGAAAGTGGAGAACGGCATTATCTATACCAAAGACCATCGCTTTGTCAAGGTGGTCGAAGTTGTCCCCATCAACTTTATGCTGCGCAGCGCCCGGGAACAGAGGAATATCATCTACTCCTTCGTTTCGTACCTGAAGATCTCGCCCATCAAGCTCCAAATCAAGGTTCTGACCCGCCGTGCGGACATCAACCGCCACCTGGACACGGTGCGCCAGGAGATGGCCCATGAGGAAAACGAGCAGTGCCGCTTGATGCAGGAGGATTACCTGAACTTTGTGCAGCAGGTCGGTTCCCGTGAAGCTGTGACTCGGCGGTTCTTCCTGATTTTTGAGTATGAGCCCTGGGCCAATACCCGGCGGTCAGAGCAGGAAGATGAAGCGATCCAGTCCCTCCAGAGCGCCGTCCATACGGCCTCCAACTACCTGCGCCAGTGTGGGAATGAGGTCATCGTCCCTGAAAATGAGGATGAGTTTACCGTTGATGTCCTCTATAATCTGCTGTGCAGGAACGAGAGCGCCGTCAAGCCGCTGTCGGTGCGGGCGCAGGAGGTGTTGGCGCAGTATATGGAGCATGGCCGGGAAAGTGAGATCGACCATATCCCGGCGGCGGAGTTTGCCGCCCCCCGAAGCATTGATTTTTCCCATGGACGCTATATCTGCATGGATGGACTGTACTATGCCTATCTGCTGATTCCTTCGGACGGGTACAAAACGCAGGTGCCTGCTGGCTGGCTGAGCCTGATCGTCAACGCCGGCGACGGCATCGACATGGATATGTTCCTTGCCCGCCAACCTAAAGAACGCATCATCCAGCGGGTGGGGCAGCAGCTCCGTATCAACCGCTCTAAAATCAAAGACGCCAGCGACACCAATACAGATTTTGATGACATCGACGGCGCTATCCGGAGCGGATATTTCTTGAAGGAGGGTCTTGCCAACAACGAAGATTTTTATTACCTGAATCTGCTGATTACCGTGACAGCCCCC
>CABVDR010000140.1 GCA_902497145.1 uncultured Oscillospiraceae bacterium
ACGGCATCACCCGCCGCTCCTGCATCCAGCTGCTGAAGGACTGGGGCTATGAGGTAGAGGAGCGCCGCATCTCCGCCGAGGAGCTCTTTGAGGCTGCCGAGAACGGCACCCTGGAAGAGGCCTGGGGCACCGGCACCGCCGCCGTGGTTTCCCCCATCGGCGAGCTGGCCATGGGCGACAAGAAGGTCACCGTCTCCGGCAACCAGATCGGCGAGATCACCCAGCGCCTGTACGACGCCCTCACCGACATCCAGTGGGGCCGCGCCGCCGATCCTCACGACTGGATCATGAAGCTGTGCTGATTTTTTAAGAAATGAATTCCAAAAGCCGCCTGCGTGTTCGCAGGCGGCTTTTGCTTTACCCTGAACCGGAACGGTGGTATAATAACTACGACTGTACCCTCGCCCAGGCGGGGAAGCGATACGTAAGGGAGGAAGCAATCACATGGATTTGACCGAGCGTACGGTAGAGAGCAAGACCCTGTTTGATGGGGTGATCGTAACCTTAAAAGTAGACCAGGCCCGGCTGCCCGACGGAAAGACGGCGGTGCGGGAAGTGGTGGAGCACCCCGGCGGGGTGGCCATTCTCGCCCTGGATGAGGAGAACAACGTCACCCTGGTGCAGCAGTACCGCTATCCCTTCCACCAGGTGCTGCTGGAGCTGCCCGCGGGCAAGCTGGACCCGGCGGAGGACCACCGGGTGGCCGCCGCCCGGGAGCTGAGTGAGGAGACCGGCCTGGAGGCGGAGGAGCTCACCTACCTGGGCTGCCTGCTGGCTTCCCCCGGCTTCTGCACCGAGCGGCTTCACATGTATCTGGCCCGGGGCCTGAGCCGGAAGAAGAGCCATCCGGACGAGGATGAATTTTTGAATGTGATCACCATGCCCTTCCAGCAGCTGCTGGGGCAGGTGATGGACGGCACGATCGAGGACGCCAAAACGGTGGCCACCGTGCTGAAAACCAAGGTGCTGCTGGGACTTTGAGAGGGGGCGGAACTGTGGGAAAGACCGTACTCATTGTAGAAGACGAGCAGAATATTGTGGACATCCTGTCCTTTAATCTGGAGCGGGAGGGGTATGACACCCTGGAGGCCTACGACGGCAACACCGGTTTGCAGCTGGCTCTAGAGCAGAACCCCGACCTGGTGCTGCTGGACCTGATGCTGCCGGGGATGGATGGCTTTGAGGTGTGCCGCCGGATCCGGGAGACGGGCAGCGCGGTGCCCATCCTCATGCTCACCGCCCGGGAGGAGGAGACCGACAAGGTGCTGGGCCTGGAGCTGGGGGCGGATGACTATATCACCAAGCCCTTCGGCATGCGGGAGCTGCTGGCCCGGGTGAAGGCCAACATCCGCCGCTCCGCCATGGCCCCAACTCAGGGCGAACAGGCCGCGCCGGCCTCCGACAGCCGCCTGGAGCTGGGCCGTGTGACGGTGGACCTGGAAAAGGCCACCGTCTACAAGGACGGCAACCCCCTGGAGCTCACCCAGCGGGAGTACGACCTCATCTGCTACCTGGCCTCTCAGCCGGGGAAGGTGTTCTCCCGGGAGGCCCTCATGGAGCACGTGTGGAATTACGAGGGCTATGTGGGTGATGTGCGGGCCGTGGACGTGGCGGTGCGCCGCCTGCGGGAGAAAATTGAGGACGACCCGGCCTCGCCCAAGTTTATTGTGACCAAGCGGGGCATGGGCTACCTGTTCGCGGGGGAATAACAAGCGAAGTAGTGCAAGAAAAAGGGGGAGTGTGCCGTGCTGCGCAGCCTGCACATGAAATTGGTGATGATCATGGTGCTGCTCATCCTGTCGCTGATGACAGTGGTGGGGGCCTTTCTCATCAACTCCGTCATGGCCTTCTATCTGGAGGACTTTTATACCCAGATGTCCAATGTGTTCTCCCGGGAGTCCCTCACCCGGGATCTGACTACTGCCAACCAGGGCGAGGAGGACGGGGCGAAAGCCATCCTGGATATTCTGGAGACTTACTCCGGCGAGCTGGGGCTGAACAGTTACAGCCGCACCCTGTTCATCCTGGACGGGGAGACCGGGGAGTACCTGGCCGGCAGCAACGACGAGGCGGAGAAGAACCTGACCTATGACTCCTCCAACCTCACCCACGCCCTGGCCACCGGGGAGGACTCCAGCAGCCCCAACATGGCCGCCGACTATATGGACGTGGCTGTCACCCTGGAGCGGGGCGGCTCCCCCTATGTGATCTATGTTCTGGACAACAAGAGTACCGTCAACAGCCTGATCAACCAGATGTTTGTCCTCATTCTGGAGTCTCTGGTCTTTGGCCTGATCATCTCCATTCTGTTGTCCTTCCTGCTGTCCAAAACCATGATTATCCCTATCCAGCGCCTCACCGAGGGCGCCATCCGGGTGGCCCACGGGGACTTTTCCCGAAAAATCCAGGTGGCCTCCCGGGACGAGATCGGCGTCCTCACCGATACCTTTAATGACATGGCCGGGCAGCTTCAGGACACCCTGCGCCAGGTGGAGAACGAGCGCAACAAGCTGGACACCCTCTTCCTCCACATGACCGACGGCGTGGTGGCCTTCTCCCGGGACGGGGCGGTCATCCACTCCAACCCGGCTGCCGAGGAGATGCTGGGCCGCTCCATTACCGCTCAGGCCACCTACGAGGAGCTCTTCGGCGACCTGGCCACCCTGGAGAGCGTGCTCCAGACCCCCGACTATCTGGAGGAGGAGCGTCAGGAGGGAGAGCGATTTTTGCAGCTGTTGCTGGCCCCCTTTGACCGGGACCGGCAGGGCGGCGTGCTGGTGGTGCTCCACGACGTGACCCAGCAGCGGAAGAACCAGGAGATGCAGCGGGAGTTTGTGGCCAACGTGTCCCACGAGCTGCGCACCCCCCTC
>CABVDR010000141.1 GCA_902497145.1 uncultured Oscillospiraceae bacterium
TTGATCTGCTGCTGGTTCCCGGCTCTGGAAGTGACCGGGAGCGCCAAATCCAGAGCCGGGAACCAGCAGCAGATCAAACTTCTTGGCCCGCTCGCTAAAGGCCATGTCGTCCGCCTCCAGAGAACGGGGGAAGAGATAGAACGCACCGCCGGGCTGAGCCACATGGTAGCCCATCTCCCGCAGAGCGCCCACCAGCAGCTTACAGTTCTTCTCATACACCGACAGGTCGCTGGTCATATCGCAGCACAGGGAGGTAACCTGCTGGAAGAGGCTGGGGGCGTTCACATAGCCCAGAGAGCGGCCCGCACCGGCTACCGCGGCGTAGACCTCCTGGCTGTCGGTGACCTGACCGGGCACCAGCACATAGCCAAGACGCTCGCCAGGCAGGGAGAGGGATTTACTGAAGGAGTAACATACAATGGTATCCTTATAAATGTGGGGGATCCAAGGCACTTCCACCCCGGCAAAGGCGATCTCCCGGTAGGGCTCGTCGGAGATGAGGTAGATGGGATGGCCGTACTCCGCTTCCTTCTTCTCCAGGACGGCGGCAAGCTGCTCCAAAGTCTGGCGGGAGTAGACCACGCCGGAGGGGTTGTTGGGGGAGTTCACCACCACACCCTTGGTATTGGGCGTGAGGGCCTGCTCAAAAGCGGCAAAATCGATCTGGAAGTGCTCGATCTCCGGGGGAATCAGCACCATTTTTGCCCCCGCCCCCTCGATAAAGACCTTATATTCCGGGAAATAGGGGGCAAAGACGATAAACTCGTCTCCGGGACAGGTCAGGCCGTTGAACACGCAGCACAAAGAGGCGGCGGCGCCCACGGTAAGATAAAACTGGTCGGCAGTGTAGTTTCCGTCAAAGCGACGATTGAGAGAGTCGGCAAAACGCTGCCGGGCAGCGGCATCGCCCTGGGCGCTGGTGTAGCAGTGTATCACCTCGGGCTGCTCCTTCAGGATGCGGATCGCGTTCTCGTTCACCGCGTCAGGGGCAGGAACGCTGGGGTTGCCCAGAGAGAAGTCAAACACGTTCTCCCGGCCTACCTCTTTGGCCCGCTGATTGCCGTACTCAAATAACTCTCGGATCACAGACCGGGCGGTGCCCAGCTGCAGCATGCGTTTGGAAACCATGGAACAAACCTCCTGGGAAAAATTTATTCACGCGATGGCCAATAAGTCGCACTTTGGCCAGGTCGTTTTCAAGATCGGATTTATTATAGCACGCCTGTTTAGCACTGTAAAGCGTTGATTTTTCCACCTACTTCACGGTTCTTTCGTCCTTTTTCTTCTGTTTTCTCCCTTATTTTTCGACGCAAACTTAAAATTACCAATTTTTTACATAGCTTATTGTGCTATTTTACCAATTTACAAAGTTTTCGTTTGTCATTATAATCAATATACAACAAACACGTAGGGTTATTCCGCCGCCTGTTCCAAGCTGCGGCACACGCTGCCGCAGGAGACACCTTGACCCGTACTTCCTGGAAAGGGGGCATATCTATGCAGATTATTGTAGGAAGATCCATCCAGAATCAAATTGCCGCCGGACCCCTTCGTTTCTATTATCGCCAGCCCTTCCCTTTGGCTGCGGTCTCCCAGCTGAGTCAGGATGAGGAGATCCACCGTTTTCACGTCGCGCAGCAGCGCTCCATTGTAGCGCTGGCACGCTTATATGACGAGGCCGCCCGGGATGTGGGAATCCAGGCCGCCTCTATTTTTTCGATCCATGCGATGCTTTTGGAGGATACCTCCTTTGTGGAAAGCATTCTGACGGTTCTCTCCTCCCAGCACACTACGGCGGAATATGCGGTACAGACCGCTGGCAACAGCTTTGCTTCCGCTTTTGCCGACATGGACAGTCCCTACATGCAGGCCAGGGGCGCTGACATCCGGGATATTTCCAACCGGCTGATCCGCTGTCTGCTGGATATTAAGACCCCTGATCCTTTGGGCGACACCCCTGCCATTCTGGTCTCCGACGAGCTGCTGCCCAGCGAGGTGCTGGCCCTAGACCGTCGCAAGCTGCTGGGCTTGGTCACCTGGCACGGCAGCGTGGACAGCCACACCGCCATGCTGCTCCAGGCACTGAAAATTCCCGGTCTGGCCCAGGCGGATATTACCCCCTCCTGGGACGGCCACCCGGCCATCCTGGACGGCTTCAGCAATTGCCTGTACATTGATCCGGAGCCCGAAATCTTCCGTCAGTTGGGCCTGCGGGTTCCCCATAATTTAAAATACCAAGAGGATCAGCCAATCGCTGTGGCTATCGAGTAAGAAAAGAGGACCGCCTGCGCGGTCCTCTTTTTTATTGCTCTTGGCTGTGGAACTCGTGGACCTGTTCCTCCCCCCGCAAAATACGCAGAGCTCCCAGGGCCAGGGCCTCCATCTCATTTTCTCCCGGAATCACCACGACCTTCACCAAGTTGTGGAGGTAGTCGATCACCATACCAGTGAGCATCTTGGAGTTGGCCAGGCCGCCGGTGAGAATAACGGCGTCGATGAGCTCGGTAAAACAGCCCAGCATGATACCCACGCCCTTGGAGATCTGCAGCGCCTGGGCCTTATACACCAGGGAGGCCCATTCGTCTCCGTTTTTGATGCGTTTTTCAATCTCCTGACAGTCGTGGGTCCCCAGCAGGGCGGACATGCCCCCCTCGCCCCGCAGCTTTTTCAGCATCTCCGGCT
>CABVDR010000142.1 GCA_902497145.1 uncultured Oscillospiraceae bacterium
CCTTGCCAAGGTGGAGGTAGCGAGTTCGAGCCTCGTCACTCGCTCCAGAAAAATGTAACCGCACCGAATGGTGTGGTTATTTTTTTGCATTCTATCCCCATTATGCCTGGGCGGATGTCAAAAGAAGGACATCCTTGAAGATGTCCTTCTTTTGCAGTTGGCGGTCCATATAGGGACAGCTTTATTCCTGGATCTCGATGGCTTGGACAGGGCAGCTCTCTGCGGCCTCCCGGGCCGGAGCCTCCTGTTCCGGGAAGATCTCGTCCCGGGCGGCGGCAACCCCCTCCTCGGTCATGAGGAACACATTGCCGCACATATTGACGCACAGGCCGCAGCCGATGCAGTTGTCGTTGACGTGGACGGTCAAACCAAACACCTCCTTACCCGTAGGGTGAGGGTAGTATTTCCCCTAAAACGGCATCCATACAGTCCTCTGGATAAAATAGACAGAAACGGCGGAAAATTTAGAGAAAATCTGTGCTTGACGGGGCCTTGACAACATGGTATAATTCCAAATTGCGGTGGTAGGGGCAGTCCGCCCTTTTACCCGATGAAACGCCCCCGGCAGCGGGGGAGAGGAGGGCACCGAAATGATCGAGCAGCTTAAGCAGGAAAACAAGGTGGTGGGCGCCAAGCAAACCCGCCGGGCCTTGAAAGACCACCGGGCCAAACGTGTGTATATGGCCCAGGACGCCGATCCCCGTATTTTGCAGCCTCTGGTTCAGGAGGCGGTGCGCCAGCAGGTTCCTCTGGAACAGGTGAGCACCATGAAAGCGCTGGGAGAGGCCTGCGGGATCGCTGTGGGTGCGGCTATTGCCGCCCTGGTGTGACCGCCCAAAACTTTTTTGATTTTAACAGAATAAGGTTCCCCTTATTTTGTTAAAATAAATACCATGTCCCACAAGGGACAGATTTCAGGAAAGGAGGAAAATCATGCCTACTTTTAATCAGCTGGTCCGCAAGGGCCGCGAGCAGGTGACCTACAAGTCCACTTCTCCCGCCCTCCAGCACGGCCTGAACACCCTGAAGAATCGCCAGACCGATCTGCCTTCTCCCCAGAAGAGAGGTGTGTGCACTGCCGTTCGTACTTCCACCTGGCGTGGGTCACAACCTGCAGGAGCACTCCGTGGTTATGATCCGTGGCGGCCGTGTTAAGGACCTGCCCGGTGTGCGTTACCACATCATCCGCGGCACTCTGGATACCCAGGGCGTCAACGGCCGTATGCAGGCCCGTTCCAAGTACGGTGCCAAGCGTCCCAAGGCCGGTAAGAAGAAGTAATCCAAACCGGATACTTCCCCTGTCAGTCCCAAGAGGCTGACCACTGAATTTGCATTGTGCGTTTCGCGCAAGGCAAGCTGCCTTGCCGAGCGTTTACCTATATATAGGCAGACCTCGGACAGGCATTACACGGATTGCAATCGCAGTTCGAGTACCTATGATTTCTATATTTTATAAGAAGGAGGGAAGCAAAGTGCCCAGAAGAGGAAATGTACCCAAGCGGGAGGTTCTGCCCGATCCGCTGTATAACTCCGTTTTGGTTACCAAGCTTACCAACAGCATCATGCTGGATGGCAAGAAGGGCGTGGCTCAGAAGGTGGTCTACGGTGCCTTCGATATCATCAAGGAGAAGACCGGCAAGGAGCCCATGGAGGTCTACACCCAGGCCCTGGAGAACATCATGCCCTCCCTGGAGGTCAAGGCCCGCCGTGTGGGCGGCGCTACCTACCAGGTGCCTATCGAAGTTCGTCCCGAGCGCCGTCAGACCCTGGGTCTGCGCTGGCTGACCAGCTATGCCCGCAACCGCGGCGAGAAGACCATGAAGGAGCGTCTGGCCGGCGAGATCATGGACGCTGCCAACAACCTCGGCGGCGCCGTGAAGAAGCGCGAGGACACCCACAAGATGGCCGAGTCCAACAAGGCTTTCGCCCACTATCGCTGGTAATTTAGAAGGAGACAACGTATGCCTAGAAAAGTTTCTTTGCAGAATACCCGAAACATTGGCATCATGGCTCACATCGATGCTGGTAAGACCACTACTACCGAGCGCATCCTCTACTACACCGGCGTAAACTACAAGATCGGCGAGACCCACGAGGGTACCGCCACCATGGACTGGATGGCTCAGGAGCAGGAGCGCGGTATTACCATTACCTCCGCGGCTACCACCTGCTACTGGAAAGGAACCAAGGATCAGTTCCCCCAGACCCGTATCAACATCATTGATACTCCGGGCCACGTGGACTTCACCGTCGAGGTGGAGCGCTCCCTGCGCGTTCTGGACGGCTCTGTTACCGTCATGTGCGCCAAGGGCGGCGTGGAGCCCCAGTCTGAGACCGTTTGGCGTCAGGCTGACCACTACAAGGTCCCCCGCATGATTTACGTCAACAAGATGGACATCATGGGCGCTGACTTCTACAACGTGCTCAACATGATCCACGATCGTCTGAAGTGTAACGCCGTGCCTATCCAGCTGCCCATCGGCTCTGAGGATACCTTCAAGGGTATCATCGACCTGGTGGAGATGGATGCCGACATCTACTACGACGAGCTGGGCAAGG
>CABVDR010000143.1 GCA_902497145.1 uncultured Oscillospiraceae bacterium
TCCCCTCGATGATCCCCATGCGCACCTTGCAGGCCGTCGCCATCAGTTGCTTCTTCTCTGTTGCGGTCAAGTAGATCGCTCCTTTCATACCGGTTGTTTGGGATGATAAAAGGGCAGGCAAATCCCTTGGAGTTTGCAGATCCGGGGCATAGAGCGGATAGCATCGCCCCAAGGGGTACTTGTAACGTGTTTTCTAAAAATCGTCCATTACAAGTTTTACGATTTATTATAGAACTGAACCAAGAGCGGTGTCAACCTTGGCATAGAGCTCATAAGACAAAAATCCCCCGGTGCGGCGGACTTGCCGTACCGGGGGATTTTTCTATCAGCGGAAATAGACCAGTGGGGCCTTGGGGGCGGTGGCCTTCTCTACCGTTTGGGCGTAGAGCACCACGCCTTCGCCCTCATAGACGGCGGCGTGCTCCCAGCGGATTTGGGCGGTGACTGTGACCCACTCCCCCTTGCGCAGGGAGCGGCTGCGGTCGTACTTGCACAGGAATCCGAAGAAGCGGATGTCATCCACGCAGCAGGTCATGGCGTTGCGGCCGGGAATGAAGGTGCCCTTAGGCAGCTTCATACTGGTCATGGCCTGGGCCTTGAAGGTGACGGTCTTACCCTCGTAGCGTTCGGGGTGGTCCTGAATGTCGATATACCAGATGCCGTAGTCATCGTCCTCCAGCTCCAAATGGTCGCTGTCCAGGGAGTAGGGGAGGATATCCTCCACCTCCAGCTCCTCGCCCTGTTCGTCCTCAAAGACGATCTCACACATGCGGTTTACTGCCCGGATGGACCGCTTCCAGCCGGAAAGGGGCATATCCGGGGTGCAGCGGTTGAAAAGTACCATGTCCGCCTCAGACACCTGATCCACGATCATGGACTGCATGTTGGTGCGGTACATCTCAAAGGTGGTGGCGTCAATGACGTGGATGGCCTGGTACAGCCCCCAGCCCCGGGGCAGCTTCAGGTCCCGGAGAATCTGGATGGGCCACATGCCGTTATATTCCAGCAGCACCCGCTCGGGCTGGTAGCGCCGCTCCACCTCGTCCAGAAAGGCCCGGGTGAGCTGCGACTGGTCCTCCACCGGCACCACCCGGCAGTTTCGCTTGGACAGCTTCTCCTGGTCGTACTCCTCCTCGCCGTCTTCGCAGCGGATAAGCACGGTGCGCTGTCCGTCATTGAAGTAGTCCATGTTCAGGGTGTCGATGAGCAGAGTGGTCTTGCCGCTGTCCAGAAAACCGGTGATCAAGTATAAAGGGATACGGGAATCAGGCATAGCCGCTCACCTCACGCCAGCAGGAACAGCTTCTCGAGCTGGTCCTCTTTCAGGTCGGAGCCGATGACGCACAGGCGGCCGGTGTAGTCGGCAGCGCCCTCACGGATCTGGAACTCACCGGGTACCAGGTCGAAGTGCAGCCAGGTCTTGCCGTCATCGCAGGGCAGGATGCCCTTGGCCCGGAGGATCACGCCGTAGTCCTCACCCATGGCCAGGGAGGACAGGGCGTCCTGGAGGTCCTCCCGGCTGTATTTGCGGGGCGTCTCACGGCCCCAGGAGGTAAACACCTCGTCGGCGTCGTGGTCGTGGTGGTGATGGTGGTGCTCGTGGCCCATGTCGCAGGCCAGGCAGGCGTCACAGGCGGCCTCATCGCAGCTATGGTCGTGATGGTGTTCATGGTCGTGATGATGCTCATGCTCGTGCTCATGGTCATGATGGTGTTCATGCTCGTGCTCGTGGTGGTGATGGTCGTGGTCATGACAGCCACAGTCGCAGTGCTCATCGTGGTCGTGGTGATGATGCTCGTGGGCAATCTCCTCCATCAGCTCCTCGGCCAGAGAGTGGCCGCCCTCCATGGCGGAGAGGATCTGAGCGCCGGTGAGCTGGTCCCAGGGAGTGGTGAGGATAGCCGCCTTGGCGTTGTGGGGACGCAGCATGGCTACGTCGGCGGCCAGCTTGGCCTGGTCCATGTTCTGGGTCCGGCTGAGGAGGATAGCGGAGGCGTGCTCCACCTGGTTGTTGAAGAACTCGCCAAAGTTCTTCATATAGATCTTGCACTTCACCGCGTCCACCACGGTGACAAAGCTGTGCAGTTCCAGGGGGGCACCGCCGTCCCGCACCCGCTCCACGGCGGCGATGACATCGGACAGCTTGCCCACGCCGGAGGGCTCGATGATGATGCGGTCGGGCGAATAGGTATCCAGCACCTCCTTGAGGGCGGTGCCGAAATCCCCTACCAGGGAGCAGCAGATGCAGCCGGAATTCATCTCCGTGATCTGGACGCCGGCATCCTTCAGAAAGCCGCCGTCGATGCCGATCTCACCGAACTCGTTCTCGATCAGGACCACTTTCTCGCCATGGAAGGACTCGGAGAGGAGCTTCTTGATGAGCGTGGTCTTGCCGGCACCCAAAAACCCGGAGATAATGTCGATTTTGGTCATGGTGACACAGATCCTTTCTTCAAACAAGGCGGCAGGGCCGCCGGATGGACAGAGGGGGAAGGGGGAGCGCCG
>CABVDR010000144.1 GCA_902497145.1 uncultured Oscillospiraceae bacterium
GGCTGAGCAAAGGCTCAGCCGGGAAATTTTTCTTCTTCCATTGACACCAGGCCTGTGTGCCTGATAAGATAGACCGTACACAAAAATCAGCCCCTTCAGTGCCCAGCCCTGCCGCTGGGGTAAAAGGAAATCGGGTGCAAATCCCGAGCGATCCGGTCACTGTAAGCGGGGAGTCCGCCGCAAGATGCCATTGTCCGGCCAACAAGGCCGGGTGAGAAGGCGCGGCGGGTGCCGATCCGCAAGCCAGGAAGCCTGCTGAGGGAGCCATGGTGGGTATCTTCCGCAGAAAGTAGCCCCATCTGGATTTTTGGGCGGTTTGTTGCGCCCATTTTTCCGATGCCTGCTTTCTCTGGAAAGCAGGCATTTCTGTTTTCCGGGGGACAGGACATCTCGATGCGCGAGATACAAAAAGAAAGGAGATTTTATGAAACACTGGAAACGCCCCCTGTCTGCTCTGCTGGCCTTGTCGCTGGCCCTCGCACTGTCCGCATGCAGCGGACAATCTGAGTCGGATTCTTCCGGCGCAAGCAGCTCATCCTCAGCCGTCACAGACAACGCCGACGGCTACTACCCCGTTACCATCACCAACTACAACTACGCCGGGCAGGAGGTGAGCTACACCTACACAGAAGCTCCCCAGCGGGTGCTGGCCGTCTACCAGGGCTGTATCGAGACCATGATCGCCCTGGGGCTGGAGGACCACGTCATTGCTAGCTACGGCCTGGACAACGAGGTAAAGGCGGAGTGGCAGGAGGGATTTTCCCGCATGCACTACGATGACTCCGTCTTTGCCCCCGATAAGGAGACCGTCACCCTGCTGGAGCCTGACTTCATCTTCTCCTGGGGCTCCTACTTCGGGGACAAGAAGCTGGGGGATGTGGACGCCTGGAATGAGAAGGGGGTGGGGACCTACATGAACTCCAACACAGTTCCCGGCGGTACCCGTACCCTGGAAAACGAGTACACCGATATTTTAAACATCGGCAAGATCTTCCACGTGGAGGACAAGGCCCAGGCCCTGGTGGACGAGATGAAGGCCCAGGTGGCCGATACTCTGTCCGCGGTACAGGGACAGAACCCGGTGAAAGTGGCAGTGGTGGAGCCCATCAGCGGCAGCATTACCAACTACGGCCAAAAATCTCTGGCGGGGGATATGGTGACCGCCCTGGGCGGGGAGCTGGCCATGCCAGAGGCCGACTCCATCAGCAAGGAGGATCTGGTGGCCGCCGACCCGGAGGTCATTTTCGTGGTGTATATGGCCTACTCCGGGGATGATCCGGAGAGCGTGAAAAGTCAGCAGCTGTCCCTCATTCAGGACGACCCCGCTCTCCAGAGCTTGCAGGCGGTGCAGAGCGGAAAGGTCCACCTCATCATGCTGGGAGATATGTACGCCAGCGGCCCCCGCACCCTGGACGGTCTGAAGACCCTGGCCCAGGGCATGTACCCGGAGCTGAGCCTGTGAGCAGGCGAGGGAAAGCCTCTCTGGCCGTGGTGATCCTGGCCGCCGCCCTGGTGCTGTCTCTGGGACTGGCGGTGAGCGTAGGCTCCATGGCCATCCCCATGGGGGACGTGTACCGGGTGATGGCCTACGAGCTGTTTGGCCTGGGAGACGGCAAGTGGGGCAGCGGCGGGGTCCACGACGTGGTGTGGCTCATCCGTTTGCCCCGGCTGGTGCTGGCGGCGGCCACCGGGGCCGGGCTGGGTATATGCGGGGCGGTGATGCAGGCCATGGTCCAAAACACCATGGCTGACCCCTACATTCTGGGGGTGTCCTCCGGGGCCTATTTGGGAGCCGCCCTGGCCCTCACCATGGGGGCTGGCACCGCTTTGGGCGGCAACGCCATGGGGCTGGCCGGGGCGGTAGGAGCGTTTCTGGCCGCGGCGGCGGTGCTCCTGCTGGCCCGGCTGGGAGGGCGCTCCACCCCAGTGAAGCTGCTGCTGTCCGGCGTGGCCCTCAGCGCGGTGTGCTCCGCCCTGGGTAACTTCTGCATCGTCCTGGAAAATGACGACCACGCCGCTGCCGCCCTGGTCCAGTGGACTATGGGGGGCATGGGGGCGGCCAGCTGGCCCGGTAACGCCATCGCCTGCGGGGTGGTGACCCTGGGCGGGCTGTTCTTCTGGAGCCAGTACCGCACCCTGAACCTGATGCTGTTGGGCGACGACTGCGCCGGAACCTTGGGGGTGGAGCTGGCCGCCCGGCGGCTCGTGTACCTGCTGGTGGTGGCCGCCATGGTGGGAGTGCTGGTCTATCAGGCGGGGATGGTGGGCTTTGTGGGCCTCATCGTTCCCCACGGGGTGCGGCTGCTGTTTGGCAGCGACCACCGCACCCTGCTGCCTCTGGCGGGACTGACGGGGGCGGTGTTTCTCATCTGGATGGATGTGCTGTGCCGGGTGGTGCTGCCGGGAAATGAAATTCCTATGGGCAT
>CABVDR010000145.1 GCA_902497145.1 uncultured Oscillospiraceae bacterium
GTGCGGTTGCCCGCAAACTGATTTCGAGTCAGCCCCGTTATGACCACTTCGATACCGCTGCACAGGGAGATCTGACCAGATACAGGTCAGACCACGGAATAGAATAACAGATTGCAGGCAAGAAATCAAGACAATCGCAAAAAAATCTGCTGTTCCATCGCAAGAACGGGATGTGAAGCGGGGAACGCCTCTTGTATTTTGAAAAAAATCTTGATACAATACCCCAAACTTTTCGGAAGTGGGGCGATTGGCATGGAACAATACCGGGTCGTGGATACTCCCCAGGGGACGCTGACCTATCTGCTGATCAAAAAGCGGGTCAAAAATTTGAATCTGCGGCTGGGACGACAGGGAGAAATTGTCCTGTCGGTACCCCTGCGCTGCCCGGCAGACCAGGCGGACCAGTTTATCCGGGAGAAGAGTGGCTGGATTGTGCGCAATCAGCCTGCCCCCCGGTCCCAGCCCCTGCCCCCGCCGGTAGATCGGGAGACCTGTAAGCGGCGTTTGGGGGAGGCGGTGCTTCGGGTCTATCCGCTGGTGTCCGGGGCGGGGGTAGCGCTGCCCCAGGTACGGGTGCGGAAGATGAAAAGCCAGTGGGGCAACTGCCACTACCGCCAGGGATACATTACCTTAAATACGGCTCTGGCCCGCTGTCCTCAGGATCTGCAGGACTATGTGGCCCTTCACGAACTGGTCCACTTTCTCCACCATGACCACGGACCCGGCTTTTACGCTGCCATGGACAGCCGGATGCCGGACTGGCGGCAGCGCCGCAAGGCCTTGCGGGACTACATCTGTGCGTTGGAGGAATAGATTCTTTCTTAATAAAAATTTATTGAAAAACAATAAATAAATATTGACATTCAAAAATTGCCATGCTAGCATAGACACACAGAAAGGGGAGTGTCCCATGGAACGTGCTTCGGTTCAAAAAACGGCGAAGGTACTGCGGGTACTGGTGCTGGCGGTGTTTGTGCTCAACTTGCTATGCCTGCTGCTGACTCCGGGGGCGACGGCCTATGTAGCCGACGGGGGCCCAGGCCGGCTCTTCCAGGCTTTGCAGGGAGAAGTAGAGCGATGGATGGGGCAGGGGGAACATTTTCCTATGGGAATTATTTTTGTTGTCTCCTGGTGGGCAGTTTGGAGTCGTGCGGAGACGGCGGTGCTCACAGTATTCTTTTGGCTGTGCGGGGTGTGCACAGCCGTGATCCTCTGGCAGGCAAAAAAAGTGCTGGACACCATCCTCCAGGGCAGCCCCTTCCAGCAGGCCAACGCCCGGGCGCTGAAGCGGGCGGCGGTGTGCTGCTGGATCATCTCCGGGGCGTCGCTGGTGCGGCTGGTGTTTTGGCTGTGGTGGAGCGGGACGCTGGCCCCTCTGTTTACCTATACTGCCCTGTTTGTTCCTGCCTTTTTTATGGCCGGTCTCCTGTTTTTGGTCATGTCCGCCCTGTTTGGCCAGGCGGCGGAGCTGAAAGAGGACCAGGATCTGACCATTTGAGGAGGGGTGTTTCCGTGGGGATTGTGGTAAATCTGGACGTGATGATGGCCAAACGGAAGATGTCCCTGGGAGAACTGGCCCAGAAGGTGGACATCACCATGGCCAATCTGTCCATTTTGAAAAACAATAAGGCCAGGGCGGTGCGATTTTCCACCCTGGAGGCCATCTGCAAGGCGCTGGACTGCCAGCCAGGCGATATTTTGGAGTACGTCCCCGATGAGGAGGAGTGAGCCGTGGCTCTGATGTATTTGCCCTTGTATTTAGTTCTCTTAGGCATTTGTTCCACTGTGTTGTGGCTGCCTGCCCTGGGAGTGGGAATCATTCTTCTGGTTCGCCAGCCAAGCTGCCGGCGTAAGCTGGGCGTGCTGTTTGGCCTGTGGGGACTGTCCATGGTCCTGCTTCTGGGGACAGTTTGGGCAGAATCGGGATTAAGTGTCCGGCTGCGGAACTGGGTGTACACCGTGCCGGTATATTTCTGGGGAGCAGTATCGATTGTGCTGCTGATTGCCGTAGCCTGGTATGCCGTACAGCACTTTCCCAGGAAATGGATGGCCCGTCTTGTAAAAGTGGGATGCGCACTGTCTCTGTTTGCTGTGTTTACGGTTGGATTTTTTTATCTGGTGGTTATCACCCGGACGGAAGAGGTGGGAACCTGGCAGGGAGAGCAGGTGGTTATGCAGAAGTCTTCCTTTCGGGATGCCACCTATTCCTATTACCGCTACCATGGGCCCTTCCTGCTGGGAGAATCTCTGGGGTGGTCGGAAGAGCCTTGGGATCTTCCGGAGTACAGGTGACGCAGCTCGGTGTACTGATTCTAGGTGTGATAGGTAGGAGTTAAAACGATCATGCTGGATATTGCGTTGGGCGTACTTGCTTTGGGATGGATCGGGGCATGCATTTGCTGTTTCAGAGCCTCCC
>CABVDR010000146.1 GCA_902497145.1 uncultured Oscillospiraceae bacterium
CTATATGATCGTGGGCCGCCTGGTCAACCTGTGCATCAAGACCGGGGACACCCTGGACACCTTGACCCTGAAGGACTTCCGGGCCATCTCCGGACTGTTTGACGAGGATGTGTACAAGGCCCTGGAGTTAAAGACCTGCGTCAACGGCCGGAGCGTCTACGGCGGTCCCGCCCGGGAGAGCGTGGAGAAGCAGATCTCCAATATCGAGGGATTCCTTGCGCAGCGGAGCTGACTTCTATTCCTCCCCCATTTCCTTTTGTGTTCCTGGCGGGGGCCTTTTTGTGCTCCCCTCTCCCGCGGGGCAGGACACACAGACGATCGGAACTTATCTTTCAAAAATCAGGTGGTCCTTATGAACAAACCCAAGATCTATATTGACGGCAAGGAGGGCACCACAGGCCTGCAGATCTATGAACGGCTGGGCGGCCGGGACGATCTGGAGCTGCTGCTCATTGACGAGGACAAGCGGAAGGACACCGAGGAGCGGCGCAAGTTCCTCAACGCCGCCGACCTGGTCTTTCTGTGCCTGCCCGACGCTGCCGCTGTGGAGGCGGTCTCCCTTATTGAGAACGGGAACACCAAGGTGATCGACGCCTCCACCGCCCACCGCACCGCCCCCGGCTGGGCCTACGGCTTTGCGGAGCTGTCCAAGCTCCACCGGGCGCAGATCTGCGAGAGCATGCGGGTCTCGAACCCCGGCTGCCACGCCACCGGGTTCATCAGCATTGTCTATCCCCTGGTGGGCATGGGCATCCTGCCCGCCGACACGCCTCTCAGCTGCTTCTCCCTCACCGGCTATTCCGGCGGCGGGAAGAAGATGATTGCCCAGTATGAGGCAGAGGGGCGGGAGGACCTTTTGAGCAGCCCCGCCATCTATGGCATCACCCAGAGCCACAAGCACCTGCCGGAGATGCAGGTCCGCTGCGGCCTCAGCTGTCCGCCGGTGTTCAGCCCCATTGTGGACGACTATTACAAGGGTATGGCCACCACCGTACCCCTGCACCTGTCTCAGCTGCGGGGTGTGAGCAGCCTCCACGACGTGTGGAAGGCCCTCTCCGACTACTACGCCGGGCAGAAGCTGGTCCGCGTGGCCCCTGAGGGAGCCGACGGCAAGCTCTATGGCGCGGGCAAGGCCGGGGACGATGACCTGACCCTCACCGTGGCGGGCAACGACGGCCAGCTGACGGTGACGGCCCTCTTCGACAATCTGGGCAAGGGTGCCAGCGGCGCCGCGGTGCAGAACATGAATCTGATGCTGGGCTTTGAGGAGACCGAAGGGCTGAGCCTGAGCTGAAATAGGCGGCCATTCTCCCTCTTTTTTCTGAAATTTCTGGTCCGGGACTTGACGAAAGCCCCGGACCGGCGGTTTAATGGAACTGAGAATTTCCCTTCCCCCTTCTGGGGCACTTTGCTGGAAAGGAAGTCTGTACAGCTATGAAACAGGTATCTGGCGGCGTCTGCGCCGCAAAGGGCTTCGTGGCCGCCGGCGTCCACTGCGGCGTCAAGGCCAGCAGCAGCCCGGATAAAAACGACCTCGCCCTGATCCTCTCTGAGAAGGAGTGTACCGCCGCTGCCACCTATACCCTCAACCGGGTGAAGGCGGCCCCCCTGTACGTCACCATGGACCACCTGGAGAACGGGGTAGCCTGGGGCGTGGTAGCAAACAGCGGCAACGCCAACGCCTGCTGTCCCATGAGCCACGAGAACGCCCAGGCCATGTGTCTGGCCGCCGCCCAGGCCACCGGCCGGGCCCCCGAGGATTTTGCCGTGGCCTCTACAGGCGTCATCGGCCAGACCATCAACATCACCGCCATCCAGGCCGGGATGCCCGCCCTGGCGGCCAAGCTGGGCCCGGAGGGCTCCGAGGATGCGGCCCGGGCCATCATGACCACCGACACGGTGAAGAAGGAGCTGGCCTTCTCCCTCACCCTGGGTGGAAAAGAGGTCACCCTGGGTGCCATCGCCAAGGGCTCCGGTATGATCCACCCCAACATGGGCACCATGCTCTGCTTCATCACCACCGACTGTGCCATCACCCACGAGATGCTGGAGGACGCTCTGCGGGAGGTAGTGGCCCGCACCTTCAACCGGGTAACGGTGGACGGGGACACCTCCACCAACGACATGTGTCTGGCCCTGGCCAACGGTATGGCCGGCAACCCCCTCATCGAGTGGAAGGACGAGGACTACTCCGCCTTCCTGGCCGCCCTGGAGGAGCTCTGCCGCCAGCTGGCCCGCTCCATTGCCGGGGACGGCGAGGGGGCCAGCAAGCTGGTCACCTGCAAGATGACCGGCGCCCGCAGTGAGGAGAGCGCCGAGCGCCTGGCCAAGGCGGTGGTCGGCTCCTCCCTGGTGAAGGCCGCCATGTTCGGCGCCGACGCCAACTGGGGCCG
>CABVDR010000147.1 GCA_902497145.1 uncultured Oscillospiraceae bacterium
CAGACGGATGAGGCGGGCCAGATCATCCTGGAGGGCATCGAGGACGGCTGGCTGAAAATCGAGGAGACCAAGCCCGCCCCTGGATTCCAGGCCCCGGAGGACCCGGTTACGGAGGTCTATGTCAAGGGCGGCGAGAACAAGACTGTCACCATATCCAACACGCCCCTGTCGGCCCTGGTGGTCTACAAAAGGGACAGCGTGACTGGGGCCGGAATTTCCGGCTGTCTGTTCCAACTGCGCTATTTGGGCGGCGAGACCAGCGGCGTTGACGGCACGGTGGTGGGCACCTATGTGACCTCCGCCAACGGCTCCTTCACCGTTACCGGGCTCAAAAAGGGCTATTACATCTGCGAGGAGCTGGAGAGCGACAGCGGCCATGTCATTGACGCCGCGCCCCAGTCCTTCTATGTCTCCGGCGAGGACCAGGACATTGTGACCCTCTATTTCTCCAACGCCCCCAAGGGGAGCGTTTTGGTCAAGAAGGTGTCCAGCGCCGACAACAGCCCCTTGAGTGATGTGGAGTTTTTCGTGACCACTTCGGACGGGGCCGTGGTGGGCGATGCCAACGGCAAATTCGTGACGGACAGCACAGGATCTTTCCTGATTTCCGGTATCGACCCCGGTACCACACTGGTCATCCGGGAAACCAGGGCCAAGGACGGCTACCTGCTGGATGACGCCCCCCAGACCGTCCAGGTCAAGGAAGGCCAGACCGTCACGGTGGAGTTCCGCAACCAGCCTATGGGGAACCTCATCATCCACAAGCTGTCCAGCAAGGATAAGGCCCCGCTGGAGGGAGTACAGTTCAAGATCACCTATGCGGACGGCACCTATCTCCCGGACGAGGGCGGCAAGCTGTCCTCCAATGGCCTGTATTGGACCAATGCAGAGGGCCAGGTCGTCCTCTCCGGCATCACCGGCACAGTGGTTGTGACTGAGGTGGAGAGCATCCCCGGATATACCATCGACCCGGACACACAGAGTCAGACCGTGGTGGTCAACCCGGATGATACGCAAGAACTCTGGTTCTACAACACGCCGGTGGGCGGTGTGGAGCTCATCAAGGTCAGTTCGGCGGATAAGACAGAGCGCATCCCCAACACCACCTTCGATATCCGCCGGGTGTCGGATGACGCCCTGGTGGACACCGTGACCACCGGGCGGAGCGGCAAGGTGTATCTGCCCCTGGAAAGCGGCGATTACTACGCCGTTGAAACCGAGGCCGCGGATGGATTCAAGCTGGATGACAGCCCAATCTATTTTACAGTGAAGGACGGAGAGACCACTCGCAAAACTGTGACCAACGCGCCCCTCTCCGGCATCCTATTGCATAAGGTCTCCACCGTGGACGGCGAGGGCATCCCCGGCGTGTCCTTCATCCTCTACGACAGCGGCCACAACCCCATTGACCAGCAGACCACGGACGACCGGGGCTATGCCCGGTTTGAGGACCTGCCCGCCTCTGGCCGCTTCTATCTGCGGGAACTGGAGAATGAGGGATATATCCCGGACACCCAGGAGCGCACCGTCTATGTCAAGGCGGGCGAAACTACCGAAGTGACCTGGGAGAACACCCCCATCACAGGCCAGATCCAGATCACCAAGCGGTCCGCCGACTACAACCCCACCACCGGTCTGCCTGCCGGGACGCTGCTGGAGGGGGCCATTTTTGAGATATACAATGAGCGCACGGGCAATCTGGTGGACACCATTCGGAGCGACAGCCGGGGACTGGCCGTCTCCAAACAGCTCCCCCTCTCCCGCTATACCATCCGGGAGGTCAAGGCCCCGGCGAATTACGGCGTCAATGAAACCGAACTGACCGCCTGCCTGGAGCATCAGGGCCAGATCGTGCGCTTTGAAATGACAAACAAGAGCCTGACCACCGGCGTGTCCATCACCAAGACCGGCCCCAAGGAGATCATGGGCGGCCAGCCGGTGCGCTACACCTTCTCCGGCATCGCCAATACCTCCAATGTCCGGCTGGACAGTTTTTATTGGAGGGATACCATCCCCGCCCAGGTGCGGCTGGACACTGTTGTCACCGGCACTTATAACTTCCCCGGCACCTATAAGATCACCTATCGTGTGAACGGCGGGGAGTACCGCACTCTGGCCGACAACCTCTCCACCAGCAAGAATTATACCCTGGCGGCCAGCGCCGCCGCCCTGGGCCTTGCCGCCAAT
Organism: uncultured Oscillospiraceae bacterium; assembly: GCA_902497145.1. Taxonomy (GTDB): domain Bacteria; phylum Bacillota; class Clostridia; order Oscillospirales; family Oscillospiraceae; genus Lawsonibacter. Next base: position 2,188 of record CABVDR010000147.1, read on the forward strand.
GAGCGCGTGACCGAGATCATGTTTGTGTTCGGCCAGGCCCCCGCGGGCTTTGCCCAGGTGGAGAAGCCCTATCTGAACTGTACCGCTGTGGCCAACCTGCCCGCCAGATCCAGCTTTGTCAATATCGCAGATGTGGGCGGCGTGTACAACGGGACATGGGTGCAGGCCATCAGCCG
>CABVDR010000148.1 GCA_902497145.1 uncultured Oscillospiraceae bacterium
CCCGGCCCTGGGTGGCCGAGCCGCCGGCGGAGTCGCCCTCGACGATGTACAGCTCGGTGAGCTCGGGGTTAGCCTCGTTGCAGTCCCGCAGCTTGTCGGGCATGGCCGCGCCGCCCAGGGCGGTTTTTCTGCGGATGGACTCCCGGGCCTTTCGGGCAGCCTCTCGGGCCCGGTTGGCCATCATGGCCTTCTCCAGGATGAGCTTGCCCACCTTGGGGTTCTCCTCCAGGAAAATCTCCAGCTTTTCGGAGACCACGGCGTTGACCAGAGTGCGGATCTCCGCGTTGCCCAGCTTGGCCTTGGTCTGGCCCTCGAACTGGGCCTCGGTAAGCTTGACGGAAATGACGCAGGTGAGACCCTCCCGGCAGTCGTCGCCGGACACCTTGTCGTCGTTTTTCAGGACGCCGATTTTCCGGCCGTAGGCGTTCAGGGTATTGGTCAGCGCCCGGCGGAAGCCCTCCTCGTGCATGCCGCCCTCGGGGGTGTGCACGTTGTTGGCAAAGGAGACCATGACCTCCTGGTAGCCGTCGTTATACTGCATGGCAATCTCGGCCATGGAGTCCTCCCGGGCGCCGGACATGTAGATGACATCCTCATGGATGGGGGTCTTGTTGCGGTTGATGAAGGTGACAAACTCCCGGATGCCGCCCTCGTAGCACATGTCATCCTCTTTTTCCTGGCCGGGGCGCAGGTCCACGGTCTGGATGCGCAGGCCCGCGTTCAGGAAGGCCTCCTCCCGCATGCGGGTGTGGAGGGTGTCATAGCTATACTCCAGGGTATCAAACATCTCGGGGTCGGGCTTGAAGGTGACGGTGGTGCCGGTGTGGTCGGTCTTGCCCACCACCTTCATCTCCTGGGTGATCTTTCCCCGGGAAAACTTCATTTCGTAAATCTCGCCGTTCTTGTGGACCTGGACCTCCAGCCACTCAGAAAGGGCGTTTACCACGCTGGCGCCTACGCCGTGCAGACCGCCGGAGACCTTGTAGCCGCCGCCGCCGAACTTACCGCCGGCGTGGAGGACGGTGAAGACGACCTCCAGAGCGGGCCGGCCGGTCTGGGGCTGGATGTCCACGGGGATGCCGCGGCCGTTGTCGGTGACGGTGATGGTGTTGCCGGGATTGATGGTCACGGTGATGTCGGTACAGTAGCCGGCAAGGGCCTCGTCGATGGAGTTATCCACAATTTCGTACACCAGGTGATGAAGTCCCGACTCACTGGTAGAGCCGATGTACATGCCCGGGCGCTTGCGCACCGCCTCCAGGCCCTCCAGGACCTGGATCTCAGAGCCGCCGTACTCGTGCTCCACCTGGGTGGAATGGAGCTCATGAAGCTCGTTGTTTTCTGCCATAAGTTTACCTCCGGTCAAGTCTGTGGAAGGGTTGAGAGGGGAGGGGAAAGAAGGGACTTCTTCCCTCTCCGCTCTCAACTTTCCGTATTGTTGATAGGTAGATATTACTCAAAGGAGTTATTTTCCATCCGCCGCAGCAGGGTGGCGGAGGATAATTGGGAAATATAGACGGTGGGAGGGGCGTTTCCCTCCCCCACCAGAATAAACGATCTGGGCAGGTCGTCGCCCAGCCAAACCGCCCGGCCCTCCCGCTCGGCCCGCTCCAGAAACTCCCGGGTTTTGTAGGCCCAGCTGGCGTTGTCCAGGTCGAAGATACCTAAAATCTGGCGGTAGGGGACCACCACGGATTGTCCGATATGAAGATACATGGGGGCCTCCTTTTTCCACATTCATGGTCTGTTTTGTGGATTTGATTGGTATGAGGAAGTGGACGGTTGTTCCTTTCTGCTCGCACAGAAAGGAACCAAAGATGCGCCAAGGGGGCTCCTTCGATGAACACCTCGCCGCAGGCGGGTGTTCATAGGCGTCGCCCCCCTGGACCCCCGTTTACGGGGGTACCTTACTGGTGGCTTGGCACTTGCATCCGGCGGCTCCGAACACAAGATCTTGCATCCTTCTTGCCCCGGGGGCACTGGCCCCTGCCCGGTCCGAAATTTAGAAGATTTTGCGCTGAAATCACGCCGCCTACTCTGGCAAAGCCAGGGCAGCTGGTCCGTATTTGGGCATGCACTGTTCGCCGCACGACCACCGCCGCACCAAACAGGTAGGTAGGGGGTAGGCGGTGTAAGTTAGAACTGCCTGAGCGGCAAATTTTAGTGGCAAAAGGGCCTAAGGCCCGGGAGTAAGGGGGAGCATGGTCATGTCTTTGCCCGCCGGAACTTTCGTACCAACCGAAGTGACACGCCCCCGTAAACAGGGGTCCGGGGCAAGCCGCCTGTGAGCACCCGCTGCGCGAAGGTGCTCACCGAAG
>CABVDR010000149.1 GCA_902497145.1 uncultured Oscillospiraceae bacterium
GCTGTTTTCCGTGCTGTACCACCGGACCCTCAACATCGGACGTGTCATGTCCCCGACGCTGGCCCTCATTGTCCAGCGAGAAGCCGAGATCGACACCTTCAAGCCGGTGCCATTCTACACGGTCACACTGGAGCTGCCCGGTTTCACCGTTTCCGGGGAGCGCATGGCAGACAAGGCTGCCGCCCAACAGCTGAAAACGGCCTGCCAAGGTGCGGCTGCCACAGTGAAAAAAGTGGGGCGCAAAAACAAATCCGAGAAGCCGCCCGCCCTCTATGACCTGACCACCCTCCAACGGGACGCCAACCGGCTGCTGGGGTTCACCGCCCAGCAAACCCTGGACTACCTGCAAAATTTGTATGAAAAGAAGCTCTGTACCTACCCTCGGACGGACAGCCGCTATCTGACTTCGGATATGGCGGCGAGTCTACCGGAGCTGGTCCAGCTCACTGCCGGGGCGATGCCCTTTTCCAATGGCATGGAGATTGCCTGCAATGCCGCCCAGATTGTCAACGACAAGAAAGTGACCGACCATCATGCAGTGATCCCTACCCGCAACCTCCAGGGCGCGGACCTGTCCGGCCTGCCGGTGGGCGAAAAGGCGGTGCTGGAGTTGGTGGCTCTGCGCCTGCTGTGCGCCGTGGCCCAGCCCTATACCTTTGCGGAAACCGCCGTTGTTGTCGAGTGCGCCGGAGCGGAGTTTACTGCCAAAGGCCGCACAGTGAAAAATTACGGCTGGCGGGCGCTGGACGCTGCCTATCGCGCAGGGCTGAAGAATGTGGAGCAGGACAAAGAACCCGAGGACAAGGCTCTGCCTGAGCTGTCTGAAGGTCAGACGCTGCCCCTTTCTGGTGCTACCGTCAAGGAGGGCAAGACCACCCCGCCCAAGCACTTCACCGAAGATACGCTACTCTCCGCAATGGAGACTGCCGGGAAGGACGATATGCCGGAGGATGCCGAGCGCAAGGGCCTGGGGACCCCGGCCACCCGCGCCGGGATTCTGGAAAAGCTGGTTTCCACCGGCTTTTTGGAGCGCAAAAAGAGCAAGAAAACCGTGCAGCTCATGCCATCCCATGACGCGGTATCCCTTATCACCGTGTTGCCGGAGCAGCTGCAATCGCCCCTTCTGACTGCTGAGTGGGAGTACCGGCTGGGTGAGATCGAGCGTGGCGAGCTGGCCCCGGAGGATTTCATGGCTGGGATTAGTGCCATGCTCAAAGAACTTGTGGGAACCTATCAAGCTATCAAGGGAACGGAGTATTTGTTCAGCCCTTCCCACGAAGTGGTGGGCAAATGCCCCCGCTGTGGCGGAGAGGTTGCAGAAATGCAAAAAGGCTTCTTCTGTCAGACAGAATCTTGCAAATTTGCAATTTGGAAAAACAACAAGTGGTGGGAGATGAAGCACAAGCAACCTACCAAAGCCATCGTAACGGCACTGCTCAAAGATGGCCGCGCTCATGTGAGGGGCTTGTACTCCGAGAAAACCGGCAAGACCTACGATGCCACTGTGGTGTTGGCGGATGATGGGCAGTACGCCAACTTCAAGCTGGAGTTTGACCAGCAGAAAGGTGGCAAACGATGAAGCTCTCACGCTATGAACAGGAAACCATCATCCTCTACAACCAGGCCGAAGCCACCGCCGAGGTCTATACCCATGACCCCCGGCTGCTGGAGAAGCTGCGGCGACTGGCAGAGAAATACCCGGACCAGATTGTGAAAAAGGACCGCCAGACCTTTCTCGTTCCCAAACGCTGTGTGTCCGTCCGGGAACCTTACAGCGCCGAGCGCCGTAAGGCAGCCAGTGAACTGGCCAAGGCTGCCGGATACAGGCCGCCCACCCCCAAGAAAGGCAATGAGTAAGCATGGCTGAAAGTGTCTTTGAGGCTGTCAAGCAGTCCATCACCGTCCGAGAAGCAGCGCAGATGTACGGAATCGAGGTCAACCGGAGCGGCATGGCCTGTTGTCCCTTCCACGATGACAAAAATCCCAGCATGAAGCTGAACGAGGAATATTTTTATTGCTTTGGCTGCGGAGCCACCGGCGATGTGATTGACTTCACAGCGAGGCTCTACAATCTGTCCCCCAAAGAGGCCGCCGAGAAGCTGGCCCAGGATTTTGGCCTGGCTTATGACAGTCAGGCCCCTCCCCGGCGACGCCATGTCCGCCAGAAATCCGAGGCGCAGAAATTCAAGGAGGACCGAGACCATGCCTTTCGTGTCCTGGCCGACTACTTTCATTTGCTCCGCAAGTGGGAAA
>CABVDR010000150.1 GCA_902497145.1 uncultured Oscillospiraceae bacterium
ACATCCAGGACGGCACCTTCGCCGGCAAGTGGATCGCCGAGAACAAGAACGGCCGTACCTTCTTCAACTCCAAGCGTGCCCAGCTGGCCAAGCACCAGATGGAGATCGTGGGCGAGGAGCTCCGGAAGAACATGCTCTGGGGCGACGACAAGGATCTGGACACCGCTTCCAACTAATTACCCACCATGTAATCAGGGCCCGCGGCATTCGCCGCGGGCCCTCTATAATGTCTGTGCTTCAAAATGGGCGCCAAAGGAAAAATTCCTTTGGCGCCCGTTCGTGTTCTTTCTGGTTTAATAAACTATACTTCCAGCTCCATCTCATCCATAGCGTGGCGCATATGGATGGCCATAGCGTACTCCGCTCCCTTGGCGTCTCTTTTGCGGAAAAAATCCATAAGCAGGGCATGGTCCTGCAAGGTGACCTGGGCCAGTTCCTCCCCGTGTTCCCCGGCGGCAATGGCCTCCTCCACGGCCTGGTTGATGATGGGCAGCAGCCGCACCATGAATTCATTGTGGGTGGAACGGACGATGGCGGTGTGGAAGTCCCGATCAGCCTGGGTGCGGTCCCATCCGGCCTGGATGCAGGTGGCCACCGCCTCCCCTTTGGCGAGAATATCCGCACGCTCCTCATCGGTGGCCCGGCGGCAGGCTAGAGCGGCGGCCTGGGGCTCAAAGATGGTGCGCAGTTCAAACAGGTCCCGCAGGCGGCCCTTCACCCCATTGAGCCGGTGAAAACCAAAGTCTTCGATTCGCTCCACCTGTGGGGAGACAAAGGTGCCCCTGCCCCGGTGTACCTCCAGTACCCCCTGGGCACACAGGGAGCGGATGGCCTCCCGCAGGGTGGCCCTACTTACCCCAAGCTCCTGGGAAAGGTCCACCTCGTTGGGCAGTTTGTCTCCGGGCTGAAGGCGCTTCTCGGCCACGATCTGGTCATATAGAGTGGCAGCGGCCTGCTGCCAGCGATTTTTCCGTTCCATAGGGCCCTCCTAAAAGAAAATGGTCCTTGACATTCTTACCCCTATCTTATACTATATAGTCAGACAATGCAAGAGAAATCAGACAACTGATTTTTACTTTGAGGAGGTACTTCATTATGCGCTCTGATGTCATCAAGAAGGGGGCCCCCGCCGCCCCCAACCGTTCCCTGCTCTACGCCCTGGGCTACACCAAGGAGGAGCTGGAGCGGCCCCTCATCGGCGTGGTCTGTTCCTATAACGAGATCGTCCCCGGGCACATGAACCTGGACAAGATCGCCGAGGCGGTGAAGGCTGGTATCCGGGCTGCCGGCGGTACCCCCGTGGAGTTCCCCGCTATCGCCGTGTGTGACGGCATCGCCATGGGCCACGTGGGCATGAAGTACTCCCTGGTCACCCGGGACATAATCGCCGACTCCACCGAGGCCATGGCTATGGCCCACCAGTTTGACGGCCTGGTGATGATTCCTAACTGCGACAAGAACGTCCCCGGCCTGCTCATGGCCGCCGCCCGGGTGAACATCCCCACCATCTTCGTCTCCGGCGGTCCCATGATGGCTGGTACCATGAACGACGGCCGCCGCACCTGCTTGAGCCACATGTTTGAGGCGGTAGGCTCCTACTACGCCGGCAAGCTGGATGAGGAGGGCCTGGAGGAGTATGAGAACAACGCCTGTCCCACCTGCGGCTCCTGCTCCGGTATGTACACCGCCAACTCCATGAACTGCCTCACCGAGGCCATCGGCATGGGTTTACGGGGGAACGGTACCATCCCCGCTGTCTACTCCGCCCGGCTCCGTTTGGCCAAGCACGCCGGTATGCAGATTATGGAGCTGGTGAAGAAGGACATCCGTCCCCGGGATATCATGACCGAGGCCGCCTTCCACAATGCCGAGACCATTGACATGGCTCTGGGCTGTTCCACCAATACCATGCTCCACCTGCCCGCCATCGCCCACGAGTGCGGCATTGAGCTCAGCTTTGATATGGCCAACGAGATCTCTGAAAAGACTCCCAACCTGTGCCACCTGGCTCCCGCCGGCAACACCTACATGGAGGACCTGGAGCGGGCCGGCGGCGTGTACGCCGTCATGGCGGAACTGGCCAAGGCAGGCCTGCTGGATACCAGCCTGATGACTTGCACCGGCAAAACCATCGCGGAAAATCTGGAGGGCGTGGTGAACCGGGACCCCGAGCTTATCCGGCCCATCGAGAACCCCTACTCCAAGACCGGCGGCATCGCCGTGCTGAAGGGC
>CABVDR010000151.1 GCA_902497145.1 uncultured Oscillospiraceae bacterium
GGGATGCCCCGGACATACTCTACCGCCTCGCCGCTCATGCGCTCGATCTCCTTTTGATAGCGGTGGAAGAAGCCGGCATTTTTGCCGCCCATCATCAGGCACATGGACAGCAAAGCCAGCACCATGGTGAGCAGGCACAGAAGGCCCATCCGCCAGTCAAAGAGGAACAGCACGACGATGGCGGCGATGGGCGTCACCGCCGTGGCGGCCAGGTCAGGGAGCTTGTGGGCAAGCAGGTCCTCGGTGAGCCCGGCGTTGTCGTCGATGAGCTTGCGCAGCCGCCCCGACTGGTTCCCGGTGAAAAAGCCCAAGGGGAGCTTTAGTACATGGGTCATGGCGGCGCGCCGGATGTTCCGGGCGGTGCGGAAGGCCGCGATATGGGTGGACATGAGGGCGGCAAAGTAAAGCAGGATGCTGCCAACGGCAGTCCACACCGCCATCCAGCCCCAGCGGCCCAGATCCCCGGCCCCGTCCAGACTGGGCCAGGCTGACAGCACGCTTCTGGCCACCAGCCAGACACAAAGATACGGCGCCAGCCCCAGCACCGCCGACAGGGCGGACAGGATACAGCCCAGGATCGTTAGGTTCTTGTGCCCGCCCGCATAGCCCAGGATGCGGGCAAGGCTGCTTGGTTTCTTTTGCTTCACAAATATTCCTCCCTTTAGGTTAGCAATTACTAACTGATAGTGTAAAAAGAAAGGGGCAAGCCCCGATCTTACTGGAAAGTGGTGCGCCTTATGACTGGCCGATCAGCTTCAGCCATCCGGCGGTGTAAAAATCCCGCAGCTGATCCACATAACGCATGGCCTGCTCCTTGGGCATATCGTGGATGACGATTTCAAAGATGCCGTTGAACATCCCGCTGGCGATGATGTGGCACAGCTGCTCGTCCAGCTTTGGACATTCATACCCCAGGCGGTGCAGCACCTCCAGGTACTGGAGGGTGTATTCCACCTCGATTTCCACGATATTGTGTACGAAACACTCGTAGCTGGTGCCTTCCGCCTTACACAAAAGCAGCTTCACTGGCTCCCTGTGGTCGCAGATGTAGTCCACCATCCAATGGACGCACTGGCTGGACTCCATCCCCATGTGCGACGGCTGCTCTCCCTCCGGCAATTCGGCAAAGGTTGTCTGCGCCTCCATAAACCGGCCCATCAGCGCGGCGGCGTGAGGTTCCACAATGGAGGCAAAAAGCGCCTCCTTGCCGGAGAAATAGCCATAGAGTGCGCCGGTGGTGACACCGGCCTGCTTCACGATCTGCCGCAGGGAGGCCCCCTGGAAGCCTTTCTCGGAAAACTCCTCCATGGCGGCCTGTTGGATTTTCTCCAGTGTGACGGTAGATTTTTCTTCCATGTGCGCCTCCATATAACGGTGTTATATAACGTCGTTATAATAAAGCCGGCAAGGTGATTTGTCAAGAGGGTGTGGCCATATCCGCTCAAAAAAAGCCGACCGGAACACTCCGGACGGCTTTTGGCGAAGGCATCATTCGGTTGCCAGATGGACCATCTTGACCATCCAAAACCGGTCCGAAACCGACATGCTGATTTTTGTAGACAGCTTCAATCCGGTTCGGGGGATATGGCGGTAATAGGGCTCCTCAGCCAGCACCCTGACCCCACTGCCAATTTTCCCGGTCAGCTCCGACGCGGAATCCACATAGAAAAACATCTGCGCATCTCTGTGGCCCACCTGCTTCATGTACTTTTTCCGCATCATGGCCATACCGCTTTTGCTCACGGTGTCAAAGACGATTTCAATCTCTCCAAACCCCGTGAGCATCCGCAGGAGGCCCACAACCTTGCTTTCCTCAAAATAGTGGAACAGGCCGCCGGCGGTGACCAGAATAGGAGCATCCGGCACATCGGCGCGGATCTGCCTGATCCAGTCCTCGGCAAAGGCATCCCCGGCGAGATAGGTCTCCCGCTCCGGCTCCGACAGCAGCGCCCGCCGGTACTCCACCACATGGGGCATATCCAGAGCATACCAGCGGGTATGCCCGTTATCGCAGCGGGAATAAGTCGTCTCCAGACCGTAGCCCAGCTGAACGACCACACCGTCCGGTCTGCGCTCCAGAAAGGTCCGGATGAACTGATCTACATTGGCGGACCGGGCGGCGGAGGCCAACAGGGTATACTGGCTCTGGCCGCCCTTCCCAAGCAGGTCGGAAGGCAGTTTCTTTTTCAGTTCCAGCGCCTTTGGATCGTACAGGATCTGCGGG
>CABVDR010000152.1 GCA_902497145.1 uncultured Oscillospiraceae bacterium
AGCGACGGAGGTAATACGATATGAAGAAACTGACCATGCTTTTGTCCCTGCTGTGCCTGACCGCGGCCCTGGCTGTTCCCGCCAGCGCATTGGAATACGACATCGCCGCCCCCGGTGACCCGGAGTATGGCAAGCCGACTTCGGTGGAACCTGTTGTCACGGCGGACCGGGGGGAGCTTCCCAATGTGGATGTGAGCAAAAACGCGGCTCTGGTCCCGCCAGCCTTTGGCAGCCCCACCGCCTACACCCCGAATACCGGCACTCCGCTGACCCCCAATCTGGCCCCCGGCTATATGCTGGGCGATGGTGCCGTTATCAACGGCAGCGCCGGCACCACCGCCGTTCCGCCCGATTATTCCGGCTTCCCCAGCGGCGGCACATCCAGCGTCCTCCCCACCACCGGCTTCACGGAGGTCACATCGGACCTCTACTATCAGGGCGGCTACCTGGCGACCCTGAAAATCCCCAGCATTGATGTCAATGTGAAGGTCTATGAGGGGACGGGAAGCTCCGTGCTGAGAAAGGGCGCAGGCCATTTTGAGGACACCAGCATTTGGGCCGGAAACATCTGCGTGGCTGCCCATAACAGGGGCGTGAACGCCCACTTTGGGGAGATCCACACGCTGGATGTGGGAGATGAGATCATCCTGACCACCAAGCTGGGCAAGCGCACCTACGCCGTGACCAGCGTGAACAAGATCAGCGAGATGGAAAATTCCCTGCTGTCCCCCACTGCGGAGAACTGCATCACCCTCTTTACCTGTGTCCGCAACCAGAGCGCCTACCGCTGGGCGGTCCGGGCCGTGGAGGTGCCATAACTCACCCGCTGAAAAGAAGATCGCACCTTAGATAGTTTTTGCCTCCCTATGGTACGGTTGGGATAGCAACACCCCATTCCAGGATGGAAAACAGTATGAAATGCACGATTTCTGCGCCGCATTGACACTGGCGCTGTCCCTGCCTGCCCATGCTGTGGAGGTTTCCACGGACCAAGAGGAGGCCGCCGCCCGGCTTCAGCTTCAGGGCTGATGTCGGGCGATGAGCACGGCGACCTGAATTTGGACAAGGCGCTGACACGGGCAGAACTGACCTGCCTGATTAGTCCCATCGTCCTGAACCTGGAACACGTAGCCTGGGAGAAGGATCGGTACACCCGGATGTGTACTACCAACTTTTCCGATGTGCCGGAGTGGGCTCAGGTGGCTGTTGGCGTATGCGCCTCCATGGGAATGATGGCCAGACATGGGGACGGGCGGTTTGGCCCCGGCAATCTAGTCAGCCCGTAGATGGCATGTACCGTTATGCTCCGCTACCTGGAACGGGACGGCTGGGACTGCGATACCGCCTGCGAGAAGGTCGTGGAGCTGGTGCTGGCCTTAGCCAGCACCCTGGAAGGCGACATGATCACACGGGGAGATATGGCGATCCTGCTGGATGGTTCGCTGGACTATCTGGAGTATCTTCAAACACTGTAAAGAAACTTGAACGAAAACTGAATAAAGCCGCAAGCGGTCCTGGTGTCCAAGCACATCAAGGGCCGCTTATTTTATTGTAATAGGAGGCATACGCACGATATGAAACAGAGAATTTTATCGTTTTTTCTGGCTTTGCTGACCCTTTTTGGCCTGTTTTCTACCGCCGCCTTTGCCGCAGACACACCGGAGGCCGCCCTGGGCGAGGTGAACATCTACAACGGCGAACATGAACTGGACTATCTTTCCATCAACGGCGCGGTCAAAAAACAGGTCTATACCTATTTTCTCTATGAGTCCAACAACGGTATTCAAAAAGAATCTCCGGCGTACTGCGTCAACCCGACTACCCCCGGCGTCCCCCAGACCGTAGGCCCCGGCGAGAGCATCAAATATCTGGCTGATGAAACGGCCAGCGACCCCAAGGTGGTGGGCATCATCTCCAACGGCTATCCTCACCGCTCCCTGGGAGAGTTAAATCTGGACAACAAATACCAGGCGTATTATGCCACGAAAATGGCGCTGTGGTGTTATCTATTGCCAGACTGGAACATCGCCAACCTGAAGGTGGCCCCTGGACTCACCGGCTCCGAGCTGGACATTGGCAACCGCATCCTGGCCGCCGCCAAGGATATTTACAAGCGGGGCACTACCTATAACTATATGCTCACCCCCCGCATGACCGCCACGG
>CABVDR010000153.1 GCA_902497145.1 uncultured Oscillospiraceae bacterium
CACGCGACCTGCTGATTACGAATCAGCTGCTCTACCGACTGAGCTATTCCAGCATTTTTCTATGAGATCCGGCTCCTCACCGTACTCTGTTTGTCTGATGCAGACACTGATTTTCTTTGCTGCTTTCCTCCGCATACCGGAAACGGACAGACCTTATTTTACCCAACTTCTCTTCAGAAGTCAAGACTTTTCCCACATACCGTGCAAAAAGGTGCCATCTCACACCGAGATGGCACCTTTTATACAAAGTCTGGACGCTTACAGCATGTCCTCGTCGACAATCTGAGCCTTAATAAGGTTGGTGGAACCGCTCTTGCCCAGAGGCACACCGGCGGTAATAACCACAGTGTCGCCGTTCTTCACCAGGCCCTCCTTCAGGGCACACTCCACAGACAGAGAGAAGATCCGGTCGGTGGAATTGACTTCGCCAGTCAGGAAGGGGTACACGCCCCAGCAGATGGCCATCTGGCGGCGAACCTTCTCCTGCATGGTGAGCGCCGCAATGGGGCAGGCGGGACGGAACCGGCAAATCATCCGGGCGGTGCGGCCGGAATTGGTGGCAGCCAGGATGGCGGTGGCATTCAGGTCCATGGCGGTCAGGCAGCAGGTGTGGGTGATGGCGTCGTTGATATTGGGTTCGGGAGTGATACGATGCTTCTGGAACTGACGCCAATAGTGGATGGACTGCTCGGCCTCCTCCACAATACCCACCATAGCGGTCAGGGCCTCCAGGGGATACTTGCCGCCGGCGGTCTCGCCGGAGAGCATCACGCAGCTGGTGCCGTCGAACACGGCATTGGCCACATCGGACACCTCAGCACGGGTGGGACGGGGGTTGCGGATCATGGAGTCCAGCATCTGGGTGGCAGTAATGATGGGCTTGCCGGAGCGCAGACCCTTGCGGATGATCTGCTTCTGGAGCACAGGCACCTTGGCCGCGGGGATCTCCACACCCAGGTCGCCGCGGGCCACCATAATGCCGTCGGAGACCTCCAGGATCTCGTCGATGTTGTCCACGCCCTCCTGGTTCTCAATCTTGGAGATGATCTGAATATTGTCTCCGCCAAAGCGGTGCAGCACCTCCCGGATGGAGCGCACGTCGTCGGCCCGGCGGATGAAGGAAGCGGCGATAAAATCAAAATCGTTCTCTACGGCAAACTGGATATCACTGATGTCCTTCTCGGTCAGAGCAGGCAGGTGGATGTGCACGCCGGGGATGTTGATGCTCTTATTGGCAGAAAGGGTGCCGCCGTTCTCCACAGTGCAGCGGATCTCCTGCCCCTGGATCTCCTCCACCCGCAGGGCAACCAGGCCGTCATCGATCAGGATCTCCATGCCGGGCTTGACTTCCTCGTGCAGCTGAGGATAGGTGACAGATACCCGCTCCCCGTTGCCCACAATATCCTCGGTAGTCAGGGTAAAGGTGTCACCGGCCTCCAGGCTAATGCTCTTCACGCCAAAGCTCTTGATCCGGATCTCCGGACCCTTGGTGTCCATAATGGTAGCAACAGGGCGGCTCATGGAATCCCGCACCGTCTTCAGCTTATTCAGACGGCCCAGATGCTCCTCATGGTCACCGTGGGAAAAGTTAAAGCGAGCCGCGTCCATACCGGCGCGGATCAGCTTGCGCATTGTCTCTTCATCGTCCACAGCGGGACCGAGCGTACAAATAATCTTGGTCTTTCTCAGCATATTTCGTTCCTCCATTCCTTAGGGACGTACTCTTATTTTTCTTCTGATACGCCATTATCATACCTGATGATGGCGGCTTTGGCTAGCGTTGAAATTGATAAAAATGGGTGGATTTTCAAAAAAAAATCAGGCAAAGCAGTGTGAAATAAATCGAACTTCACACCTGCTTTGCCCGTATTTTACAAGGTCATGTCCCTTATTTGAGGTAAGAATCGGCCAGGGCCTGGAACTTGGGCAGCGCCCGCTCAATCATCTCGGTCTGCACGCAGTAGGCCAGGCGGAAGTGACCGGGAGCGCCAAATCCAGAGCCGGGAACCAGCAGCAGATCAAACT
>CABVDR010000154.1 GCA_902497145.1 uncultured Oscillospiraceae bacterium
GGCCAGCCCGGTCAGGTTCTTTGCCGCAAGCTCCCGCATGGCCTTGTCCCAGGTCTCGCAGTCGGCCAGCAGCTTCTTGGCGGCACTGCGGGCACGGGTCCAGGAGGGCTTGCTCTCCGCATTGACCTCCAGAGACAGGTACACATCCGTTCCGCACCACTGGATCTCACCCTCAAAGGTGTTATAGTCCTTGTCCAGCTTCAGCTCACCCAGCACCTCGTCCTGGATCACCACCGGCTTGTGGTACTCGTCCAGAACGGTCTGAAGTTCCGGGCAGTCCTCATGGGCATTAACTATCTCGGAGATACACCAGGGCCACGCCACCAGATCCTTTGCCCATTCTTCCTTCATTCGGCGGATCTTCAGGCGGCAGATCTGCTCGTTATGAAAGCGTCCCCAGCCCTTTTCACTGTTGCGCTCCTCGTCGGTGACCGGCCAATCCAACCGCTCCTCCTTGGTACTGACCTTGCCGGTGTCACAGAACACCATGCCCAGCGTCACAACGGTCATTTCCCAAAACTTGCCTTTCCAGTTATATCCGCCCCCAATGCAGCGATTGATCAGCGCGACCACTTCCTGCTCCTCGGGCTCGTACATCTCATAGAATTCTTCAAACATCGGTGTAGCCTCCTTTACAGCAGTTTCAGCACCTCGGTAGCGGGCTTGGCAAACTCTGCCGGGACTTGCTCCAATACATCCTGGTAGGCTTTCACCGCCTGCCAGGAGTCGTAATAGAAGCTGTAAAACAGGTCGTCTGGGAACACCTCGTCCTCCTCATAGCGCATCTCATCTTCTTCCTCGTCGTATTCCTCCGACCACAGATATTCTTCCTTCAACAAATCGGAGAACAGTGGCAGCGCCTCGGCGTGTTCCATCTCATTCCCATCGTGGAAGCACTGGAGGATGCAGGCAAAGAAGTCCAGCAGCTCCCCGACCAGGAAATGGGCCACAGGGTTCTGCCCGCTCTCCTGGAGGGCCTTCTCCAGAATCCGGCTCAAAAACACCATGCCGAAGGGGGTGGCGTGCCACAGGGTACTCTGGTGCTCCATGTTGGTGGTGAGCTCATAGAGGGACTCTTTGACGGACGCCAAATCACGCATCTGCTCCAGCACTGTCAGGTGTGCGGGAAAATCCGTCCCCCGGCCATAGGCGGTGGTGAGCCGGTGCCACGGGACATCTGTGATCTTGAGTTGAGTAATATAGGTTCTGTTTTCTTCTGTCATGTTGTTGTCCTCCTTCTCCCCTTAAGAGATGGCATCTACTTTTTCTGCTGCTTTACTTGATAGGGTATGGTCCGGCCCAGTACCCGGCCCTTGCCAACGGCATTGGCTCCCTCATAGATCAAAAATTCTGCATTGTTTTCCAGCGGGCCGTAGTCCACAGTGTCCGGGTAGAGGGGCTGAGCATTCCCCAAAGCCGTTTCATCAAATGCACAACGCTCCGTTCCATCCAGGAAGCACACACCCAGATATTCATTGGTTCCTGTGACAACAAAATGGGGACGATACTTTCCACTGACCAGGCTGGGGGGAGCCTTTCTCTTGCCGCCCCAGAAGATGACCTCCACATGGAGCACCGCCCGGTTTTCATCTGTTCCAATCATGCTGTATCACTCCTATCCCACAATAGTGGTCTCCACGACGGCCAGATTGTCGTAATCCATGGCAATCAGCTTCTCGGCGGCCTCCGGGGTACACATGAACCAGGTGCTTACGCCCCAGGCGTCCGACCTTGTGACCGTGAAAAAGTTGGTTTCAGCGGGAACCGGATTTCTTGCGTCACGATAGTGGTCGGAGTAGAGATACACCAGATCCACCTCCCGCTCCGGCAGCCACTTGGCCCGGCGCGCACGCGGTTTACCATTTTTCAGAGTCTTTTCTCTGGGGTTCTCAAACCACGCCAGTTCCTTGAGCTTCAGACCAGTGAAGGTATCTATGAGCCGCT
>CABVDR010000155.1 GCA_902497145.1 uncultured Oscillospiraceae bacterium
GTCCACGCCCTCCTTGCAGATTTTCGCAAGGCCGCGGGTGGTATAGTTCCAGTCATCCGGCAGGGACAGCATCATGGACAGCAGGCCCTTGGCCTTAAGGGACAGTTTTTCATTTCTCAGATGGTGGTTGCTCATTACGGTATAATCTCTGGTTCGCTCAATACGGAACACAGCCATTGACTTCACTCCTCTCATTTCAGGGCATGAAAAAAGCCACAATCCTGTAAAAAGAATTGTGGCGGTCAGTTTCTTGCATATTTTCTTGTGTAAAACCAGAACACCGGCCTCTGCGGTTTCGGCCTGGAAAACGGTTCCGGCTCCTGGGAGAAGGGGAGTGTCTGGAGGATGTGGTCAATCTCAGCAGATTCCATATCACGCTGGGAACTGCAATCTTCCCGAATGGCGTCTTTGATGCTTTGGACGGTACACATATTCATTCCTTTCCTTTCATGGTGGTGGGTTTACGGGTGGCGGCGGCGCTTGTCCGGCTTGAAGTCGAGGACATGGCCCTCAATCACGCGGGCATACCGCTTGATTTTGATTTCCCGGCGTTTCTGGCTGAG
Organism: uncultured Oscillospiraceae bacterium; assembly: GCA_902497145.1. GTDB lineage: Bacteria > Bacillota > Clostridia > Oscillospirales > Oscillospiraceae > Lawsonibacter. Next base: position 564 of record CABVDR010000155.1, read on the forward strand.
AAGGGCGGCCTGATACCCGTCCTCCGTGAGAAACAGCCGCATTTCATCGCCGGGGTCGCCGTAGGCGGTGCGGGGGCGCAGGACGGAAAACTCGATCATCCAGCGGGTGTGGTCCCGGAAACGCTCCACAGCGAGAATGTTGTGTCCTTTCAGCTCACGGGCCGAAATATCCCTCATAGGCGGCTCCTTTCATCGTTCCTGGTCTCTCTCTCTGGCGCTTGCGCTGCCACGCCTCCAGCAGCTTAATGATGGTTTCCTGCATCCTGGCCGGAGTGTAGCTTTTGGGAAAATACTTGCGCAGGGTGTCAGTGGTAAACGTCACTCTGTCCAGATCGCTTTTCTTTTCCTCACCCATGATAACGCGCATCATATCAATGGTCAGATGCCCCTCCTGACTGTATTTCTTGAGACGCTGGGCCTGGGAGAGCGAGGGGGTAGCCTGTTCACTGTCCATGGCGTCCAGCAAATCCCGCTGTTCCTCTTTTTTGAGGAAAGACAGCTCATAGGCCGGATTGAGCGCGATTTTCTTCTCATCGACCATATCCAGCAGTTCGGGGATCAGTTCAGTGAGGCGGATGTAACGGGAAATCTGGTTGCGGCTTTGCCCGACCTGTTCGGCAAGAATCTCTCTGGATTCCTTTCCATCAAAATTCCGCCCAACTTGGGCGGAATTTTTAGAAGGGCGTCCAGCCTGCCGTTTCATAGCATCCAACTTCATCTTATAGGCGAAGGCCCTCTCGCTGGGGAGCAGGCTTTCCCGCTGTAAGTTGCTGTCAACCATAATGATGGTGGCGGCGTCATCGTCCAAATCCCGGACAATGACCAGCATGGTTTCTTTTTCCGCCAACTCGCTGGCCCGGTGCCGCCTGTGACCGGCTACCAGTTCATAGCCGCCGTTCGGGTCCGGGCGGGCAATGGCCGGGACCAGCACGCCGTACTGCCGGATGCTGTCAGCGGTCTCCATCATGGCTTCATCGTCCTTGACCTTAAAGGGATGGTTTTTGAAGGGGTGGAGTTCAGACAGCGGAACCTCCAGCACCTTCTCCAGCCTGGCTTCCTGGCGGCTTTCCTCGGTGGTAAACAGATCATCTACCGATGCCAGCTCTACTTTTTTCGCGCTGCTTTTCAAGTTTCAACACCTCCTTCGTCAGATTTCTGTATCCCTCGGCCACCTTTCCGCCGGGGTCATGGGCGAAAATACTCTTGCCCTCGGCGCTGGTCTCTTTGGCCCGGACCGAATGGGGAATCTCGGTGCCGAACACCTTGATTTTGCTGCCGTAGGTCTCCCGCAACAGGGCGGCGATCTCTTTGGCGAAGTTGGTCCGGCTGTCCACCATCGTCAGCAGGATACCG
>CABVDR010000156.1 GCA_902497145.1 uncultured Oscillospiraceae bacterium
TGCGCCTGCCATTTCCGGGGGACTTTCGGAGATCGTCAGCGCCCTGCCTGCGGCAATGAACAATCCATTCAAAATCGTGTGGTGTGAGGACAGTGTAAAAACTGTCCTCATTTTTATTGCCGCCTATGGGCTGGGCATTGGCATTTATCTTTCTTCCCGGCGCAATTACAGACGAGGCGAAGAACACGGCTCCGCCAAATGGGGCGATCCGCGGGCCGTGAATAAGAAATACCGGGACAAGGACCCGTTCAAAAACCGCATTTTTACCCAGCACGTCCGCATGGGGCTGGATGGCCGGAAGCACCGCCGCAACCTCAACACCTTGGTGGTGGGCGGCAGCGGCGCGGGAAAAAGCCGCTTCTATGCCAAAGTGAACATCTGCCAATGCAATACGTCCCTTTTTATTTTGGACTGTAAGGGGGAACTGCTTCGTGACTGCGGCGGCCTGTTGGAACAGATGGGCTATGAGATCAAGGTGGTGGACCTTCTGAACATGGAGAAAAGCCATTGCTACAATCCCTTTGCCTATCTGAAATCCGACAACGATGTGCAGAAGATGGTGACGAACCTTTTCAAAGCCACCACTCCGAAAGGGAGCCAGTCCAACGACCCCTTCTGGGATACGGCGGCCAGTATGCTCCTCATGGCGCTGGTGTTTTATCTGTGGTACGAAGCGCCGGAGGATGAGAAGAATTTCCCCATGATTATGGAGATGCTCCGAGCCGGGGAGGTGCGGGAGGATGATGATTCCTACCAATCGCCGCTTGACGAACTGTTTGACCGGCTGGAAATGCGCTCCCCGGATCACATCGCTGTGAAGTATTACAAGGATTACCGTTCCGGCTCTGCCAAAACGCTGAAATCCATTCAAATCACCTTGGCGTCCCGCCTGGAAAAATTCAATCTTTCCTCGGTGGCGGCCCTCACCGCCACGGATGAACTGGACCTTTCCAGCCTGGGTGAGAAAAAAGTGGCGCTCTTTGCGCTGATTCCGGACAACGACGCCAGCTTCAATTTTTTGGTAAGCCTGCTGTATGCCAGCACCTTCCAGGAACTTTTTTATTCTGCCGACCGGGTACACGGCGGCAGCCTGCCCACACCGGTGCATTTTCTCATGGATGAGTTCGCCAACGTGAGCTTGCCGGATGATTTCGACAAGCTGCTGGCCACCATGCGCTCCCGGAATATCAGCGTTTCCATCATCATTCAGAACATTGCCCAGCTCAAGGCGCTGTTTGAAAAGCAATGGGAATCCATCATCGGCAACTGCGATGAATTTCTGTATCTGGGCGGCAATGAAACGTCCACCCACAAGCTGATCTCCGAGAACTACCTGGGGAAAAGCACCCTCTGGCTGGACACCTACGGCAAGAGCACCGGGCATTCCGGCAGCTATTCCACCAACAACCAGATCACGGGCCGGGAGCTGATGACGCCCGATGAGGTCCGTATGCTGGACAACAACCTGGCCCTGCTCTTTATCCGTGGCGAAGCGCCGCTGATGGATGAAAAGTATGACCTTTTGAAACATCCCAACATCAAGTACACCACCGATGGCGGCGCGCCTGTCTATTCCCACGGCGGCACTGAAAACGCCGTGGCGGATATGACCATTGGCCGCCTCACCCCCGGCGACCTTGCCAATATCCAGGAGCCGGAAACCCTTTACGAACTTCTGTCCGATGAGGACATGGAGAATATCTTTCAATTTAAGGAGGACACCAAAAATGAAACTGTTTCATAAGGAAAGCAAGCAGAAGAAAGAAACCCGCAGCCTGCCCATGGGAAAAAAGAGCCGGAGCGCCTTTGCTGTTTATGCAGCCCTGGTGCTCATGCTGTGCTGCTGCACCA
>CABVDR010000157.1 GCA_902497145.1 uncultured Oscillospiraceae bacterium
ACGCCATGACCATCACCCTGCTCCTGAACTCCGAGGGCAAGAAGATGGGCAAGACCGCCAAGGGCGCCGTGTGGCTGGACCCCAACAAGACCTCTCCCTACGAGTTCTACCAGTACTGGCGCAATGTGGGCGACCAGGACGTGCTCAAGTGCCTGCGTATGCTCACCTTCCTGCCTCTGGAGCAGATCGACGAGATGGACAAGTGGGAGGGCAGCCAGCTCAATACCGCCAAGGAGATCCTGGCCTTTGAGCTCACCAAGCTGGTCCACGGCGAGGAGGAGGCCAAGAAGGCCCAGGATGCGGCCAAGGCCCTGTTTGTGGGCGGCGGCGACATGAGCAACGTGCCCAGCACCACCCTCACCCAGGACAACCTTACCGATGGCTCCATCGGCATCCTGGACCTGATGGTCACCTGTAAGCTGGCCCCCTCCAAGAAGGAGGCCCGCCGTCTGGTGGAGCAGGGCGGTGTCACCGTCAACGACCAGAAGGTGTCCGACGTGAACCAGCGCTACACCGCCGATGACCTGTCCGGCGACGGCCTGATGATCCGCAAGGGCAAGAAGGTCTTCCACCGGGCTCATATGTAAGAAACCGTAGAAAAAAGGGCCGGGGTAAAGCCCCGGCCCTTTTCATGTAGAACGATAGGCGGGAAGAACAATGGGATATTTTTTTCAGGGTTTGACCATGGGGCTTGCCTATGTGGCTCCGATCGGTCTGCAAAATTTGTTTGTGATCAACTCCGCGCTGACCCACACACGTCGCCGTGCTTTGCTCACCGCTTGGATCGTCATTTTCTTTGATGTGACGCTGGCGTTTGCCTGTTTCTTTGGAATCGGCGCGGTGATGGAGCGTTACCAATGGATGCAGATGGCAATTCTGTGTGTAGGGAGCCTCATTGTGATCTACATCGGAGTTGGGCTGCTCCGGGCAAAAGCGGAGGAAATCGACCGCTCCCAAACAACGGGTTCCATACGAAAAACTATATCCTCCGCCTGTGTGGTGACCTGGTTCAATCCTCAGGCCATCATAGATGGGACCATGATGCTGGGGGCCTTTCATGTCACGCTGCCCGCTGCACAGTCGATCCCGTTTATTTCCGGTGTGGGTACTGCATCCTGTCTCTGGTTTACCGGGATCACCCTTGCCATCTCTGTGTTCAGTGATCGTTTCAACGCCAAAACGCTGCGGATCATCAATGTTGTGTGCGGCGTGATCATTATTTTCTACGGATGTAAGCTGATGTGGAATTTTATTCAGCTCCTGTAAAAAGAGTGCTGCGGCTTTCTAGCCGCAGCACTCTTTTGCTGACAAAGGATTTCTGATTTAAAACCCGCCCAGATCTCGAATGACTGCGCTGGCCACCACCAGCCCGGCAGCGGCGGGGACAAAGGAGATGGAGCCGGGAGTGGAGCGCCGTGCGGTGGAACGAGGCCGGGTGTCCGTCCCGGCGGGGGGCTCCTCCTCGGCGCTCTGGAGGGGAGTGAGGGGCTCCTCGGTGGAGTAGACCACCTTCAGGTGGGTGATGCCCCGTTTCCGCAGCTCCTTTCGCATGACCCGGGCCAAAGGGCAGCCCTGGGTCTTGCTCAGGTCGGTGACCCGGAATGCGGTGGGGTCCAGCTTGTTGCCGGAGCCCATGGCACTGAGAATCGGAATCTGTAAAGTGGTACACCTTTCCACTAAATCCAGCTTGGCGGCCACCGTGTCGATGCAGTCCACTACGTAGTCGTACTGGGTAAAATCCACCTGATCGGCGTTTTCCGGCAGGTAAAACATGCGGATGGCCTCCACCTGGCAGGCGGG
>CABVDR010000158.1 GCA_902497145.1 uncultured Oscillospiraceae bacterium
CGAAACCCATCCCTCGCCGGAGAAGCTGCTTCGGCAGGTCACCGAGGAGGCAGTCAACGCCCTGGCCCTGGGCGGGCCGGATAAGATCGGGGACGAGGCCCCCGTGGAGGCAGGCGTGAAGCTGATTGCCAAAGCCTGGGGACTGCCCCAGGAGAGCCTCCAGGCCAGCCTGGACCTGATGGAAAAGGAGCGGCAGCTCCTTCGCGGCGGAAGCGGCGAGGACGCCCTGCCCGACAGCGAGCTGCTGGAGCCCTACGACGGCAGAATGATCGTCGAGCTGCTCTGGGGCCTGTTTGAGACGACCGTCAAGCTGGAGGACGCCCAGGACCGGGCGGCAATGCACAACCTGGCCCTGCTTATGGCGGAGAGCCTGGGCCTGGACAGCTGGATCGCGGAGTGCGGGCCATCTAAAATCTGAGACAGAAGCATACGGGCGGGGCTGTCCCAAGGGGCGGCCCCGCTCCTGTCTGTAAAAAGGAGATGAAGCAGCAATCAATCAGAAATATGAACTGACCGATATCGCCCATGAGAAATATCCCTTTCTCCACCGCATCCGCGCCCTGCGGGATATCGGGAAGAAGGTAAAGGCCGGGGAGCTGGGCGGCTTTGTGGAGAGCGAGCGCAACCTGTCCTTTGAGACGGGGGATGACGCCTGGATCTTTGGCGATGCCATTGCGTGTAACGACGCCTATGTGGATAAAGGCTCGGCCCTGTTTGGAGAGTCCGTCGCCTGCGGGAACGCCTATGTTTCCCAGAACTCTGCCCTGAGCGGCCATGCCCGTGCGGAGGACGACGCCTATATCCGGGGGAGTAATCTATGTGGCCACGCCAGAGTGTCCGACTGCGGGATGGTGTTGGACTCGCCGGACACAGGCCGTGCGCCCATTCTGTCCGGTACCAGTGCTGTATATGGCAGGGTATGCGGCGATGTACATTTAACCGATACCGCGCTGATCATCAGCGGCGAGGAGATCTGCAACGATTCCCTGGACACTCTGGTGATGGACGGGAAGGGCCGTTCCGTCATCCGTGACCCGTCCAGGGATGAGCTGGCGCCCCAGAAGTCGGAGCCGCAAACGGAAAAAAGTAAAAAGAAGGAGATGGAACGGTGACCAATTTCTTTGAACAGGCGTTGTGGTATCTGTTCGGTGATGGGCGGGCCATCGACAATCCTTACTGTTCCGGCCAGAGCTGTTACGGGACACTGGACAAGGATCTGCGGGTGCGGATACAGTTTATCTCCACCCACATCTCCGGCCAGTACGATGCCCTGAAGCTGACCGTTCTGAACCGTATCAATGGGCCGGTGGACACTCAGGTAGTGAAGCTGGGGGATCTCCTGGGAAAGAAGCCCATCCCTGGCAACCCAAATTTCCGGGAGGGTGTGGCGCCCCACATCTGGGATAACTACGGGAAATTAGAGTGGTACGCATACCGCCCTACAGAGGCCGACTATGAGACGATCCGGCAGGCTGTGGGCCGTTATCTGGATGTGTTTCGGGATCGGACTATGGCTCGAACCAGGGACAACTACAAGCTGGTCTACATCTGCGCGCCGCTCCGGGGCGAGGTGGAGCAGAACATCGCCTTCGCAAAGGAGAAAGCGCGGGAGGTGTTTCAGACCGGGAGCATTCCGATCTGTCCCCACCTCATGTTCCCGCCCCTCGCAGACCCGGATGACCCCGCCCAGGACCAGGCGGCGCGGGAGATGGGCCTGCGGC
>CABVDR010000159.1 GCA_902497145.1 uncultured Oscillospiraceae bacterium
CTGTGTCCCCGAGGCAAGAAGGACCAGCCACTCAGATTTTGCCCGCCGGACGAAATTGCCCAAGGAAACAGGGATGCGTCCCCCGTAATGGGGGTCTGGGGGGCGACGCCTATGAATACCGGCATAAGCCAGGTATTCATCGAAGGAGACCCCCAGCGGCGTTTTGCCTACTTTGCCGCCGTGGGCAAAGTAGGCCGCCCCGCAGGGCGGAACACTCCCCTAAAACCGACACATTCCCCCTAAAAGATACTGTAAAGGAAAAAACTTTACACATAACAGGAGGTACCCATGAAAAACCCGCCTGAATTTTTGTCTAAACTCCTGGCGCTGGTTCTGGGCGGGATTGGTGCGGCCTTTGTTCTGCTGGGGGGACTGTTTACCTGGATGGATCTGCCTGTGCGGGGCGGCGGGGGATGGACTTTTTCCACCCTGGGGCTGTTCCTGCTGGCGGCAGCGGGGCTGTGTCTGGTGTGGTACCGGCGGCGAAAGGCCCTTTGCCGGCGCCTGCAGGAGCGGGGCGTGCGGGTAGACAACGTAGGCTGTTCGGTGGAGAAATGGGTGTGGATTACCTGGAATATGGGCAGTTTTACCAATATCCCAGGGGAAAACTCCCCCTGGGTGGTGCGCTGCCGCTATATCTGGGAAGGAAAGACCTACACCGTGACCAGCGGCCTTTTGTGGACCCAACCCGCCCCCGTTCAGTACCCCGTTATTTATGTGGATCCGGAGCACCCCCGGCGGGCCTACCTGGACCCGGACACTCTCTCCTTTTTTGTTTAAACGACTCTTCCAGATGTTTGGAGGTACCTATGCCAACCATTCAAGTACTAGACTCCCATGTGGCCGATCTCATCGCCGCCGGCGAGGTGGTGGAGCGGCCCGCCAGCGTGGCCAAGGAGCTGATGGAAAACGCCATCGACGCCGGGGCGTCCAAGGTGACAGTGGAAATCTCCCACGGCGGGCTCACCTTCCTGCGAGTCACCGACGACGGCAAGGGCATCCCCGCCGGGGAGCTGAAAACCGCCTTTCTCCGCCACGCCACCAGCAAGCTGCGCACCGCCTACGACCTGGAGGCCATTGGGACGCTGGGGTTCCGGGGCGAGGCTCTGGCAGCCATCTCAGCGGTGTCCCGGGTGGAGGTAATGACCCGCACCGCCGATGCCCCCCTGGGGGCCTCCCTCTCCCTGGAGGGTGGCGTGCCCGGAGAAATCGAAGAGGCGGGCTGTCCCCTGGGCACCACCATGGTGGTGCGGGACCTGTTTTATAACACCCCCGCCCGGCTGAAGTTTATGAAGAAGGACTCCGCCGAGGGGGCCGCCGTCTTCGGCGTGGTCCAGCGGGTAGCCCTGTCCCACCCGGAGGTGAGCGTCAAATTCATCCGGGACGGCAAGCAGGAGCTGCTCACCCCCGGGGACGGCGCCCTCCAGAGCGCCGTGTACGCCGTGCTGGGCCGGGAGCTGGCCCTGGGCTTCCGGGAGGTGAAGAGCGGCGGCGACGGGATCAAAGTCACCGGTTTTGTCTCTCAGCCCGCCTGCTGCCGGGCCAGCCGGAACTGGCAGTTCTTCTTTGTCAACGGGCGGCAGGTGAAGTCCCGCCTGCTGATGGCGGCCCTGGAGCAGGCCTACCAGAACCAGAAGATGGTGGGCAAGTTCCCCGCCTGCGTGCTGCACCTGCACCTCTCCTTTGGGGCG
>CABVDR010000160.1 GCA_902497145.1 uncultured Oscillospiraceae bacterium
GGTGAGGGTGACCTGATGGGTGCCGGTGGAGAAGGCGTCGGCGGGCTCGTTGAAGCCGATGTGGCCGTTGACGCCCAGGCCCAGCAGCTGCAGGTCGATGCCGCCCAGGTCATGGATGACCTTGTCGTAGCGGGCGCACTCCTCCGCCTCGTCGGGGGCCATGCCGTCCGGGATATTGGTGTTGGCGGGGTCCACGTTGATGTGGTCGAACAGGTTGGTGCGCATGAAGTAGGCGTAGCTCTGGTCGTGGTCCTTGTCCAGCCCCACATACTCGTCCAGGTTGACGGTGCGGACCTGGGAGAAGTCCAGGTCACCCTTCTTGTACCACTCGATGAGCTGCTGATAGGTGCCCACCGGACTGGAGCCGGTGGCCAGGCCCAGGACACAGCTGGGCTTGAGGATGACCTGGGCAGAGATGATATTGGCGGCGGCGCGGCTGAGCGCCTGATAGTCCTTTGCGGAAATGATCTTCATGGGGGATTCCTCCTTCTAAATTCAGCGGACCTTTTCCCCGTCCACATAGACGGAGTCCAGGGTGAGGTCTGGGTTGAGCAGCACCAGGTCGGCCTGCTTGCCCACGGCCAAGGAGCCGATCTGGTGGTCCAGCCGGACGGCCCTGGCGGGAGCAAGGGTGAGGGCGGTGACGGCGTCCTCCAGAGGCAGGCCGAATGCCACCACGTTTTGCAGCTCGGAGAGCAGGTTGGAGGAGGAGCCGGCCAGGGTGTCGGTCCCGCGCAGGGTGGCCTTGCCGCCCTTCATCTCGATGGGCTGCCCGCCCAGCTCATACTCGCCGTCGGGCATGCCGGCGCAGCGCAGGGAGTCGCTGATGATGACCAGCTTGTCTCCAAACAGCTTGTGGGTGGCCCGGATGACGGCGGGATGGATGTGCAGGCCGTCACAGATCAGCTCCACCGTGGCGCCGCTGTCCAGGGCCGCGCCGATGACCCCGGGCTCCCGGTGGAGGAAGGAGGGCATGGCGTTGAAGAGGTGGGTGGCGTGGCTGGCCCCCGCACCATAGGCCGCCATGGCGGTCTCATAGCCGGCAGTGGTGTGGCCGAGGGAGACGGTGCAGGTCTGGGAGACCTCCCGGATAAAGGGGATGGCCCCCTCCTCCTCCGGCGCCACGGTGATCAGGCGGACCATGCCGCCGCTGGCCTCATTGAGGCGGTGGAACATGGAAGCGTCCGGCTCGTGCAGGTTCTCCGCCGCCTGGGCGCCCCGCTTGGCGTAGCACAGGAAGGGACCCTCCAGGTGGATGCCGGCGCACTTGGCGCCGTCCGCCGGGCGGCGGAAGTCCCGGATGGCGTGCATGGCGGGGGTGAGGGTCTCCTCCTTCAGGGTCATGGTGGTGGCCAGAAAGGAGGTGACGCCGTGGGCGGCGTAGTGGCGGGACATGATGGGCAGTCCTTCGGGCCGCCCGTCGGAGAAGTCCTCGTTCATGGCCCCGTGGGTGTGGACATCGAGGAAGCCGGGGACCAGATACTTTCCCCCGGCGTCCAGGTCACAGGGACCCTGGGCGGGGCCCACAGCGGTGATGACGCCGTTTTCAAAGGTGAGGGAGCCCTCCTGGAAGGCGCCGTCCAGGAACAGCTTGGCGTTGCCGATGATCATGGGCGCTTACACCTCCGGCAGGCTGGCGGCGGCCACAGACTGGCCCACGCGGCGGGATTTCTCGT
>CABVDR010000161.1 GCA_902497145.1 uncultured Oscillospiraceae bacterium
GAGACGCTGAGCATTGTGGGCGAGTCCGGCTGCGGCAAGTCGGTGACCATCCAGACCATTATGAAGCTGCTGCCCTCCCCGCCCTCCCGGATCAAGTCCGGCACCATCACCTATCAGGGCACCGACATCACCCATCTCAGCGACAAGGCCATGGAGGCCTACCGGGGCAAGGAGTTCTCCATGATCTTTCAGGACTCCATGACCAGCCTGAACCCCACCATGCGGGTGGGACGGCAGATGTGCGAGGGCATTTTGCGCCATCAGAAGGTGTCCCGCCAGGAGGCAGAGCGCATCTCCGTGGAGCTGCTGGGGCAGGTGGGACTGCCCAACCCGGAGCTGGTGGCCAAGCGCTACCCCCACACCATGTCCGGCGGCCAGCGCCAGCGGGTCATGATCGCCATGGCCATGGCCTGTAACCCCAAAATCCTCTTTGCCGATGAGCCCACCACCGCCCTGGATGTGACCATGCAGGCGCAGATCCTGGACCTGATGAACCACCTCAAGGAGCAGCGGGGCACCTCCATCCTGCTCATCACCCACGATCTGGGCGTGGTGGCCAAGATGGCCGACCGGATCGCGGTCATGTACGCCGGGGAGATCGTAGAGTACGGCGACGCCCGGCAAGTGTTTTACCACCCCAGCCACCCCTATACCTGGGGCCTTCTGGGGGCCATGCCCAACCTCATTCAGGACGTGAAGAGCGAGCTGTATGCCATTCCCGGCACGCCGCCCGATCTGTATGCCCCGCCCAAGGGGTGCGCCTTCGCGGCCCGGTGCCCCTATGCCATGGAGGCGTGCCTGAAGGAGGAGCCCCCAGAGTTCTCCTGCGGACAGGGCCACGGCTCCCGCTGCTGGCTGCTGGACCGCCGGGCCCCCGACGTGACGCCGCCGGAGGGCATCCCGCCCCTGGTGAAAGGAGGCAGTGACCATGTCTGATCCCATCCTCCAGGTGACCAACCTGGAAAAGCACTTCCGCGTGGCCCAAGGTAAGATCCTCCGGGCGGTGGACAATGTATCCTTTACCATCCAGCGGGGCAAGACCCTGGGCCTGGTGGGCGAGTCCGGCTGCGGCAAGACCACCGTGGGCCGCACCCTGCTGCGCATCTATGAGCCGGACGGCGGCACCATCGTGTTTGACGGCCAGGACATCAGCAAGGTGACCCGGGCCGAGGCCAAGACCCTGACCCGGAAGATGCAGATGATTTTCCAGGACCCCTACGCCTCCCTGAACCCGTTTTTCACGGTGGGAGAGATCGTGGGGGAAGGACTGGAAATCCATAAGCTCTGTGCAAACGCCAAGGAGCGGCAGGAGCGGGTGTATGAGCTGCTGAACATGGTGGGCCTCAGCAAAGAGCATGCCAACCGCTTCCCCCACGAGTTCTCCGGCGGCCAGCGCCAGCGGGTGGGTATTGCCCGGGCACTGGCGCTGAACCCGGAATTTATCGTCTGTGACGAGCCCATCTCCGCCCTGGATGTGTCCATCCAGGCCCAGGTGGTGAATATGCTGATGAAGTTCCAGCGGGAGCTGGGCCTCACCTACCTGTTTATTGCCCACGATCTGTCCATGGTCCGCCACATCGCCGATGAGACGGC
>CABVDR010000162.1 GCA_902497145.1 uncultured Oscillospiraceae bacterium
CGAAGATAAAGGGTAGTCCCGATTCCTCGGGAAAGTTGAAGATTTCCTCGCCGGGGGTATATGTAAAATCCATGCGTTTACAGTTCAGCTTCATCTCTGCGCCTCCTTATCCCTCAATGTTGGCAGTTTTGAGGCCCTTTTTCAAGGAGCCGTAGACCGTCACCGCATGGTCGGTGAACATCTCGTCGCAGTCAAACCAGGCGGTGAAGCTGCCGCCGGAGGTGACGGACAGGCTCGTCATGCTGATCCGCCGGGCAAGTTCTTCCTCTGTGATGGGGTCTGTTTCCGGGTCACGGGGGTTTTCCTCATCCTGGGAGAGCCAGTCGTTGGCCAGCCCGGTCAGGTTCTTTGCCGCAAGCTCCCGCATGGCCTTGTCCCAGGTTTCACAGTCGGCCAGCAGCTTCTTGGCGGCACTGCGGGCGCGGGTCCAGGAGGGCTTGCTCTCGGCATTGACTTCCAGAGAAAGGCTCACATCCTTTCCGCACCACTGGATTTCGCCCTCGAAGGTATCATAGTCCTTGTCCAGTGTCAGTTCTCCCAGCACCTGGTCCTGGATTACCACCGGCTTGTGGTACTCGTCCAGAACGGCCTGAAGTTCCGGGCAGTCCTCATGGGCCTTGACCACCTGGGAGATACACCAGGGCCACGCCACCAAATCCTTTGCCCATTCTTCTTTCATCCGGCGGATCTTCAGGCGGCAGATCTGCTCGTTTTGAAAGCGTTCCCAGCCCTTTTCGCTGTTACGCTCCTCATCGGTGACCGGCCACTCCAGCCGCTCCTCTTTGGTGCTGACCTTGCCGGTGTCACAAAACACCACGCCCAGCGTCACAACGGTCATTTCCCAAAAGTTTCCTTTCCAGTTATATCCGCCCCCAATGCAGCGATTGATCAGAGCGACCACTTCCTGCTCCTCGGGCTCGTACATCTCATAGAATTCTTCAAACATTGGTGCAGTCCTCCTTATCCCGCCGTCTGGCTGCGGTACTCCTTCTCCAGCGCGGTGTACCACCGTTGCAGCATGGTTTCCAGACTGGTTTTTCCTTTCCGATCAAAAAAAGCAAGGAACTTGTCCAGCAACTCAGGAAACAAATTCTTACCGATATTTGTCAGGTCCTGATTGAGATAGACCATCCGCAGGATACGGCCATGCCGGTCCAGAGGGTTCTTTTTCAGCAGCTCCTTTTCAAAGCAGAAGCGCAGAAACACCACATTCTCATCGTAAAAGTCCTCCACCACAGCCGCGCCAATGCTGGTGTAGGTGATATCGTACACCAAACGGCTCCAGTCAAATTTCTCGGCATAGAGCAGTTTCAGCGCCTTCGTCCAGTGTTCCTCCGGGATCACCAGCATCCTGTGCTGGGCGGTGCTGGAGTAGCCGCGATAGACGGGTTCCGGCTGCCCCAGCAGTTCACTCACACTGTCAGCGTAGACGAAGCACAGCTCCTCATCGAACAGGCCACCGATGAAGTTGCCATTGCAGTACAGCATATAATTCTTGGACTTGGCCGGAGAATAAGAGAGGCTATATTCCTGCGAGTCCAGGCTTTTATGTACCTTGTTCAGAAAGTCTATTGATGT
>CABVDR010000163.1 GCA_902497145.1 uncultured Oscillospiraceae bacterium
CATCATCGTCCTCAGCGAGGGAAAGATTGCGGAGCAGGGCAGCCACAGCGCCCTGCTGGAAAGAAACGGCGTCTACGCCGCCATGTGGGCGGACTATCAGCGTAGCGCAAAGTGGAAGGTTGGAAAGGAGGCAGCGGTATGATAAAGAAATTACAACATATCTTCGCCCTCAGCGAGAAGGGTGCCAGAGACCTGGTGAAGGCCGTGATTTGGTGCTTTGTGTGCAATCTGGCCCTCATGTTCCCCGTGGGGGCGGTCCTGTTCACGGTCCAGCATCTTCTGGGCTGCCTGGAGAGCAGCGGCAGTCCCATGGACGGGTTCTGGCTCTATGTGGGCTTTGCCCTGGCGGTGCTCCTCCTGCTGTTCGTCCTCCACTGGTTCCAGTACGCCTCCCTTTACATCGCCACCTACCAGGAGAGCGCCAACCGCCGGGTGAGCCTGGCGGAGACGCTGCGGAGACTCCCCCTGTCCTTCTTCGGCAACCGGGATCTCAGCGACCTGACCTCCACCATGATCGCCGACTGCTCCAGCCTGGATCAGATGTTCTCCCACTATGTGCCGCAACTGTTCGCCTCTATCGGCTCCACGCTGGTAATCGGGGCGTGCATGTTCGTGTGCGATTGGCGCATGGCCTTGGCGGTGCTGTGGGTGGTGCCCGTGGCGGTGGCGCTGACAGCGGGAAGTAAGAAGATCCAGGACGCCTTTGGGACGAAAAATATCCTGAACAAACGGGCAGTGGCCGATTGCATCCAGGAGGGGTTGGAGACCATCCGGGACATCAAGGCCTGCCACCGGCAGGAGCGGTATCTCGACGGCCTGGAGGCAAAACTGTCCGCCATGGAGGGCAGCTCCATCCGCTCCGAGCTGGCCACCGGCGTGTTTGTGTGCTCCGCTCAGGCTTTCCTGCGGCTGGGGCTTGCCACCACGGTGCTCACCGGCGGGGCGTTGCTGCTGGTCGGGGAGCTCTCCTTCCTCTATTTCCTGGGCTTCCTCTTTGCCGCTGCCCGGCTGTACGATCCTCTGGGGGTGGTGCTCCAGAACATCGCCGCCACCTTCAACACCAAGCTGCAGATTGAACGGATGCGCTCCATTCTGGAGCAGCCGGTGCAGACGGGGACAGAGGACTTCTGCCCATCCAGTTACGACATCACCTTCGACCACGTCTCCTTTGCCTACCGGGAGGGCGCTGGGGTGCTGGAGGATGTGAGCTTCACCGCCCGCCAGGGGGAGGTCACCGCTCTCATCGGCCCCTCCGGCGGCGGGAAGTCCACCGCCTGCAAGCTGGCCGCCCGGTTCTGGGATGTCACCGGCGGGAAGGTGTCCCTGGGCGGGACGGACGTGTCCACGGTGGACCCGGAGGCCCTCCTGCGCTCCTACTCCATGGTGTTCCAGGACGTGGTGCTGTTCCGGGACACGGTGATGGAGAACATCCGCCTGGGCCGCCGGAGCGCCACCGATGAGGAGGTGCTGGAAGCCGCCAAGGCCGCCCAGTGCGACGAGTTCATCCGCAAGCTGCCCCAGGGCTACCAGACGGTGATCGGGGAGAACGGCTCCACCCTTTCCGGC
>CABVDR010000164.1 GCA_902497145.1 uncultured Oscillospiraceae bacterium
TGCAGCCGGTCTTGGCCACCTCGCCGGTGTAGTTGGCGGTGACCGTGTAGCCGGTGGCGTATTGGCAGCTGCTGGTGCCGGTGTAGCTGGCCTTGGCGGTGTAGCGGGTGACCGAGCCGCCCGCGCCGTCCGTCTGCTCGGAGCTGCTCCACTGGACATCCGCCAGGGTCAGCTCCTTCCCGTTGTCCTCGATGGACTTGGGGATCAGGGCCAGATCCGCGTCGGACAGGTTGGGGTAAGTGCGGGTGGCGGAGAGATTGCGGGTCTTGGTGGCGTAGCCGTCTGTGGTCACCTGGACGCTGGTGTGGTCCAGGCGGAGCACCCCGGTGTACCCCTCCTCGGTGGTGACTTCCAGCTCGGCCTCCAGCCCCTGGAGGATCTCCTTCATGTTGTCGGTATCGCTGGGGCGGGTGACGGTCTCGGTATGGGCTTTGGTGTCCACCCCCACCTCGTCCTTCCGGGTCATATCCAGCAGGTAATACAGCCGCCCATTCCGCACAAAGTCCTCCGTGGGGATACTGGAGGGGTCGTCTGAGAGGGAGAGCTGATACGCCTTGTTGATGCGGGGCTCATTCTGTTCCCCATAGGTGTACTCCTCCACTGAGATGGGGTAATAGCGGGCGCTCTCGCCGGTATCCGCCTCGGCGGCCAGGGCGGGGATGCTCCCAGCCGTGACCAGGGCCAGGGCGCACAGGGCTGTCAAAAGGTGTTTGATCATGATCGTTCCTCCATGTTTTTGATTCTTTTCAGCCTGAATGATTATCTGGTTGCGGTCTGTCGCTGATCCCCCCTTTCCCGGACAGGGCCTCGCTGCTGTAAATACTCATTCCAGTCCTTGCCGCGGGGAGGCGTCTGGAGCTTTACCGCGTAGCCTGCGGCCTCGTACTGGGCGCGTAGGCGTTCCGCCGCTATCCGCCCTGGATCGTCCGCATCCAGGCATAGACCGATCTGCTTGATGTGGGGGTAGTCCTTCAGGTAGGTCTCCAGGGCTCCTCCGAACACCCCGCACAGGGCCACGGCGTTACTGGTGACCTGCCGGTGCAGAGTGAGGTAACTCATCAGGTCGATGGGCGCCTCGAACACCAGAACCCAATCCAGATCCGGCCTGCTGGGCAGCCGAAAGGCGATGTGTTTATCGCTCCCCAGAACATCCCGCTTGAAGCTGCTGCCGTCCAGGTCGTATGTGCCGCGCTTACTGGCAAACACTGGCGTCCCGCCAGCGTCTCTGCCCACGAACACACAGTTGTGGTACTTGGCATCCTCGTACAGCAGTCCGGCCTGGATAAATCCCCGGATCACCTGGGGCGCGATGCCTCTCTTTTGAAGATAGGCAAACACGCGCCGCTGATCCGGATTGGGGGGCAGCAGGGAAAAGGGAGGCGGAGGCTCATCCTTCTGCCTGTCCTGGCCCTTGGCCAGCACAGGCTTTTGGGAGGCAGGGGAGTCCCGCGCCCGGCCATGGTAGTCAAGCAGATATTCCACCGCCTCCGGGAAGCTCTTGCCGCAGAAC